>NZ_JBAVDI010000001.1:0-15923 GCF_049587115.1 Aeromicrobium sp.
CCGATGTTCATGTGCGGCTTGGTCCGCTCGAACTTCGCCTTAGCCACTTGGGGCTCCTTCTTAGAATTGGTTGCTGTGGAACGCCGTTGGGTCTCGCTGGACGAGAGCCTCAGGCCATCTTATGAGATGGACCGCTGCTACTCGCCGCGGGCCTTTTTGATGATCTCTTCCGCGACGTTCTTGGGAACCTCCGCGTAGGAGTCGAACTGCATCGAGTATGACGCACGGCCCGAGGTCTTGGACCTCAGGTCGCCGACGTACCCGAACATCTCGGACAAGGGGACGATGGCCTTGATGACCTTGACGCCTCCCATGCCCTCTTCCATGGCCTGAACCTGGCCACGGCGAGAGTTGATGTCGCCGATCACGTCGCCCATGTAGTCCTCGGGCGTGGTGACCTCGACCGCGAACACGGGCTCGAGGATCACCGGATCGGCCTTGCGTGCCGCCTCCTTGAACGCCATCGAACCGGCGAGCTTGAAGGCAAGCTCCGAGGAGTCGACGTCGTGGTACGCGCCGTCCTCCAAGGTGACCTTGACGTCGACCATCTGGTAGCCAGCGAGAACACCGAACTGCATGGCATCCTGCGCACCCTGATCGACCGAAGGGATGTATTCGCGGGGCACACGGCCACCGGAGACGGCGTTGTCGAACTCGTAGCCACCCTCGCCACCGGACAGCGGCCCGGTCGGCTCGATGCTGATGATGACCTTGGCGAACTGGCCCGAGCCACCCGTCTGCTTCTTGTGGGTGTAGCTGACGTTCTCAACCTTGCGCTTGATCGTCTCGCGGTACGCGACCTGCGGCTTGCCGACATTGGCCTCGACGTTGAACTCCCGCTTCATGCGGTCGACCAGGATGTCGAGGTGCAGCTCGCCCATGCCGGCGATGATCGTCTGACCGGTCTCTTCGTCGGTGTGAACCTGGAACGTCGGATCCTCCTCGGCGAGCCGCTGGATCGCGGTGCCGAGCTTCTCCTGGTCGCTCTTGGTCTTGGGCTCGATCGCGACCTGGATGACCGGCGCGGGGAACGTCATCGACTCCAACACGATCTGCTTCTGCGGATCGGCCAGGGTCTCGCCCGTCGTGGTGTCCTTGAGACCCATGACGGCGACGATCTGGCCGGCGCCGACCGAGGCGATCTCAGCGCGCTTGTTGGCGTGCATCTGGTAGATCTTGCCGATGCGCTCCTTGCGGCCCTTGGTCACGTTGATGACCGTGCTGCCAGCCTCCAGACGCCCCGAGTAGACGCGTAGGTAGGTCAACTTGCCCAGGTGCGGATCCGAGGCGATCTTGAACGCGAGTGCCGCGAACGGCTCGCTCTCGTTCGGCTCGCGTGTGTCGGACTTGCTCTCGTCTCGCGGGTCGAGGCCCGTGATGGCACCAACGTCGATCGGCGAGGGCAGGAAGTCGATGACGGCGTCGAGCAGGGGCTGGACGCCCTTGTTCTTGAACGCCGTGCCGCACAGGACCGGGTTGAGCGCGGCGGCCAGCGTCGCGCGACGGATGGCCGGCTTGAGCAGCTCGGGGGTGATCTCGGCGCCGTCGAGGTAGGCCTCGGCGAACTCGTCGTCGTGGTCCGCGAGCGTCTCGATCATCTCGGCACGGGCGGCGGCCGACTTCTCGACCAGATCGGCCGGAATGTCCTCAATGGTGTAGTCCTCACCGATCGCGGTCTCGCCGCGCCACACGAGCGCGCGGTTGCCGATCAGGTCGACGACTCCGATGAAGTCGCCCTCGGCGCCGATCGGGACCTGCAGGACCAGGGCCGTCGCGCCGAGGCGCTCGCGGATCGTCTTGACGCAGTAGTCAAAGCTGGCGCCGGTGCGGTCGAGCTTGTTGACGAAGCACATGCGCGGCACGCCGTACTTGTCGGCCTGGCGCCAGACCGTCTCGGACTGCGGCTCGACACCGGCCACACCGTCGAACACGGCGACGGCGCCGTCGAGGACGCGCAGGTTGCGCTCGACCTCAACGGTGAAGTCGACGTGCCCGGGGGTGTCGATGATGTTGATCTGGTTGTCCTTCCACCAGCAGGTCGTCGCGGCGGAGGTGATGGTGATGCCGCGCTCCTGCTCCTGCTCCATCCAGTCCATCGTGGCGCCGCCGTCGTGGACCTCACCGATCTTGTAGTTGATACCGGTGTAGAAGAGGATGCGTTCGGTCGTCGTGGTCTTGCCGGCATCGATGTGCGCCATGATGCCGATGTTGCGGACCCGGTTCAGGTCGGTGGTGATGTCGGTTGCCACGAGTGGTTACTGCTTCCTCTTTGGTGCGGGTGAAGGTGATGGGGACGAGACGTCCGGGACTACCAGCGGTAGTGGGCGAATGCCTTGTTGGCCTCGGCCATCTTGTGCGTGTCTTCGCGCTTCTTGACGGCGCCGCCCAGACCGTTCGAGGCGTCGAGCAGCTCGTTCATCAGACGCTCGGCCATGGTCTTCTCGCGACGCTCGCCCGAGAAGCGGACGAGCCAGCGCAGGGCCAGGGTGTTCTGACGCGAGGCGCGAACCTCGATCGGGACCTGATAGGTCGCGCCACCGACACGACGGCTCTTGACCTCAATCGACGGCTTGACGTTGTCGAGTGCGCGCTTGAGGGTGATGACCGGATCGGTGCCGGACTTCTCGCGCGTTCCCTCCAGGGCGGTGTAGACGATGCGCTGGGCGACCTGCTTCTTGCCGTCGACCAGGACCTTGTTGATCAGCGAGGTGACGAGCTGGCTCCCGTAGACGGGGTCAGTGACGACGACGCGCTTCGGCGCCGGACCTTTACGAGGCATTAGCTCTTCTCCTTCTTGGCGCCGTACAGGCTGCGGGCCTGCTTGCGGCCCTTGACGGCCTGCGTGTCCAGGGCTCCACGGATGATCTTGTAGCGCACACCGGGGAGATCCTTCACACGACCACCGCGAACGAGCACGATCGAGTGCTCCTGGAGGTTGTGGCCCTCACCGGGGATGTATGCAGTGACCTCGGTGCCACTCGAGAGCTTCACACGTGCCACCTTGCGGAGCGCGGAGTTCGGCTTCTTCGGAGTGGTCGTGTAGACGCGGGTGCAGACACCGCGTCGCTGAGGTGAACCCTTGAGCGCGGGGGTCGTCGTCTTGACGACCTTGCGCGTGCGGCCCTTGCGGACCAGCTGGTTAATCGTGGGCACTACAAACTTCCTTCTTCTGACTGGTGTGAGCCATGAGTCGTGATGCACTCGCCGCCGCGTTGTCCGACAGGATGTGTGCACCGGCCTGATGAGTTCAGGCACAGCGCCTCATACTACCGGTCCGGCGCAGATGATTCCAAATCACCGGACTGCACCCGGTAGGTCGACGTGCCGGGCGGGCGTCGCGGGTCTACGGCGTCGTCGGGCCGTCGAACATGATCTGGCCATCGGCGCCATCGAACTGCAGCCGCTCCGGACCCACCCGCCCCCACAGTCCGAGGTACAGATCGGACGCTGATCCGCTCACCAGCACGTCAGCCTCCAGCGACGAGTGGAGCTGAACCGGAGGGCCGTCCTTTTCGCTTCCCGGACTGATGATCCACGACTGCTGGAGGTCCGTGGCCACCAGCCGAATGCGTGAGCGTACGTCAGGGCGCATGCCCCGCGCCGTCAACCGGGGGAAGAACGCCTGCAGCACCTCGTCGATGCCATCGGCCGCAATCGCCGGATCAACGGCCCAGCTGGATTCGTCGAAACCAAGCGCCTGAGCGGCGTCGACACCATGCACGATGGTCTCGTGCAGCTGCCGTCGCGGCCAGAACTCGGCGGTCTCGTCATTGCGGGTGAAATTGGGGATCGACTCGTCCGGGCTGATGGCCTGCAGCGCACTCAGGAGTGCCGTGGCCGTGCCGGCATACCAGTCTGCCAAGGGTTCGGTCACCAGCGGAGTGGGCGCCGCGATCCGCTGACCGCTCAGGAGGGTCCCGGCCGCCCAGCGGTGCATCGTCCCGAGGTGCGCCACCAGCCCGTGCATCGTCCACTCCGCGCAGGCCGGGATGGGCTCTTCTCCCAGCGCCAGGCCGGCGAGCTCGGCGAAGCGCGACATCGCGGTGCCCAGCTCAAGAGTGCGGTCCATGGCGAGTCGTCTCCGGTCAGCGGTCGAGGATCTGGGCGAGGTGCACCGCGTCGACATCGACGAGGTCGTCAAGCTGGGTCCTGCAGGAGAACCCGTCAGCGACGACTATTGCCCCAGGTGGAGCGTGACGCACGGCGGGGAGCAGCTGCAGCTCCGCGACGGCCACTGACACCTCATAGTGTCCCCGCTCGACGCCGAAGTTTCCGGCGAGTCCGCAACATCCAGAAAGTCGCTGGATCGTGGCTCCGGTGGCTGCCATGATCGCCAGGTCGGCCTCGAAGCCCAGGATCGAGGCCTGGTGGCAGTGCGGTTGGACCACGAGAGTGGCTTCCGACAGGTCCGGCGCCACCCACCCATCGGTACGTTGCAAAAGCTCCGACAGCGTGAAGACACCGCGTGCGACGTCGACCGCACGAGGATCGTCCAACAGCTCGACAGCGTCGGACCGCAGCACAGCGAGACAGGATGGCTCCAGACCCACGATCGGCACCCCGTCCATGACGTAAGGATGGAGTTGAGCCACCGTCCCTGCCACGATCGCGCGAGCGCGGTCGAGCTGACCGGTCGTGATCCACGTCAGCCCGCAACAGGCCGGCCGAGCAAGCAGCTCGACGTGATAGCCAGCGCTCTCGAGGACCCGTACCGCTGCCTTGCCGCCGTCAGTGGAGAAGAACTCGGTGAACGAGTCGGCCCACAGCAGCACCCGTGGTCGGCCCGCCGTGTCGGGATCGCGCCGGCGGGCCCAACGGCTCAGGGTCTCGCGGGCGAACGTCGGCAGGCTGCGCCGCTGGTCGACACCGGCGATCCAGCGGGCGATCGAGCGCACGCCGGGGGTGCGCAGGCCCAGGTTCGCGAGCCACGCGACCGGCGAGGTGACCCGTGCCCAGAATGGCAGACGTCCCAGCACATAGTGGCTGCGCGGGCGGAGACGTCCGCGATATGCCTGGTGCAAGACCTCGGACTTGTAGGTCGCCATGTCGGTGCCGGTCGGGCAGTCGGTCGCACACCCCTTGCAGGACAGGCACAGGTCGAGCGCCTCGTGGACCTCTGGTGCCCGGAATCCTCCCTTCACCAATCGGCCGTCGATCATCTCCTGCAGCACCCGGGCACGCCCGCGGGTCGAGTCCTTTTCGTCGCGAGTTGCCTGGAAGGACGGGCACATCACTCCCTGCGAGCCGGTGTTGTCGGCGATGCACTTGCCGACGCCCGTGCACCGGTGCACGGCCTTGCCGAAGTCTCCCGCGTCGTGCAGCAGCCGCAGGCCCAGGCGGCCATCGAGGCGGCTCGACGACTCGGGTCCCCGCAGGTCGGCGTCGACGGGTCGAGGGCGCACCAGCACGCCGGGGTTGAGCAGGTCATCGGGATCGAAGACGGCCTTGACCTGACCGAACAGATCGATCGCCTCGGCCGAGTACATCAGCGGCAGCAGCTCAGACCTGGCCCGGCCGTCTCCATGCTCCCCCGACAGCGATCCGCCGTGCGACGCGACCAGGGTCGCCGCGTCATGGAGGAACTCCCGGAACAGCCCGCGCCCGCCCGGCTCGTCGAGCGGGAAGTCGATGCGTACGTGGATGCAGCCGTCTCCGAAATGGCCATATGGCACGCCGTCCAGCCCGTGGGACGCCAACAGCAGGTCGAACTCCCGCAGGTAGGCACCCAGTCGCTCGGGTGGCACGGCGGCGTCCTCCCAACCCGACAGCGCCTTGCCGGGCAGGGTACGGGTCGCCAGGCCTGCTCCCTCCTCCCGAATTCGCCAGAGCACGGCCTGCTCGGCGGGGTCGGTGACGACGCGCGCCGCGATCGCCGAGGACGAGGCCCGCGCTCGCCGGACCGAGTCGGCCACCGAGGCCACGCTTTCACCGGAGATCTCGACGAACAACCAGCCCGTACCGGCCGGCAGCTCGGGCACGGCGCCCCGGTGGGCGCGGAAGACATCGACGATTCGCGAGTCGAGGCCTTCGCACGCCGTCGGACTGTGGACCAGCAGGGCCGGAACGTCGTCCGCGGCCTCGGCCATCGACGCGTATCCCAGAACCAGGATCTGCCGGTGCGGAGGATCCTGGACAAGCCGCACGGTGGCGGCCGTCATGGTCGCCAGGGTGCCTTCGGTGCCGGCCAGGAAGGTGGCGACGTCGAAGCCGCGTTCGGGCAGGAGGTGCTCAAGGCTGTAGCCCGAGACCTGACGGCCGAAGGTTCCGAACTCGGTACGGATCGTGCCGAGGTCGGTCTGAACGACCTCTCGCAGTCGGTCCAGCGTCGGCGAGGTCGTCGCCGCGCCGGAGCGCAACGAGAGCTCCTCCCCCGCCATCGTGACGACGTCGAGCGCGACGACATTGTCCGCCATGCGTCCGTACGCCAGCGCGCGTGAGCCGCAGGCGTTGTTGCCGATCATGCCGCCGACGGTGCACCGCGTGTGCGTGGAGGGGTCCGGACCGAACCGCAGGCCCATGGGTGTCGCGGCCTTCTGGAGAACCGCGTGGACCGTCCCCGGGTCGACCCGCGCGGTGCGCGCCTCGACATCGATCTCGTGGACCCGGTTCAGGTGGCGGGTGAAGTCGATGACCACCCCCGTGCCGACGGCATTCCCAGCGATCGACGTGCCAGCGCCGCGTGAGGTCACCGGCGTCCCCGTCAGACGGCACGCCTCGATCGTCCCGAGGACCTCCTCGACGCTCCGGGGACGCACCACGACCCGCGGTACGACTCGATACAGCGAGGCGTCGGTGCTGTACATCGCTCTGGTCAGGGTGGAGTCGTCGACATCGGTCACGCCGGCACGGTGCAACGCGTGCATGATGTCCGCCGTGTCCACCGACCCCTGGTCCAGGCTCGACGACGAGGTCACCACAGCTCGATCGACTGGTCGAGAATCATCGCCACGGCCTCCTCGGTGACCTCCAGCGGCGCCGTCGCGAGCAGCCGCTGCTGCTTCATGGTGCCTTCGACGAGCGCGTCGATGTCACCCTCGTCGAAGCCCACCGCACCGATGCCGGCAGGGATCTCGACGTCGCGCATGATGTGGATGAGCACCTGCGGAAGGAACTCGGCCGGGTCGGCCGGGCACTCGGCGTCCGGCGCCAGCAGCTGGGCTGCTCTCAGATGACGCTCCGGAGCCGCCTGGAACGTGTGACGGAACGCCGCCGGCGCAGTCAGTGACACAGCCATTCCGTGGGGCACCATGGCGTGGTCGGAGTCGTAACCACTCGGACGAAAGTCTCGGACCTGTCCGGCTATCGGATAGGCATTGGCATGCGGGATGTGCACGCCGGCATTGCCGAACCCCAGGCCCGCGAACGTCGCCGCCATCGCGACCTCGGTCCGGGCGGCCAGATCGTCACCATGGCGCACGGCCTTGCGGAACGAGCTCGACATCAGGCTCAGGGCCTTCTCCGACCACATGTCGGCGATCGGGTTGGCACCGCAGTACGGCACTCGCTGGTCGGCCCGCTTGCGCTCGTAGGAGCCGAACGGTCGCGCGGTGTAGCTCTCCAGCGCGTGGCACAGGATGTCCAGGCCCGAGGCGGCCGTCACTTCGGCAGGCTGCGTCAACGCCAGCTCGGGATCCACCACGGCGAGGGTCGGACGCAACCGGACGTGCGAGATCCCTGTCTTGACCTGTTGGCTGACGACGTCCAGGACGCAGATCGTGGTGCTCTCGCTGCCGGTGCCACTTGTCGTTGGCACCGCGATCAACGGGAGCAACCGCTGGCGCGGCGCGCGCGCCTTGCCGACAGGTGCATTGACGTAGTCCATCAGCTCGCCCTCGTTGGTCAGCAGAAGATTGACCGCCTTCGCGGTGTCGATGCTGCTGCCTCCTCCGATCGCGACGATCGCGTCGAACGGGCCCTCGGCGCGGCCGAAGGCGATCGCCTCCTCCAGACTCCCGTCGGTCGGCTCGACGCGGGCACGGTCGAACACGATCGCGTCGATCGAGGCCGCCTGCAGAGCGGCGGCGACCTCGCCGGGGGCGCCGGTTGCGGCAACGCCGGAGTCGGTCACGATCAGCACCCGCTTCGCACCGAGCTGTGCGAGGTCGTGCCCGAGCTCGTGCCGGGCTCCGACGCCGAACTTCAGGCCCGGCGCGCCGTATGTGAAGACCGTCTCGGGGTGGGTCGGATGGAAGCTCGACACGGTGCTGCTCCTTCGGATGGGGGCCTCGTCGTCACTAGCATGCTACTTCTCTCCGGGGTGGATGGACCGACCGGGGAGGTACAGATGACCTCGGAGCCGATCGGCCCAGCCTGAGGCCGGAGCTGGATCGTCCGAGTCCGCGACCTGGGTCATGAGCAGCGTTGCGGTGTTGACCAGATGCTCCTCCATCCGCGCCGCTGCTGCCGCGGGATCCTTTGCAGCAATCGCCAGGACGATCGGCACGTGCTCCTCGAGGATCTCTGGCATGCCTCGCGAACGGTGCAAGGTCGAGGCACCGCGGGTCTGGATCGAGTCCCGCAGCGCAGCGACCTCCTGCTGCAGCCTGGAGTTGCCCAATATCGAAGCGATCGCGTGGTGCAGGGATCGGTCGTGATCGGTGAAGCCGCCCTCGTCGTCCAGCTCGGCCGCCACCCGCATGCCTGCCAGGGCCGCCTCGAGCGTGACGACGTCCTCACTCGTGGCGCGTTCTGCCGCGTAGGCGGCGGCCGGCACCTCCATCATGAGCCTGAGCTCGAACACCGACCGAACGTCGGTGACGGTGACGCCACGGATGCGCACGCCACGATTTCGCTCGATGGAAACCAGGCCCAGGTCGGCGAGCCGAAGCACAGCCTCGCGGACCGGCGTGCGGGAGACCCCGAGCAAATCGGCGAGCCGATAGATCGAGTGCAGTGATCCGGCGGGGAACTCCCCCGTCAAGATCGACTCGCGAAGCGTCCCGAAGACGCGATCGGTCGTCGTCGTGCGCTGCGTCATGTGCGACTCCTCTCCGAGCGTCGGACCACGCGGGCCAGGCCCTTGGCCGGGAACGATATCGTGTGGTTCTGGTGCGCAGAGTTCCGTCGAGGCGGCGTCGCTCGATCGCCTGCCTGATCTGTCCCCGAACGGGGGCACCGACGAGGGGAATGCATGAAGTCTCGCTTCTTCCGCGCGGCAGTGTCCGTCGCCGCGCTGGCGCTGATCGCGGCTTGCGACGGCCAGGGATCCGCGGGCGGTCCGGCATCTCCCGTGCAGTCCAGCGCCACGACCGCTCCCCTGCCTGACGTCGCCGAGCACGAGTCCGGACCCGAGAGTCCCATCGCCTACGGCCTGCAGGTGCCACGGGGTGCGACGCAGCTCGGGCCGCTGGTTCGCTACCGCAGCGCCCGACTGATCTCGGTGTATCAGCCCGAGCTGCTCGCCGCGCAGGCCCAGAAGGACGCCGAGGCGCGGGACAAGGCCGCAGCCGAGGCGGCGGACGGCACCCCCACGACACCGACGCCGACGCCGACACCCGAGCCGCGACCCAGCGACGACACCTTTGACCTGTTGGAGAATCCCCCCAAGCCCGATTCCACGATCTCGCTGATGCGGATCGACGGCGACCCCGCCGACGTCGTGCGGCGGATGCTGGCCCAGATCGCAGCCCGTCTGCCGGCGTCCAACGTCCTGACCGACGATCTCTCGGCCTACTGCAAGTCTTCGATCCGCCGGATCACGCGGTGCGAGTTGTCGGTGCACGGCATCACCGAGGACGACCGCAACATCCGCATCACGATGGAGGTCGATCCCGGCGACGTTCGCACTCGCACCTCAGGTCCGTCGAACCTGACCCGCCCGGTCATGGCGGTCACGGTCGAGTATGTCGGCGAGCCGCGCAAGGGCCAGCTGGCCCCGGAGTCGGGCTCGTTGAATGGCGTGGAGAGCATCGACTCGGCCGACGAGAAGTCCGGTCTGATCTGGCCCAAGATGGACGAGGACGCTGCTCGGTCCGCCCCGTTGCTCGGTGGTTGGACTGCACCATCGAGCGCGACGATCCTGCTGAGCGGGTCCCACCCGCGATTCGTCGTGACGACCTCGACCCGTGCGGTCGAGGCCGACCAGACGGCGGAGCAGTACGTCCGGAGCAGGAGCGCCAAGGGCCAGATCGCCAAGGACGTCGTCGAGGACCTCAACGAGGTGAGCACGACCTACACCACGCGGACCAAGGGCGGTGGCACGGCCCGAGCGACGTTCATCCTGTCAGCACGGGGCAACTACACGATCCTGCTGGACTACCCGGCACCCACGAAGTGATCCAGGTGCTGGATCACGTGGGTGACCATGGGAAGCACCGGCCCGCCCACTGAGTCGACCTGGTCGATGGCAACCCACCGGACCAGGTCCGTCGTGCCGCCGACATCCACGACGTGCGGCTCGACGCTGGCGTCGACCTCGACCGCATACAGCAGGTGCACGCCGTGATAGTCCTCGTACTGGTCGCCGCGCCCCAGCTCGACGACATGGACGTCGTGGACGTCGACGAGCCTGACGCTCGTCGCGACGAGCCCGGCCTCCTCCCACAGCTCGCGTTGCACGGCGGAGTACGGGGGCTCACCGTGGTCCACCCCGCCGCCGGGCAGGGTCCACGCGCCGACCGGGTAGCCGACCGCCGAGATGCGGGTGAGAAGAATGCGTCCCTGGTCGACAACCACGGCGTAGGCACCCAGACGCTGTGTGCGGGTCGGTTCGACCACGAATCCTCCAGCTCGGGTTGGGACAGGCCACTTTCCGCAAGTGCTTATAGAGTCAAGCACAATGAGTCCTCTCGAGCCGTTGCCCACCTCCACCTCTCCGACCAAGGAGCGAGTGGCATACCTCGACAACGCCCGCTACTGGGTGATGCTCCTGGTCGTGGTCGGCCACTCCCTGACCCAGTTCACGGACATGGATTCCGCGCGCGGCGTCTACGTGTGGATCTACTCGTTCCACATGCCGTTCTTCATCCTGATCTCGGGCTACACGGCCCGGCGCTACATGGGAGACGCACGGCAGGTGCGCCGGATCGTCAGCACGCTCGTCGTGCCCTACCTGCTGGTCGAGACCAGCCTGCAGCTCATCACCCGCCATTACACCGGCGAGCCGAACCCGCTCATGATCCTGTCGCCGCAGTGGCTCGCATGGTTCTTGGCCGCGCTGTTCGTGTGGCGCCTGACGACACCGATCTGGCGTGCGCTGCGGTACCCCATCACGACCTCGATCCTGATCTCTCTGCTCGTCGGCCTGATCGAGGTTCCCAACGTGCTGGCGCTGCCGAAGATCCTGGGTTTTCTGCCGTTCTACGTGGTTGGTCTGCACATGAGCCGCGAGCGCTTCGAGCGGCTGGCTGCTCCCCGCGTGCGCGCCGCATCGGTCGCGCTGCTCGGTTCGGCTCTGCTGATCTGCTACGTCTACTCCAAGCACTGGCAGACCGACTGGCTACTCTGGAAACAGCGCTACAACGAGGACCCGCTCCGCGCCACCGCGATCGAGGGCATGACGCAGCGGGCCGAGCTGCTCGCAATCGGCTTCGTTCTCACGTTCGCTGCGCTGTCGCTGGTTCCCCGGCGTCGCTCACTCACCACGGCGCTCGGCGGGCGCACGTTCTACTGCTACCTGCTGCACGGCTACCTGATCATCTTCTTGCAGCTGCAGTTCGACGTCTTCGACAAGATCTCCCGGTTCGGGTTCGCCGCGGTCGTGGCCACCACGATCATGGCCGTCGTCGTCGCCAATCTGCTGATGACCAGCCCTGTCGCAACCGTGTTCCGGCCCGTGTTCGAACCACGACTGACGTGGCTGTTCAGGGTCACCCCGGCCGCCACGAAGCCAGTGGCTCCGCCGACTCCACCGGCTCCCCAGACGCCGGAGCAGAGCGGCCAGCGCACGGCCGGAGCAGGGTGACCCCGGACCGTCTCGCCAGCACACGACCACGACGAATCCCCCGGCCCTGAGGCCGGGGGATTCGTCATGCTTGAGCGGCAGTACCGCGCTGGGACGTTACTTCTCGAATGACGTGAAGTCGAAGTCGTCCAGCTGCGCCGGAGCGGAGTCCGGGGCACCGAAACCGTAGTCGTAGTCGCCATAGCCGGTGACGGCGTAGGCGGCCTGACGGGCCTCTTCGGTCGGCTCGACCCGGATGTTCTTGTACCGGTCGAGACCAGTACCTGCCGGGATGAGCTTGCCGATGATGATGTTCTCCTTGAGACCGCGCAGCGCGTCGGACTTGCCGTGGATGGCTGCGTCGGTGAGGACGCGGGTCGTCTCCTGGAAGGAGGCGGCCGACAGCCACGACTCGACGGCCAGCGAGGCCTTCGTGATGCCCATCAGGACCGGTCGACCCGAAGCCGGGCTACCACCCTCGGCCACGACGCGACGGTTCTCCTCCTCGAACTTGGCCCGATCGACCAAGTCACCCGGGATGAGATTCGACGCACCCTGCTCGATGACCGTCACGCGACGGAGCATCTGGCGCACGATGATCTCGATGTGCTTGTCGTGGATGGCCACACCCTGCGAGCGGTAGACCTCCTGCACCTCGTCCACGAGGTGCTCCTGCGCCCGACGCACACCGAGGATGCGCAGCACTTCCTGCGGATCCGGGGTGCCGTGCGTCAGCTGCTGGCCGACCTCGACGTGATCGCCATCGGCAATCAGCAGACGCGACCGCTTGGTGACGGGGTACTCCAGCACGTCGGAACCGTCGTCCGGCGTCACCACGAGCTTGCGCGTCTTGTCCGAGTCATCGATCTCGACCCGACCAGCGGACTCGGTGATCGGAGCACGGCCCTTGGGCTGACGCGCCTCGAAGAGCTCCACGACGCGCGGCAGGCCGTGCGTGATGTCGTCTCCGGCCACACCACCGGTGTGGAAGGTACGCATCGTCAGCTGCGTGCCGGGCTCACCGATCGACTGGGCCGCGATGGTGCCGACCGCCTCGCCGATGTCCACGAGCTTGCCGGTAGCCAATGAGCGGCCGTAGCACTTGGCGCACGTGCCCGCCTTGGCCTCGCAGGTCAACACCGTGCGGACCTTGATCTCGTCGACACCGGCAGCGATGAGCTGCTCGATCTCGACATCGCCCAGGTCGCCGCCGGCGGCGACAAGCACCGTTCCCTTGGCATCGGTGACGTCGGTCGCCGCGCTTCGCGAGTAGGCCGAGGTCTCGACGTTCTCGGCAGCGACCAGACGGCCGTCGTCGAGCTTCGTTGCAATGACCTTGGGCAGTCCGCGCTCAGTGCCGCAGTCGTCCTCACGGATGATGACGTCCTGGCTCACGTCGACCAGACGACGGGTCAGGTAACCCGAGTCGGCCGTACGAAGCGCCGTGTCAGCCAGGCCCTTGCGAGCACCGTGGGTGGCGATGAAGTACTCAACCACCGACAGGCCCTCACGGAAGTTGGCCTTGATCGGGCGCGGGATGATCTCGCCCTTGGGGTTGGCCACCAGGCCACGCATGGCGGCGATCTGACGGACCTGCATCATGTTTCCACGGGCGCCGGAATCGACCATCATGTAGATCGGGTTGTCCTCGTGGAAACCCTTCTCCATCTCGGCCGAGACCTCCGCAGTCGCCTGCGTCCAGATCTCGATGAGCTCCTGACGGCGCTCGTCCTCGGTGATCAGACCGCGATCGAACTGCGTCTGGACCTTGGCGGCCTGCGCCTCGTAGGTCGCGAGGATCTCGGGCTTGCGGCCCGGGGTCACGACGTCCTCGATGGAGATGGTCACGCCGGAGCGGGTGCCCCAGTGGAAACCAGTGTCCTTGAGGTTGTCGAGCGAGTTGGCGACGTCGACCTTGGAGTAGCGCTCGGCGAGATCGTTGACGATCACACCCAGCTCCTTCTTGCCCACCTGGTAGTTGACGTACCTGTAGTCCTCGGGCAGCGCTTCGTTGAAGATCGCACGGCCCAGCGTCGTCTCGACCGTCACACCATCGATGCGAACCTTGATGTGGCTCTGCAGCGTGATCTCGTGACGCTCGAATGCCATCACCGCCTCGGGAACCGAGCTGAATGCACGACCCTCGCCGATGTGTCCCGCACGCTCCAGCGTGAGGAAGTACAGACCGATGATCATGTCCTGTGTCGGCATGGTGACCGGGCGACCGTCAGACGGCTTGAGGATGTTGTTCGTCGACAGCATCAGGACGCGGGCCTCGGCCTGCGCCTCGGCGCTCAACGGCAGGTGCACGGCCATCTGGTCACCGTCGAAGTCGGCGTTGAAGGCCGAGCAGACGAGCGGGTGGATCTGGATGGCCTTGCCCTCGATGAGCTGCGGCTCGAACGCCTGGATGCCCAGCCGGTGCAGGGTGGGTGCACGGTTGAGCAGCACGGGGTGCTCGGTGATGACCTCTTCGAGGACGTCCCACACGACCGGCCGAGCCCGCTCGACCATGCGCTTGGCGCTCTTGATGTTCTGCGCATGGTTGAGGTCGACCAGCCGCTTCATGACGAACGGCTTGAACAGCTCGAGGGCCATCTGCTTGGGCAGACCACACTGGTGCAGCTTGAGCTGCGGACCGACGATGATGACCGAACGGCCGGAGTAGTCGACGCGCTTGCCGAGCAGGTTCTGACGGAATCGACCCTGCTTGCCCTTGAGCATGTCCGAGATCGACTTGAGCGGACGGTTGCCCGGACCAGTGACCGGACGACCGCGGCGGCCGTTGTCGAACAGCGAATCAACGGCTTCCTGCAGCATGCGCTTCTCGTTGTTGACGATGATCTCCGGCGCACCGAGATCGAGCAGGCGCTTCAGCCGGTTGTTGCGGTTGATGACGCGGCGGTAGAGATCGTTCAGATCGCTGGTCGCGAACCGGCCACCATCGAGCTGCACCATCGGGCGCAGCTCCGGCGGGATCACCGGGACGGCGTCCAGCACCATGCCCTCGGGCGCATTGCTGCTGCCGAGGAATGCCGAGACGACCTTGAGTCGCTTGAGGGCGCGGGTCTTCTTCTGACCCTTGCCGGTCGCGATGATCTCGCGCAGGAGCTCGGCCTCGGCGTCGAGGTCGAAGTCCTGCAGGCGCTTCTGGATCGCCGTGGCGCCCATGTAGCCCTCGAAGTACTTGCCGAAGCGGTACGTCATCTCGCGGTAGAGCAGCTCGTCGCCCTCGAGATCCTGGACCTTGAGCGACTTGAAGCGGTCCCACACCTCGTTGAGGCGATCGATCTCGCGCTGCGTACGGTCGCGGCGCTGCTTGGCCTCACGCTCGGCGGCGTCCTTGACCTTGCGCTTGGCGTCGGCCTTGGCGCCCTCGTCCTCGAGAGCCTTCAGGTCCTCTTCGAGCTTCTGCATGCGCTCGTTGACCTCGTTGTCACGACGGTTCTCGAGCTGCTCACGCTCCATGGTGATCTTCGCTTCGAGGCTTGACAGGTCGTTGTGACGAGCGTCCTCGTCGACCCGCGTGATCATGTAGGCAGCGAAGTAGATGACCTTCTCGAGGTCCTTCGGAGCCAGATCCAGCAGGTAGCCCAGCCGGCTGGGAACACCCTTGAAGTACCAGATGTGCGTGACCGGAGCGGCGAGCTCGATGTGGCCCATGCGCTCACGGCGCACCTTGGACCGCGTGACCTCCACGCCGCAGCGCTCGCAGATGATGCCCTTGAAGCGGACGCGCTTGTACTTGCCGCAATAGCACTCCCAGTCCCGGGTGGGACCGAAGATCTTCTCGCAGAAGAGCCCGTCGCGCTCAGGCTTGAGCGTGCGGTAGTTGATCGTCTCGGGCTTCTTGACCTCGCCGAACGACCATCCGCGGATGTCGTCGGCGGTCGCGAGACCGATCCGGATTTGATCGAAGAAGTTCACGTCGAGCACGTTGGTCTTCTTTCCCTTTCAGAAGTTCTTACGGGTGGCCGGGGAGGGTCTGAGCCGAAGCGGCTCAGACCTCCTCGACACTGGAGGGCTCACGCCGGGACAGGTC
>NZ_JBAVDI010000002.1:0-14761 GCF_049587115.1 Aeromicrobium sp.
GACCAGCTTGATCGCGAGGGGGTTGTCCAGGTGCTGCGTTCAGACTTGCGTGGCGATCAGGCCCCAGTGCTGGCTGCGGTCGGCCCGATGCAGTTCGAGGTCGTCGTCGACCGCCTGCGTCGGGAGTTCCAGACCGAGGTCAGCCTGGACCTCCTCGACTACCACCTCGCCCTGCAGGTCGACGCGGCCGGCGCTGACGTGGTGAATTCGCAGCCGGGTGCGGAGGTGCTGACTCGCACCGACGGTACGCGTCTCGCGGTGTTCGTCGACCGGTGGCGGATGCAGCGCATCGCACGAGAAAATCCCGAGCTGGTGCTCGAGCCCCTGGCGGCCGGTGCGGCCTGACCGAGCGTCCGCGGTCAGCTTCGAACGTGAAGCCCGTCCCTGAGCCACGGTCTCCACCGAGACGACCGAGTGGCCTTCTTCTGGGATTTGGGCTGACGGATCGACTGGGCGAGCTCATCAGGTAGGTCGGCACGATCGATCGGCTGCCAGTCGTCATCCAGGATGATCTCGGCGGCCAAGAGCGGATCGGAGACCCATTCGCCGGTCGGGAAGTCGTAACAGGCAGCGCTGTTACCTCGGGTCCACCGTGCGATCTCGGCGGCCTGGCCGGGTGAGTGCAAAATGAAATATTTCATCCTGCTACCTCGACGACGTACGTCCTCGACTCCATCGCTCTCCTGCGGGTTAGCCCTCCCAGCCAAATTGTGGCGCACGGGGTGGAGCTTGCGCAGGCATTTGTGACAGATCAGCGTGACAATGAGGTGCGGTGAGGCCGTGGGCGGCGTCAGCCCCGAGATCTGCGCCGACCACGACCACACTTCATGAGACGCGGCTCACACCCGATCATGACGCAGCCCAGCGTGGATTCTTGCCAGTGACACGCGACCGGCCCGGCGAGTCGGCGGTCCGGGGGTGGGAATTTCCCTCTTCATCTGCCCTCGGAGGGAGTGTCCGCGGCCCTGGCATGCCGCCCGTCAAGGCACACACCCGCGGTCACTCGACCGAGCGAGTCTCGATCACCGAGTTGGGCCTGAATGTCACGCCGTCACCTCGGCGAGTCGGCCTGATCAGGTCGAAGCCACCGGTCGTGACCAGGGTCCAGCGCAGTGGCGCCTCGACCTGACCGAGGTGGCTTCCGCCGATCGGGACGAAGAGGTCGAGCGCCGCGTTCGCGCACGGCAGATGCACCGGTGGAAAAGTGAACAAACCTGCATCGCCTTCGGATTCCGGTCCGAAGAATGCGATCGGTCTCGACAGTGTCTCTCCGCAGATACCGCAGATACGGCTCAGGGCGCACCGGATGGCACGGCGCTTGACGACATGGGCGTGATCCAGGGCGCCGCCGTCGTCCTCGCAGGCGAACGGCACCGGTAACCCGCCCGCCGTGGGCCGGTGATCCAGTGCCACGGTCATACCGAGGCTGCCCCGGACCACTTGCCGAGCTCGGAGCGCCGGACCGGGCGCTCGGAGTCGTCGAGACGGCGCCGCTTACGCTCCGACGCAGGCGCCGGGTTGTCGGTCGTGCGCCGGTTCGGCAACGAGAGCTTGAGGATCGTTCGCAGCGTCTGTCCGTACTGCTTGTACAGCGGTCCGGTCGTATAGGGGATGTCGTAGCGCTTGCAGATGTCCTTCACCTTCACCGAGATCTGCGCATAGCGATTGCTTGGCAGGTCAGGGAACAGGTGGTGCTCGATCTGGTAGCCGAGCTGGCCGCTCATGACGTGCAGGAGCTTGCCGCCCTCGAAGTTGGCCGAGCCGAGCATCTGCCGCAGGTACCACTCTGCGCGGGTCTCGTCCTCGAGCTCCTCCTCGGTGAAGTGCACCGCACCGTCGGGGAAGTGCCCGCAGAAGATGATCCCGTACGTCCACACATTGCGAATGATGTTCGCGGTGAAGTTGGCCGTGAGCGTCGAGAGGAAGAAGGGCCCGGTCAGCGCCGGGTACATGACGTAGTCCTTGAGCGCCTGTCGGCCGACCTTGCTGCGGATCTGTCGCAGCTGCTTCATGAGCAGCTTGGGATCCTTCTTACCCTTGCGGATCGCCTCGATGTCGAGATCGTGCAGGGCAACGCCCCACTCGAAGAACAACGCGAGCAGCGCGTTGTAGACCGGCTGGCCGAGGTTGGCCGGGTGCCACTTCTGGTCGCGCGACATCCGCAGGATTCCGTAGCCGATGTCGTTGTCGTGCCCGAGCACGTTCGTGAACTGGTGGTGGATGTAGTTGTGGGAGTGCTTCCACTGTTCGGCCGGCTGGGTGGTGTCCCACTCCCAGTTGCTGGAGTGGATCTCTGGATCGTTCATCCAGTCCCACTGTCCGTGCATGGCGTTGTGCCCGAGCTCCATGTTCTCGAGGATCTTGGCAGATCCGAGAAGGGCGGTTCCGAGCAGCCATGCGGGCGGGAAGAAGCTCGCGAACAGCGTGATTCGGCCCGCGGCGGCAAGTCGTCGCTGCAGGGTGATGATGCGCAGGATGTAGTCACGATCGGCTTGGCCTCGCGAGGCCTCGATCTCGGTGCGGATCTGGTCGAGCTCGGCACCAATGGTGTCGACCTCTTCATCGGTCAGGTGGGTGTATTCGCGGACATCAGCGAAGGCCATGGTGTTCGCTCCTAGAGGGTCAGGGTGCAGTCGCCGGCGGCGACAGAGACACAGGTTTGGATGTATTCATTGGGCTCGCCGTGCTCGGCGCCGCTGCGCAGGTCGCGCACGGTGCCGGATGCGAGGGGGACGTCGCAGGTGTGACAGATGCCCATTCGGCAGCCGAACAGCATGTTGATGCCGGCCTTCTCGCCGGCCTCCAGCAGTGTCGTCGCGCCGTCGACCTCGACCGAGGGACCTCCGACACCGAAGGTCACCGTTCCGCCCGAAGCCGTCCCGTCGGCCTTGGCCAACGTGAAGCGCTCTACGTGCAGGTGGTCAAGCAGTCCGTGGGCCTCGTAGTGGGCGCTGAACGCGTCGAGCATGGGACCGGGACCGCAGGCCCACGTCTCTCGTTCCTGCCAGTCGGGGCACACGTCCGAGATCCGATCCGCGGTGAGCATTCCTTCGGTGTCGGTGAAGCGAGGGATGAAGCGCAGTGAGTCGGTTCGGCCGGCGAGCTCCTGGAGCTCGTCGTGAAACATCATGTCGCCCTCGTGCATCGCGGAGTAGGCGAGCACGACGTCAGGAAGCGTGCCACGGCGCTCCAGAGTGCGCAGGATCGACATGATCGGCGTGATGCCACTGCCGCCCACCAGCATCAGCATCTTGGCCGGCGGCGGGTCGGGGACGATGAAGTCGCCCTGCGGAGCGGCCAGTCGCACGATGGTCCCCGGGGCCAGGCCGTTGACCAAGTGGTCGGAGAGGAACCCCTCGGGCATCGCCTTGACGGTGATGCTGACGGTCTTGCCCTCAACCAGAGGGACGGAGGACAGCGAGTACGAGCGCCAGTGGAACCGGCCGTCGATCTCGATGCCGATGCCGATGTACTGCCCCGGCGCATGGTCGAAGGACCAGCCCCAGCCGGGACGGATCACCAGCGTTGCCGCACGCTCGGTCTCTGGCACGACCTCCTCGACCCGGCCGCGGAGCTCGCGGTGGGACCACAGCGGATTGATGAGTGCGAGGTAGTCGTCGGGCGACAGGGGAGTCGTCATGGCCTTGCCGAACTGTCGAAGTCGGCGCAGCGTGGCAGAGCGCTCGATGAGCGGTGCAGTCATGGTCTCTCCTTTTCAGTGCACGGTCGTTCACTCAGTATGTAACTCAGAGTGACACTTTGCTCGCCGAGATGCAACACGACCTCTGTCACATTAGCGACGATGATGGAATCATGAATCAATATCACCCGCTTCGCGACCTGAGACTGGACGAGTTGCGCCGTCGTACCAGCATCAAGTGGCGGGGGCACGCCGCCGACGTGCTGCCGCTCTGGGTCGCCGAGATGGACACGCGTCCTGCCGATCCGATCGTCCGTGCCGTCACGCTGGCCATGGTGGATGGCGACACGGGTTATCCGAGCGGGAGCGGATATGCCGAGGCGTATGCGAGCTTCGCGCACGACAGGTGGGGCTGGGACGGTGTCGATGTCGAGCGCACAGCGCTGGTCGCGGACGTCATGACCGGAATGGTCGAGGCGATCGCGCTGGTCTCGGAACCCGGAGACCCGGTCGTGCTCAACCCGCCGGTCTATCCGCCGTTCTTCGAGTTCGTGAAGCATGCGCGGCGGGAGGTCGTCGAGGCACCGCTGGGAACGGATGGACGGCTGGACCTCGCCACGATCGAGGCGGCGTTCATTCGTGCGGGTCGCGGGGGGCGACCCGTGACCTACCTGTTGTGCAACCCGCACAACCCGACTGCCACGATCCACACCGCCGAGGAGCTGGCCGGTGTCGCCCAGCTCGCCGCAGCGCACGGAGTGCGAGTCGTGGTCGACGAGATCCACGGACCAGTCGCGGCAGAGGAATTCATTCCCTACCTGAGTGTCCCCGGAGCCGCGGACGCATTCAGTCTGGTGTCCGCGTCGAAGGCGTGGAATCTCGCCGGACTCAAGGCCGCGCTGCTGGTGGCTGGTCCGGATGCCGCCACGGATCTCGCCCGGGTGCCCGATGTCGTGTCGCACGGCCCGAGCCACCTCGCCGCGATCGCGCACACCGCGGCGTTCCGCGAGGGAAGGCCGTGGCTCGACGGGCTGCAATCCGATCTGGCCGACAACAGAGCTCAGCTGACCGAGCTCCTCGCGACCCATCTGCCGGCAGCGCGCTGGGGAGGGTGTCGGGGGATGTTCCTTGCCTGGATCGACTGCCGCGCACTGGGGCTCGGCGATGATCCTGCCCAGGTATTCCTGGATCGCGGCCGGGTCGCGGTCAACTCGGGCCTGCCCTTCGGGACCGGTGGGGCCGGCCACGTACGCCTCAACTACGGGACGACACCGGAGATCCTGGCTGATGCTGTCGAGCGGATGGGGCGGGTCCTGCTCTGACTGCTCGGGATGCCGAGTGCAACGACCCGTCCTAGCGTGGCGACATGGCCGAACGCCCGAAATCTGAGCACACTCGCCCCGATGGCCTCGACGACAAGACCGTCGAGGCGCTCGGAAAGCTGAGCGAGGCGCTCGAGGTCGTCGAGGAGGCCCGCGGACTGCTCTACACGTTTCACCGACGCACGGGCGAGGCTGACCTGGCGCTGGGTGAGGCAGTCGATCTCCTGCGCGAAGCCGGACACGACGACCTGGCCGAGACGATCTGGACGGATCTGGTGGGCCGCAACGTGGTCGAGGGGCGCTGGACATTCCAGATCGTCGAGGAGTACGACGCGGGCTACTACTCGGCGTTCCGCAAACATGAGCATCTTGCTCGGGAGGCCCTGATCGAGGGGCGCCGGCACATCTTCGAGGCCGAGATGAAGGAGGAGCGCCGAACCCACGGTCGGCGTCACCATGAGGCGACTCCTGACTGAACGATTACGCCTCGGTGATCCGGGTACACCTCGAATGGATCCGGGCAGGTCCCGGATACACGTCGCATTCAACGAAGGGAACCATCATGGGACTGGATGACAAGCTGAGCAACGCCGCCGAGGACGCCAAGGGCAAGGCGAAGGAGGCCTTCGGAGGCGCCACCGACGACAAGGAGATGGAGCACGAAGGCAAGGGCGACCAGGCCAAGTCCGACCTGAAGGACGCCGGCGAGAACGTCAAGGACGCCTTCAAGCACTGAGCGCGATTCACCTGGATGCCCCGGCCACGGCCGGGGCATTCGCATGTCTGCGGACCCGATCAAGGTCCGGTGTCAGCTGAGTCGGGTCTCCAGTGCGGCGGCTTCGGCCGGCGTCGGCGCGGACCCGCCGAGTCGCGCCGGAACCCACGGTTCGCCGGCGGGGTGCTCGCCGTAGGCGTCCTGCACCTCCAGCAGCAGGGCACTCATTGCGGCATGCAGCGTGGCGGTGAGCTCGTCGGCCGTGCCCGTCGCCGGGATCGGTTCGCCGATCGTGACCATCACCGGCGTCTTGGTGCGGCCCAGACTCTTGGCTCGGCCCTTGGGGGCGATGCGCTGCGATCCCCAGACGATGCCGGGGATGATGGGCACACCGGCCTCGAGCGACATGCGGGCGGCGCCGGACTTCATGGCCTTGATCTCGTAGCTCATGCTGATCGTCGCTTCGGGGTAGATGCCGACGATCTCGCCCTTGCGAAGCTCGGCCACCGCCGCGAGGTACGAGTCGTGGCCCGCCGACCGGTCCACCGGGATGACTTTGCACCCCCACATCAGCCAACGAAGGATCGGGTTCTTGCGCAGTTCGACCTTGCCCATGAACCGGATGAGCCGCTTGTCCCGGGTGCGCGCCTCCAAGCCCATGTAGGTGAAGTCGACATAGCTCGTGTGATTGATCGCGAGGACTGCTCCGCCGGTGGCCGGAAGTCGGCGTGAGCCGAGCCGGATGGTGCGGTGACCACCGATCCAGCTGGCCAGGCGAACAAGGGTGACGAGTCCGGTGTAGATCACAGTGCCTCCAAGGTCTCCAGTGTGCGGGCCCAGGCCTGCGACGACGGATCGATCACCACGAAGTGATCGCCGTCCACCTCGATCAGCTCGGCGTCCGCTCCGGCAGCCTTCGCCCGCTCAACGTAACCGATCGACTGCGCGAGGGGCACCGTGTCGTCGTCACGTCCGTGCACGCACCGCACCGGTAAGTCAAGAGGAATCTGCCGGGCAGGATCCGCCGCGACGTACCGCGCGCCGCCGGTGGTCCCCATGAAGGCCTGCGTCGCTCCGCCACCGAGATTGTCGCGGACCGCGGCCGCCAGGTCGACGACCCCGGCCTGGGCTATCGCAGCTGTGACCGGGACCGTCGGTGTGGACCATGGGGTGCCGGTCAACTTCGGCCGACCGGCGGCCCAGACGGCGAGATGCCCGCCGGCTGAGTGCCCCAGGGTGACGACCTTCGACGTGTCGAGTCCGTCGACCGTCCCCAAGGCGTCGATGCCGTTGGCGACGTCGTCGAAGGTCCGCGGCCAACCACCGCCCGCGCCGACGCGACGATATTCCAGGTTGTACGCCGTCCAGCCACGCTCGACCAGGGAGGTCACCAGCGGTCGGCCCAGCGAGAGGTCGTACTGCGCGCGCCAGAATCCGCCGTGGATCACCACGACAACGCCCCGCGGCGTCCCGGAGGCCCTGGTGAGCTCGCCGATCTGCTGTGGGTCGTTGCCGTAGCTGATGACCTTCACGGGGTCGCTCCTACTGTCGGGGCGGCCTCCGCCGCATGCAGCGAGGGTCGAGGCCGCCATCAACGCGATCATGCTCCGCCGGTCCACTGCCCCAGCCAACCGCCCTCCTCACCAGCGCGCCACCTCAATTCGGATCGAAGCGTCGGGGAGCCGGTGTACGTCCCGATAGAATCAGGGTCCGTCGAGACCATCGGAGGGGAGACTGCGTGAATGCCGATGAGCTCGACCACTACCTCCTGATCGGCTCCGGCGTCCTGGTTCTCGCCGTCCTGGCCGTGCGTATCTCGGTGACGGCAGGGCTTCCTTCCCTGCTGGTCTACCTCTCCCTCGGTCTCCTGCTCGGCGGCTCTGGATTGGGCATCGAGTTCGCGGACGCCAACCTGGCTCACGCCCTCGGTTTCGGTGGTCTGGTGCTGATCCTGGCCGAGGGTGGTCTCACGACCAGGTGGGAGCACGTACGCCCGAACATCGGCTACGCGCTCCTGCTGGCGACACTCGGGTCGGTCATCAGTGTCGGCGTCGTTGCGACGGGGGCGCACTACCTGCTCGACCTGGACTGGGAGCTGGCGGTGCTGCTCGCTGCGGTGCTGACCCCGACGGACGCTGCCGCGGTGTTCTCGGTGCTGCGCACGGTGCCGCTGCGCCACTCGGTGAAGGGCGTGCTCGAAGCAGAATCAGGACTCAACGACGCACCGATCGTCGTGCTGGTCGTGGCGATCAGTGCGGGAGATGCCCTGGAGCATGGTCTGTGGGGATTGATCGGGCTGATCGTCTTCGAACTGGTCGCGGGCTTCGCGATCGGCGTTGCCATCGGCTGGATCGGCGCGAACGGACTGCGCCGAGTCGCCCTGCCGGCCTCGGGCCTGTATCCCCTGGTGGTCTTCGCGATCGCCGTGCTGGCGTACGGGACCGCGTCGGCGGTGCACGCCAGCGGCTTCGCGGCGGTCTACGTCGCGGCTCTCGTGCTCGGGAACACGGAGCTTCCGCACCGAGTCGCGACCCGATCGTTCGTCGAAGGAATCGGCTGGCTGGCACAGATCGGCTTGTTCGTCATGCTCGGGCTGCTGGCCAGTCCCGACGAGCTCCACTGGTGGCACGTGTGGCACGGCCTGGCAGCGGGCGCGATCCTCACCTTTGTCGCCCGCCCCTTGTCCGTCGCGGTCTGCGCGATGTGGTTCAAGAGGTCGATACCGGAGCAGGTCTTCGTTGGCTGGGCGGGCCTGCGCGGGGCGGTACCGATCGTGCTCGCCACGATCCCTTTGGCCGCCGATGTGCCGGGCTCGCGCGATCTGTTCAACGTCGTGTTCGTGACGGTCGTGATCTACACCCTGCTCCAGGCCGCTCGGCTACCGCGGCTGGCTGCACGGTGCGGTGTTCTCAGTGATGCGGCTCGCGACGTCGAGGTCGAGGCCGCGCCACTCGAACGCGTCTCGGCGGACCTGCTCCAGATCCACGTGCCTACCGGCTCCAAGCTCGCGGGGGTCGAGATCGGCGAGCTGCGCCTGCCGGTCGGCGCGTCGGTTTCCTTGGTCGTTCGCGACGGGAAGACCTTCGTTCCGCATCGCACCCAACGCATCGCGATCTCGGACGACCTGCTGATCGTCACGGACCGAAGGGTGCGCGAGAGGACGGAGGCGCGGCTGCGAGCCGTCGGACGTGACGGACGCCTGGCTGGCTGGACCAACGCGGACGACTGAACCCGGACCGGGCTACGGGAGGACGATCGGGACGCACGCGCGGATCGTGCGGTCGCTGGTGATCTTGGTCGGCGTCTTGGACTTGAGCCCGGAGTACTTGTTGCCGACGATCACGATCACACCGGTCTCGACGGTGACGTCGGGCTTGGCGTACTTGACCTTGTCCTTGAACTGCTTCGCCACCAGTCGCACCCGGGGATCCTTGCGGTCGGCGGTCAGGATCGTGACGCGACTGGGCTTCGCCGAGCTCGTGCTGTTGCCAATCGTGCCACCGAGGAAGCCGTTGGCCTGCAAGTTGATCGTGGCGCGGTTGGCCAGGCCCGAGCGGGTGGACGCGTTGAAGACGTTGACCGTGACGAGGTTGCTGTCGAGGCGTTCACCGTCTTTGACCGTCCTGTTCATGCAGGTCGGCACTGGGTCGGCGGTGTCCGCGCGCGAGGTCAGGAGCTGAAAGCCCAGGACCCCACCGAAGAGGAGGACAACTGCTGAGCCGAGCAGTGTCAGTCCCCGAACCAGGCTGCTCATGCGGACCGGCCGATCGAGTGGACTCGGGCGTGCAACATGTTGCGTTGCTGCAGCGCGGCTCGGACGGCGCGGTGCAGGCCGTCCTCGAGGAACAGCTCGCCTTCCCAGCTCACGACGTGCGCGAACAGGTCACCGAAATAGGTCGAGTCGTCATCCAGCAGGAATTCGAGGTCGAGCTTGGTCTTGGTCGTGGTGAGGTCGTCGAGTCGCACCTGCGACGGGGAGATCTCAGCCCACGTGCTCTGGGTCAGCCCGTGGGCCGGATAGGGGCGCCCCTCTCCCACCCTCCTGAAGATCACTCGATCAGTGTAGACAGTGACAGTCGGGCGGGCGGTAGCGTGTCGACATGACCACGAGCGACGACGCGCAGGCTGCAGCGGACCAGGCGGCCGAGGCCGCAGAGTCGGCCAGAGCAGCGGCTGAGGCCGCTCAGCAGAAGGCCGACGAGCTCGCAGCGGCTGCCGCGGCCGCCCAGGCCGAGCAGCTGCCGGCGACGACGGCCGCTGCCGACCCTGAGCCGGCGACCGCGTCCGACAGCGAGATCGTCAGGATCGTCAAGGCTGGCTACGCCTTCGAGGGCATCGCGATCGAGATGGGTGCACTGCTCGACGGTGAGCCGGTACCCGAAGCTCAGGTGCGCATCCCCTTGGCGATGCTCAACCGGCACGGCCTGGTCGCAGGGGCGACAGGCACCGGCAAGACCAAGACGCTTCAGATTCTCGCCGAACAGATCGCTGCCAACGGAGTGCCCGTCTTCGCGGCGGACATCAAGGGCGACCTGTCGGGCCTGGCCACGGCGGGCACGCCCAGTGACAAGCTGCTGGCTCGCACGACGAGCATCGGGCAGGACTGGAAGCCGGTCGCCTCGCCCACCGAGTACTTCGCTCTCGGCGGTGTCGGCATGGGCATCCCGGTCCGCGCCTCGATCGACGGCTTCGGGCCCACCCTGCTGGCGAAGGTCTTGGGGCTCAACGCGACGCAGGAGTCGTCGCTCGGGCTGGTCTTCCACTACGCCCGGTCGGCGTCCCTGCCGATGATCGACCTGCAGGACCTGCGCGATGTGCTGACTCACCTGACGAGCGACGAAGGCAAGGGTGAGCTCAAGAACCTCGGCGGGCTTTCGGGTGCCACGGTCGGAGTGATCCTGCGCGAGCTCATCGCGTTCGCCGATCAGGGAGCTGGCGAGTTCTTCGGTCAGCCCGAGATCGCGGTGTCGGACTTCCTTCGCACGGATGCTGACGGGCGGGGCATCGTTTCGCTGCTGGAGGTGCCGGGAGTGCAGGACAAACCGGCGCTGTTCTCGACGTTCCTGATGTATCTGCTCCGTCAGCTGTTCGAGGAGCTGCCGGAGGTGGGTGATGCTGAGAAGCCCAAGCTGGTCTTTTTCTTCGACGAGGCCCACCTGCTGTTCGCGGACGCATCCGACGACTTCCTCGAGACCATCACGCAGACCGTTCGTCTCATCCGGTCGAAGGGGGTCGGGATCTTCTTCGTGACGCAGACGCCCAAGGACGTGCCCAGCGACGTGCTCGCCCAGTTGGGCTCGCGAGTCCAGCACCAGCTGCGAGCCCACACTCCGGATGCGGCCAAAGCGCTCAAGGCAACCGTCTCGACTTATCCCAACACCACGTACGACCTCGAGGAGGTGCTGACCTCCTTGGGAATCGGTGAGGCAATCGTGACCGTCATGAGTGACAAGGGCGCACCGACTCCGGTGGCGTGGACTCGGCTGCGAGCCCCGCAGGGGTCGATGGACCCCACTCCTTCGGATCAGATCCAGGCGACCATCTCGGCTTCGTCCCTGCTGACGAAGTACGGCACCGCGGTCGACCCCGAGTCCGCGACCGAGCTGCTGACGGCCCAGAAATCAACCGCCGAAGCGGCCACGGCCGCGGAGAGCAGCCGGAAGCAGGAGCAGCAGGAAGCCGAAAGACTCCAGCAGGAGGCAGACAAGCTGGCCAGCAAGAAGCCAGCGGCTGGGCGGAGATCCACGGCGAAGTCGCGTCGCATGTCGCCGGTCGATCGTGCTGTGGGTGAGGCCAGCCGGACGATCGCTCGCGAGCTGGTCAAGAACTTGTTCAAACGCCGTCGGTAGAGAACCGGTAGGGTTGCGGGGAAGAAAACAGGGTCGCTTTCGGTTGCCATCCAGAACGGTTGTCCGCCAGAGTTGATCGCACATAGGCGCACCTCGGCGTCTTCCCCGGAAGGCAGCCCGGTCTCGAGCGCAGGAGGAGTGATGACTCAGTCGTCACAGCAGGCGTGGCGCGCGATGGCAGCGCGCCGGTCCGTGACCCTTGTGCGGGTTAAGCGTGGAGCGATCGAGCTGGCCTTCCTGGCCGTCCTTTACGTGGGCTACAGCGCGTCGCGGCTGCTGGCATCCAACGACTTCGCACCAGCCCGCGGCCGCGCCGTCGACGTGCTGAGCTTCGAGAAGTTGTGGCGACTGGACGCCGAGTCCTGGATCAACGACCTCTTCGTGCAGAACGACTGGTTGGGCTTGTTCGGCAGCTTCTGGTACGCCACGACGCACTACATCGTCACGGCCTTGATCTTGATCTGGATCTACCGCCGTAGCGCATCGGAGTACGTCACGGCTCGACGTGCGTTGGTGTTCGCGACCATCATCGGGCTCGCGTTCTACCTCGTGATGCCCACGGCTCCGCCTCGTCTGGTCGGAGGCCGCTACATCGACGTGCTGAGCCTGCACTCCGCGTCGGGGTGGTGGGGTGCGGACGCCTCCGCGCCCAAGGGCCTGGGCGGCATTACCAACGAGCTGGCTGCCTTCCCGTCGCTGCACGCCGGGTGGGCCCTTTGGGTGGCGATCGTCCTGATCCGTGCCGGCGTGCCGAAGCTCGTGCAGGCCGTTGGCCTGGCGTATGCCGTGATGATGACCATCGTGATCATCGGCACCGGCAATCACTGGGTGCTCGATGCGATCGTCGGCTGGGCTGTCGTTCTGCTGGCGTTCGGTGGCGTGATCGCGTGGGAGCGGCGGAGTCCGGTCGTGGCCCACGAGGATCAGCCGGTACCGCTGTAAGTTCGCGCGCCCTCAGCTCGGCGCCCTGATGGCTCGGGGTCAGCGGGCGCTGCGGGCGAGATACACCGTGTTGGCCGCGACTCCTCCCTGGAGAGGATTGGCGAAGGTCACGACCTCGGCCCTGACCTCGGGGAATGTCGCGGCGAGGGTCTCCATGAAGTGGTCGTCGGGTGGATCGTCAGACCACAGCGCGAAGACCCCGCCCGGATGCAGGCGGTTCGCAACGCGAGCCAGTCCCGTGGAGTCGTACAGGTCTGCGTGGCTGGGGTGCAGGTGGTGACTGGGGGTGTGGTCGATGTCGACCACGACGGCGTCCCAGAGTCGTCCGGGTGCCTCCGGATCGAGCTCACCATCCGCGCGCAGGCCCGCGAAGAAGTCGCCGTGAACCAGACGGCAGCGAGCGTCGGCGGTCAGGTCGGCACCTGCGGGGATGAGGTGGTCGCGGTGCCACTGGATGACCTCGGGTAGTGCGTCGATGACCACGAGGTTGCGGACGCGCGGCTCCTCCAGGACGGCCAGCGCCGTGCAGCCGAGACCCAGGCCGCCCACGACCACGTCGAGCTCGGTGCCCTCGCACTCGGCAGTTGCGAGATGGCCCAGGGCGATCTCCGCGACGGTGAACAGGCTCGACATCAGGAACTCGTCGCCGAGCTTGATCTCGAGCAGGTCTTGTTGGGCGACTGGGTCCCAGCGTTCCCGCAGGATCAGATCTCCCATCGGTGTCGGCCGGAAGTCGATCTCGCGAAATCGCGCCACCACTGCTCCTGGATCGGTAGGTGTGGTCGAGTCTAGTCCGCGACCGACGCAGCGGCCTCGGTGCGTGAAAGCCTGATCAGGCCTGCCGGGCCAACCAGTCGGCGATCGTCGCACCAATCACCTTGCCCTGGTCCTCCGCCAGGAAGTGTCCGGCACCCTCGATGACGTGCAGCGGCTCGGACACCGGGAACGACGACTCCATTGCCCGGCCGGTGGGCTCGAGGGGGAGGATCGTGTCCGCGTCCGCCCACAGGAGCAGCAGAGGTCGGGTCTCCTGCGCAAGTGCCTCGACGGCGGCGCGGCCCTCGGCTGCTCCTGGGTCCTCGGGCGACTGCGGAATCAACGCGGGAAGGCGGCGCGCGCCACCCTTGTGGTCCACGGTCGGGAAAGGCGCCTCGTAGGCCGCGATGACCTCGGGCGACAGCTCGGTGGCACTCCCACCGTTCACGAGCATCCCGATCGGCATGTCGGGCTCGGCGTCGATGAAGTCGCGGAACATCTGCCAGTTCTTGCCCATTTTCTGGTGCCCGGTGAACAGGCCTGAGTCCATGATGACGATCCGGGAGATGCGCTCGGGAACCTCTGTCGTGGCGACACGGAGCCCGACCGGGCCGCCCCAGTCGTGAACGACGAGGGTCACGTCCGTGAGGTCAAGGTCCTCGAACAACGACACAACGGCCGCTACGAGCCGGTCATAGGTGTACCAGTCGTCGGCGGGCTTGTCGGATCGGCCGAATCCGGGCAGGTCAGGAGCGATGCAGCGATGCCCGGCCTCGACCAGCGGTGCGATGGCCTTGCGCCACATGAACGACCACGTCGGCTCGCCGTGAAGCAGCACGACCGTCGACCCCTCGCCGACGTCGACATGAGCCAGGCGCATTCCTTCCCACTCGCGATAGTGCGGCTCGTGCGGGAAGTCGGGAAGGTCGACGAAGCGTTCGTCGGGGGTCCGTTGCATGCGCCGAGCATAGGCGGCCTGTCGAACCGGTGCCTACGGCTGGGCGCAGTCGGCGACGGCGTCGCGTGTCGCGAGCTTCCACAGGCTCGAGCTGCGAGGAAACCAGCCCAGTCTGTGGATTGCAGACTGAGACCGGCTTCTCGGCCCTTGGCGGAGGATAGGGGATTCGAACCCCTGAGAGCTTTCACTCAACCCGCTTTCCAAGCGAGCGCACTAGGCCACTATGCGAATCCTCCGTCGACGAGGTTACCGGTCGCGATGGGCCGCCGACGAATCGGCATCCCCATCCCGTCCTTCGCGCCCGGCTTGAGTGTGTGCGGGCGCGCTCCGTATGATGATCGGAGCCCCTCGCGCGGCGACACATCACCCAACTCCCCCAGGGCCGGAAGGCAGCAAGGGTCAGTGACCTCTGTCGGGTGCGCGAGGGGTCTTTTTGCTGCCCGGCGGCAGATACCAGGGCGGTGCCTCAGCCACGTATCAAGGGTCCGGATACGTGCGGCAGACACCAGGGCGGTGCCTCAGCCACGTATCAGGGGTCCCGATACGTGGCCAGGACACCGCCCTGGCGGGGGCTCTAGA
>NZ_JBAVDI010000003.1:0-39413 GCF_049587115.1 Aeromicrobium sp.
GTGGTGGCCCGCCGTGCGGGGTTCCCGCGGCCTGCCCAGTGGTTCCTGCGGGTGTTCCTGGTCCTGACGATCCTGGCCACCGTGTACTTCGGCTGGCACTACGTCTCCGACGTGATCGTGGGACTGCTGCTGGGCTTCGTGGGCGCCTGGGTGGGCGAGCAGTTCGCCGCTCCGGATCAGCCGCTCGACGCCGAAGCAGCGGTCGAGCGCTCACAGCTCGGTGCGTCGGACCTTGCCGGTCGCAGTACGCGGCAGTGACGGCAGCCGCTGATACGTCTTGGGCCGCTTCGGCGGGGTGAGACGTCGGGCGGCGACATCACGCAGAACCTGTTCCTCGACATCCCCGACGTACGCTGCGCACACCCGCTGCCCCCATCGTTCGTCGTCGCGACCGAACACCGCCAGGTCGACAAGCCCGGGGGTGCCCTCGAGGGCGGCCTCGACCTCCGCGGGGTAGACATTGACCCCGCCGCTGATGATGAGGTCCTCGCGCCGGGAGTCCAGATAGACCCGCCCGTCCTCGACGCGACCGAGATCACCGACCGTGAAGGCCGGTCCGTCGGGCGTGTTCCGCCAGACATCGCGCGTCTTTGCGGGGGCATTCCAGTAGACGAATCGTGCCCACTCCGGCACGGCGCACCACAGCTGGCCGTCGGGATCAGTCGTCACGACGCGTCCCGGCCGTGCGCGACCCACCGTGCCCGGGTGGGCGACCCATTCCGTTGCGGGGCATGCGGTGAACTGCCCCTCGGTCGAGCCGTAGAACTCCCACACGGTGTCCGTTCCGAACAACTCGTGAGCACGTCGACGTACCGGTTCTGGGCACGGAGCCCCAGCGTGGGCGACGAGCCGCAGCGAGGAGGCGTCCAGCGTCTGACCAGCATCGTCGAGCTGGCCGAAGAGCCGCTGGAGGTGGGCAGGAACGCAGAACATCGACGTGGGGCGAAGCTGGTCGATCGCCGCGGCGAGTCCCGCGGCGTCGAAGGCTGGCAGCACCGCGATCGATCCTCCGGCAAGCAGCGTCCCCATCGCGAACCGCAACGGCGCCGAGTGGTAGATCGGCGACACCACCAGGTCCAGGTCGCCCGCATGAAAGCCCCACAGGTCGCGCTCCTCACGCGCCAACGACGCGGCATGCGCCGGCGTCAGGAGGCCCGACCACACGCCCTTCGGTCTGCCGGTCGTGCCGGAGGTGAAGTGCATCGGCCGGCACCGGGGCCAGCGGTCGAGCTCGATCGGATCGCCGCGCAGGAGGTCGGTGAGCTTCTCATCCCGGTCGACGACCAGAGCCGGCTCGATGTCCGCGATGATCGCCTCGCGCTCGTACTCGGTGAGTCGCGGATCCAGTGGCACCGGCACGATGCCGCTGCGGGTCGCTCCCAGTACGACGCTGACATAGTCCGCAGACCCTGCAACCGACAGCGCCACCCGGTCGCCGACGCGCAGGCCGGACGCGGCCAGAGAGCCTGCAACGGCGGCCTGATCAACAGCGCTGTCGGCAGCGGTGAGGACCTGGAGCACCGGAAATCCTCTCGATCGTGAGACATCGGTCACGACGCCCTGTGGAGAACCGACGTGCCCGCGTGATCCGAGGTGCAAAGTATGCTTGACTCGAAGGCTGAGACATACACCCGGCTATGCATCAAGGTGGTTAATTCGTGGCAGACACCCGCCACAGGCAAGTCCGCAAGGCGCCCCGCAGCGTCCGCGCGACCCACGCGATCCTTCCCCTTGCAGGCCTGCTGACAGTCGCTGCGGCTGGAACGATGGTCGTCAACGCTGACGACGCGAAGCCGACGGCCATCGTTTCGGCACCCAAGAAGGACGTGTTCGAGATGGCTGCCAGCGAGCAGCCCGTCAAGGTCAGTCGCAGCGCCGAACGCGCCCCGTTGACCAACGAGGCAGCCGCCGAGGACAAGATCGAAGGCACGCGTTTCGCGGTGGTACCGGTCGAGATCCATGCGGCGGCGAAGGGGTCGTCACCAGTCCTGGCGAAGGTCTCCTCCGGCAAGACCGTGGACATCACCGGCGTGAAGTCCGGCGACTGGACCCAGATCATCCACAAGGATCTGCCCCGCTGGGTGCGCTCCAAGAGCCTTGCCAAGGAGATGCCGCTGGGCTCGTCGCCCTGTGCCGCCGGCTCGGGCCCGGAGAACGGTCTCCGCCCGGACACGGTCAAGGTGCACCGCGCGGTTTGCGCCAAGTTCCCGTCGATCGTCCGCTACGGCGGCGTTGCCGGACGCGGCGAGCACGCCACCGGTCAAGCGCTCGACATCATGGTGTCCAGCGACCTCGGCAATGAGGTTGCCGCGTTCGTGATGGAGCACCGTGCCGAGCTCGGCGTGGAGTACATCATCTGGCGCCAGCGCATCTGGCGTCCGGCCACGTCGCCCGGCTGGCGCGGCATGTCCGATCGTGGCGGCGCCACGGCCAATCACATGGATCACGTGCACGTCACGACCTACGGCAGCTCCGCGCAGTAGGCGTCGAACGTGCTGCGGGTCGGTCTCACCGGAGGTATCGGCTCGGGGAAGAGCAGCGTCAGTGCGTTGCTGGCCGCCCACGGAGCTGTCGTGATCGACTACGACCGGCTCGCCCGCGACGCGGTCGACATTGGCAGCCCGGCACTGGAGGCCATCGCTGCACGCTTCGGCCCTGGCGTCATCGCGTCGGACGGCTCGCTGGACAGGCCCGCGCTCGGCGCGCTGGTGTTCGCCGACCCGGCTGCGCTGAGTGATCTCAACGCGATCACCCACCCGGAGATCGCTCGGCTGGCGGCGGAGCACGAGGCCGCGGTCTCGCAAGACTCGATCGTGGTCCACGACAACCCGCTGCTGATCGAGATGGGAGCTGAGCACCGGTGTGACGTGGTTCTTGTGGTCGATGTCCCCGAGAGCGCCCAGATCGATCGGCTGGTCCGGTCTCGCGGCATGTCCGAGGCTGACGCACGGGCCCGGATGGGTGCGCAGGCCTCCAGACAGCAACGGACCGATGCCGCCGATCTGGTGATCGACAACACCGGTCCGTTGGACGAGCTCGCCCGCATCGTCGGGGGCGTCTGGGACGAACTCGTGTCTCGGTCGGCCCCGGCCTAGGCGGCCAGGTCCGGATCGGCGATTCGGCGCAGGGTGGCCAGCGCCTCCCGCTCCAGCTGGCGCACCCGCTCGGCCGAGATGCCGTGCCGCTTGCCGATGTCTGCGAGCTTCTGCTGGCGACCGTCGAGCAGGCCGTAGCGGGCCCGCACGATGTCGGCCTCGCGCTCGCCCAGGTTGTCGACAAGGTTCGAGATCAGGTGTCGAGTCTCGTCATCGAGCATCGCGATGTCCGGTCCTGGCAGCGTCTCCCGCGCAATCAGATCACCCAGCGACGTGTCGCCGTCCTCGTCGACAGGGGAGTCGAGGCTGACGTGGTCGCGTCCCCATGCCATCAGATCGATGACCCGGTCGACGTCCATGCCAAGCTCGAGAGCCACCTCGGCCGGCTCCGGGTCGTAGCCCAGCTGCCGCTCGAGATTGCGGCGCGCGGCCGTGACCTGGTTGAGCTCCTCGACGACATGGACCGGGAGTCGAACAACCCTCGCCTGCTGCGCGATGCCGCGGGTGATCGCCTGACGCACCCACCACGTGGCGTAGGTCGAGAACTTGAAGCCCTTGACGTAGTCGAACTTCTCGACCGCACGGATCAGGCCGGTGTTGCCCTCCTGCACGAGGTCGAGCATCGGCATCGCCGAGCGGCCGTACTTGCGGGCGATGGAGACCACCAGTCGCAAGTTGGCCTGGATGAACTCCTGGACCGCCCGGTCAGCCTCGTCGGCGAGCCAGGTCAGTTCCTCCTCGGTGGCCGACTTCGGTGCTCCGCCCTTGCGTCGACCGATGCGTCCCTCGGCCAGGAGGTGTCGAGCGAAGAGCCCGGCCTCCACGGTCTTGCTGAGATCGACTTCTCGCTCGGCGTCGAGCAGGGGCGTGCGGGCGATCTCGGCGAGGTACATGCCGACGCTGTCCTTGCCCTCGATGTTGCTGCTGCCGTTTCGTGCGCTCACCATGCGCCTCCGATCAGTGTCTTTACTGATCAGAACGCTCGTGGTGCCTGAAGGATTCCGCTCTCAGATGCTTCTTAGGTGGTGCGTGCTATGTCGATGATCCAGGCCAGCTCCCAGGCTCGCTCCTCCCAGGCCGCGTAGCGTCCGCTGACCCCGCCGTGGCCCGCATGCATCTCGGTCTTGAGCAGGATGGGGGAGGAGCCTGATGCGGTGGCCCGGAGCCGGGCGACCCACTTGGCCGGTTCGACGTACAGGACGCGGGTGTCGTGCAGGCTGGTGACTGCCAGGATCGCGGGGTAGTCGTGCGCTCCGACGTTCTCATACGGCGCATACGACTTCATGTAGGCGTACACCTCAGGATCGTCCAGGGGATTGCCCCACTCATCCCACTCGATGACGGTGAGCGGCAGGCCCGGGTCCAGGATCGTGGTCAGGTTGTCGACGAACGGGACGCTGGCGACGATGCCTGCGAAGGCCTCGGGAGCGATGTTGGCGATTGCACCCATGAGCAGCCCGCCGGCGCTGCCGCCTTCGGCGACCAGTCGGTCAGCCGAGGTCCAGCCTTCCTCGACGAGGTGCCGCGCGCTGGCGATGAAGTCGGTGAAGGTGTTGCGTTTGTGCAGCATCTTGCCGTCGTCGTACCAGTGTCGGCCCAGCTCGCCGCCTCCGCGCACGTGTGCGATCGCGAAGACGAAGCCGCGGTCCAGCAGCGACAGCCGCATGACCGAGAAGCCCGGATCCATGCTGGCCTCGTAGGAGCCATAGCCGTAGATCAGTCCGGGGGCAGTGCCATCGCGGGGAGTGTCCTTGCGGCGCACGATGGAGACCGGTACCCGGACGCCGTCCTCGGCAACTGCCCAGCTGCGGTGCTGCTCGTACTCATCGGCGTCGTACCCACCGAGCACAGGAGCCTGCTTGCGCAGGATCAGCTCGCCGGTCGACACGACGTAGTCGAGGATCGAGGCAGGGGTGATGAACGAGCCGACACCGACCCGGATCATCGGCTGGTCCCACTCGGCGTTCGCGCCGACTCCACTGGTGAACAGCTCCTCGTCGAACTCGATCTCCTGGAGCGGGCCGATTCCGGCGTCGTCGATCGCCATGATGCCGATGCGTGAGAGAGCGTCGCGACGGTAGGACACGACGAGCTGGTGGGCGAAGACGTCGACATCCTCCAGCCGGGTCGTCTCGCTGCCGGCGATCAGCACGTGGCGGTCGGTCAGGTCGTGGACCGGGAGCACCACGAGCTCGAAATTGAGCGCATCTTCGTTGTGCAGGATCACGAAGTGGTCGACCCCACCGATGATGGCGTGCTCCAGGGCGTACTCGACGCCGTCCTTGCGGGGCAGGACAGTGCGGAACTCGCCTTCGGGCTCGTCCGCCTCCAGGACGCGCACCTCGCTCGTGACCTTCGATGACAGGCCGATCACGAGGTACTTCTCGGACTGCGTACGTCCGATGCCGACGAAGTAGCGCTCGTCGGGCTCCTCGAGCACCAGGGCGTCCTCGTCGGTCGAGCCCAGAGTGTGCCGCCACACTCGGTGAGGCCGCCAAGCACTGTCGACCGTCGTGTAGAACAGGTGCGTCGCGCCGGCCGACCACGTAGCGCCACCGCTGGTCGCGGGAATCTCGTCAGTGAGTACCTCGCCCGTGCGCAGGTCCTTGATCCGGATGGTGTAGCGCTCATCGCCCTGCGTGTCGACCGACCATGCCAGCAGGCTCTCGTCGTCGCTGATGCTGAAGGCCCCGAGCGAGAAGAATTCGTGCCCCTCGGCCTCCACGTTGGAGTCCAGCAGGATTTCCTCGCCGTCGATCTCGGTGCCGGCCTCCAGGACGGGCGGCTCCCAGTCCTCGACGTCTCCGATCGGGCACCGGCACCGGATGGCGTACTGCTTGCCCTCCAGGGTCCGTGCGTAGTACCACCAGGCTCCTCGGCGCACCGGTACAGACAGATCCGTCTCGAGGGTGCGCGCCTTGATCTCGTCGAAGATCTGCTGACGCAAGGGCGCCAAGTGAGCCGTGGTCTCCTCGGTGTGGGCGTTTTCGGCCTCGAGGTAGGCCAGCGTCGCGGGGTCCTCCTTGTCACGCATCCACTCGTAATCGTCGACGAAGTCGTCTCCGTGGTGGCTGCGGACGATGGGGCGCCGCTCGGCGATCGGCGGGGGAACGGTCATGGTTCGAACGTACCGGTGTGGCCTGCGCCGAGAGCAGGGTCGTCGGTGCGGAAGGTGTGCACAGGACCTGGCGGCGTCCACCTGGTCTCGAAGCGGACCGTGACTCGCCCCAGCCCTGAGCCCCACACCCAGCCGTCACCGTGTGACTCGTGGTGAATGTCCATGCCGGGATACCAGCGAATGTCACGGCGGGGATCCTCCTCGACCTCCACCTCCTCGACCTCGTCGTCGTCCTCGCTCGCGAACAGGTCGTCCTGCACCCAGTCGGCCAGACCGCTCACCCCGACCCCGAGCAGACGTAGGCCGTTGCTGATGTCTTCGCCCGCGAGCAGTCCCCGAGCTGTTGCGGCCAGGATTCGGGCGTTGTCCGTGGGATTGGGCAACGTCGAGGAGCGGGTGTGGGTCTCGAAGTCGTGGTGCCGCATCTTGAGTGTCACGGTGCGTCCGGAAAGCCCGTTCTTGCGCAACCGTCCCGAGACCGATCGGGCCATCCGCTCGATGATGCTCTCGAGCTGCAGGCGGTCGGAGATGTCCTGCTCGAAGGTGTCCTCGACGCTGACCGACTTGGTCTCGCGTGAGGCGACGACGGGACGGTCGTCATCGGCGCGGGCCATGCGGTGGAGTGACCGGCCGGACGCCTGGCCGAGCAGCCGGACCAGCTCGACCTCACTGGGCGCGCGAAGATCCTCGACCGTGAGGATGCCGACTCGCCGCAGACGCTCGGCCGTGGCCGGGCCGACGCCGGGTAGCGCCGTCGCCTGCATAGGTCCGAGAACAGCGGCCTCCGTTCCCGGCTGCACGACGAAGACACCGTTCGGCTTGTTGATCTCGCTGGCGATCTTGGCCATGAGTTTGGAGGATGCGACTCCCACGGAGGCAGTCAGACCTCCGGTGAGGTCAGCGATGTCGGATCGGACAGCGGCCACCACCTCCTCGACTTCGTCCGGATCGAACTCAGCACCTGCGCTCAGGTCGACGAAGGCCTCGTCGAGCGACAGGGGCTCGATCAGCTCGGACTCCGCCCGAAGGCGGTCCATGACCAAGCGGCTGGCCTCGCGATACGCGTCGAACCGGCCACCGAGGAACGCCGCATGTGGGCAACGGGCCCGCGCTTCGGCCGTCCGCATTGCTGACCTGACTCCGTGCACCCGGGCCTCGTAGGAGGCGGTCGCGACCACGCCCCGTGGTCCGATGCCGCCGACGATGACCGGGCGGCCGCGCAGGGAAGGCTTGTCCCGCTGCTCGACGGACGCGAAGAAGGCATCAAGATCCAGGTGCATGATCGACGCCGATGACCGCATGGGACAAGTGTGTCGTGCCTCGCGGACAGTGCTACATGCACATCGAGTGTCGACGAGTCTGGGAGTCCACAGGGGTGCACGGACCACCTGACTCGCAGGTGTCCGACAGCGAGCGTGGGCACATGACACAGACACCGTCGGTCTACACGGCCCGCGACATACCCGATCTGCTCAATACACTTCCGACGCTGTTCGGGTTCCGGCCCACCGAGTCCCTCGTTGCGGTCGCGACCCACGGACCGCGCCGCCGCTTCGGATTCCGCCTGCGCGTGGACATTCCCCCGGCCGAGGACGTCGATGCGCTCGCGCAGCTCGTCGCTGGCCACCTGCGGCATCAGGGGGCCGAGGGCGCGATCGTTCTGGCTGTGACGGGCGAGCAGATCGTTGCGCGCGACCTGGTTGCGGCAGTCGGGCGGGAGCTCGACGGGATCCCGATCATCGTCGCGGCCCGCGCCAACGGCGAGCGTTACTGGACCGACGAACCGGGCTTCTCGCCGGACGGCATCGCCTACGAGTCATCTGACCACCACCTTGCGATCGTTCAGGCGGTTGCGGCGGGCCAGGAGATCCTCCCTGATCGGGATGCTCTCGTTCGACGCTTCCAGGCGGTGCAGTGCCCACGCCGGGCGTGGATGGAGCGGGCGACGGGCGAGGTTCTCGACGAGGTGGTCCGGCTGATCAGCCAGACGCCCGCGGGCGATCTCTACGGGGTTGCCATGGCGCAGATCCAGCCGATCCTGGACCGCGGGCTGAGCGGGCAGGTCCTGTCCGAGGACGACCTGGCCAGGTTCTCGGTCTGGGTGTCGGGGATCGCCACGCGTGACGCGGTCTGGGAGCAGATCACTCCGGAGACCGCCGCCGACATGCTGCGTGTCCTGGCCGAGGTGTCGCGCAGCGTCGTGCCGCCGTTCGAGCCGGCTGTCCTGAGCCTCACTGCCTTCGCCGCGTGGCTCATCGGTGACGGGGCGCAGTCGCTCATCGCCACCGAGCGGGCGCTCGCGGCCGATCCGGAGTACTCGATGGCCGGGCTCATGCTGCAGATGCTGCAAAGTGGAGTGGCGCCGTCTCGGTGGCAGGAGTTTCGAGCCGCCGGGTCGACCTCGGCCTAGGGTGTGTTCATGGGACAGGATGTCGACGCCCGCGAGTTCAGCCGCGAGGACCGCACGATCTATCGCGCCAAGGTTCGGCGCTGCTTGGATGTCTTCGCTCGGATGCTCAGCGAGTACGACCTGTCGGTCGAGCACACGCACGTCGGCATCGAGATCGAGTTCAATCTGGTCGATGACCAGGGTGACCCCGCACTCAAGAACGCAGAGGCGCTCGAGGCCATCGCCGACGAGGACTTCCAGACCGAGCTCGGCCTGTTCAACATCGAGATCAATGTGCCACCAGCGCGGATCGCGGGCAGGGGGCTGGACGTCCTCCAGGACTCTCTGCGCGACGACCTCAACCAGGCGCAGGTCAAGGCTGCCGAGGTCGGGGCGCACCTCGTCATGATCGGGATTCTGCCGACTCTCGACGAGGGCCATCTCAGTCGGGAATCGATCTCGGCAAATCCGCGCTATCACCTGCTGTCCGATCAGATCCTTGCAGCTCGCGGTGAGGACATCGAGATCGTGATCGATGGTGTCGACCGGTTGGCCACGACGGCCGACTCGATCGTCCCCGAGGCGGCGTGCACCAGCACCCAGCTGCACCTGCAGGTCGAGCCCGACGACTTCGCGCCGATGTGGAACGCAGCGCAGGCCATCGCCTCGGTGCAGGTCGCGGTTGGTGCCAACTCACCGTTTCTGTTGGGCCAGCAGCTGTGGCACGAGACCCGCATTGCCTTGTTCGAGCAGGCGACCGACACTCGCAGTGAGGAGCTCAAGGCTCAGGGCGTTCGCCCTCGCGTCTTCTTCGGAGAACGGTGGATCACCTCGGTCTTCGATTTGTTCGAGGAGAATGTCCGCTATTTCCCGGCACTGCTGCCAATCGTCGACGAGGAAGACCCGCTGGTCGAGCTCGAGGCAGGCCGGATTCCAAACCTCCCAGAGCTCAGGCTGCACAACGGAACGGTCTACCGGTGGAACCGACCGATCTACGACGTATCCGGCGGACGGCCGCACCTGAGGATCGAGAACCGACTGCTGCCCGCAGGGCCCACCGTCGTCGACACAATGGCCAACGCGGCCCTGTTCTACGGGCTGGTCAAGGTGTTGGGGTCCAGCGATCGTCCTGTGTGGTCGCAGCTGTCGTTCCGCGCCGCGGAGGACAACTTTCACCAGGCAGCGCGTTCAGGTATCGACACCGAGATCTATTGGCCGTCGGTGGGCACGGTGTCTGTGCGTGAGCTCGTCTTGCGCCAGCTGCTGCCGCTGGCGCACACCGGGCTCGAGGAGATGGGAGTCGACACCGAGGTGCGCGACCGCCTGCTCGGCATCGTCGAGCAACGCTGCATCGCTGGACGCAACGGCGCGACCTGGCTGATCGGGGAGCTCGGTCACCAGCTGGGAGCGACCAAGGATCGAATCGCGGCCATGCGCGCCACGACCAGGTCGTATGAGGAGCACATGCACGGCGGTGAGCCGGTCCACTCGTGGCCGACCCGCTCCTGAGAGCACCCAAACACCCGCCTGAGAAGCCCCTGAGATGGAACGCCTTGGCGTGGCGTGGCACACTTGAGCTAGAGGTTGACCACAGGCCTAATTGTTGCGCCCATCTACCGTTTGCGAGGTTGACGTGCCGGTGAATCCCGCATCAGCAAATCCGTTGAGAGCAGTCACGAAGTTTCTCGCGGGAGTGGCGAAGGAGGAGCCTGCGGCACCGAGCAAGACCCCCGCCACGAGGGCTCCAGCAGCTACGAAGGCACCAGCGAAGAAGACCACGACAGCAGTGAAGGCACCAGCCAGGAAGACCTCGGCTGCCAAGGCCAGCACACCGTCCAGTTCCCCGGCGAAGACAGAAGCGACAGTGACCAAGACCGCATCAGGCACGACGAAGAAGACCCCCGCCAAGAAGGCTCCGGCCGCAGCCAAGAAGGCAGCGCCCAAGAAGGCAGCGCCGAAGAAGGCAGCCGTGAGCCAGGAGGAGTCGAACATCCCGGCAGACATCGACATCGCCAAGGTGCTCGAGGTGCCGGCCGTGCAGGTCGATGCGCAGGGCAAGAAGATCCTCCCGGACATCCCCGACGAGGAGTTCGAGAAGGACCTCGCGACGGATCCGACGCTCAAGGAGGACGAGAAGTCGTCCTACACGATCTCGGCTGCCGATGAGAGCGATGAGCCGGTCCAGCAGGTCATGGTCGCCGGCGCCACGGCCGATCCGGTCAAGGATTATCTCAAGCAGATCGGCAAGGTTTCGCTGCTGACCGCCGGTCAGGAGGTCGAGCTGGCCAAGCGCATCGAGGCGGGTCTTTTTTCCGAGGAGAAGCTTGCCAAGGGTGGGCGCATATCTCCCAAGATGCTCGAAGAGCTCGAGTGGATCACGGTCGACGGTCGTCGGGCCAAGAACCACCTGCTCGAGGCCAACCTGCGCCTCGTCGTCTCGCTGGCGAAACGCTACACGGGCCGCGGCATGCTGTTCCTGGACCTGATCCAGGAGGGCAATCTGGGCCTGATCCGTGCAGTCGAGAAGTTCGACTACACCAAGGGTTTCAAGTTCTCCACCTACGCAACCTGGTGGATCCGCCAGGCGATCACCCGCGCGATGGCGGACCAGGCTCGCACCATCCGCATCCCTGTTCACATGGTCGAGGTCATCAACAAGCTGGCTCGCGTCCAGCGTCAGATGCTCCAGGACCTGGGCCGCGAGCCCACGCCGGAAGAGCTCGCGATTGAGCTCGACATGACACCCGAGAAGGTCGTCGAGGTCCAGAAGTACGGCCGTGAGCCAATCAGCCTGCACACGCCCCTGGGCGAGGACGGCGACTCGGAGTTCGGTGACCTGATCGAGGACTCCGAGGCCATCGTCCCGGCAGACGCCGTCTCGTTCACGCTGCTGCAGGAGCAGCTGCACGCCGTGCTCGACACCCTCTCCGAGCGTGAGTCCGGCGTCGTCTCGATGCGCTTTGGGCTGACCGACGGTCAGCCCAAGACCCTCGACGAGATCGGCAAAGTTTATGGCGTGACGCGCGAGCGCATCCGCCAGATCGAGTCAAAGACGATGAGCAAGTTACGGCATCCTTCGCGCTCGCAGGTCTTGCGCGACTATCTCGACTGAGTCAGGCCTCTAGTCAGGCTGAAAATGCACTGAGTCGATTCAAGGATCATCGACAGTGGTCGTGACGCCATAGGCGATCGAAGGGCCGCCAGCGAGTTGTTGCGTTCAAGATCCGCGAGATGCGTCAACGCCCTCTCAACACCGGTGCTCTGCGCCAACTCCGGGTGCGGTGCGAATCGATCGCCAGCGCCGAGACCCGGTGTACCACCGTGGAAGAACGAGCTCGCCAGGAAGTCCAAACCGCTCACGCTGATCCAGGCAGATCGCGAGTGTCCCCGATGGGGCTTACCGTTTTGGTATGCGAACCACTGTGAAGATCGACAACGACGCCATGAACGAAGTCGTCGCTGATATTGGCCGGAAGATTGTCGCCGCTGACGAATCGCTCAGGATGAGTTTCGCGGGCTTGGATGTCGAGGACATCGTCCCCGAAGTCGAGAGCTCTATGGCCGCGCTGGGACTGGACCTTTCCGACTCGAAGATCCGTGACTACGCCCAGCACATCGCGGATCGGGCCGACTATGAATTCGTGCTCCAGTGAACGTGACAACGCACACCGATTCTGGCGAAAGAACTGGGTCAATCGCCTCGGACAATACGACATTGACTCCGTGAGCAGGGTTGGCAGTCCCAGCCCTATGCCCGCGGAGGGACGCCAATATTACGACGAAAATGGCAACATTTGACGGTCCCGTTGACCAGCTCGAGCACGCCGAACTTAACCGGGGATCGTTGAGCCAAGGTCTTTCTCCAGCCGGGCATGGCCGGCAGGGCAGGCCGATTCCCTACGAATCACGACGACCGCGCCGCGCGACTCGGGGGGATGTTTGAGGTGGTGCGTTGTGTAGGGGTCACTACCGGGGGTACGTGTCACCGCATGAGCCCACTACGAGTCCGCCCTCTCGGCGGCACATTCGGGTGCCTGACGATGATCGCAGTTTCTGTTGCGCTCTCCGTGATCCTGACGATTCTGGTCAACATCGGTCGCTGACATCGCTGGAACGAACGATCGCCCCACTGTTCTTCGGGGGAGAGGCCGGGGCCGGCGCTGATCCTGATCGGATCGTGGCGCATGTGGACGACGTCAGACGAGCTGTGCAGGCGCCGCGATACGGGTAGCTCGTCATCTGGCCGGTGAGCTGAGCACAAAAACAGCCGATCTCACAACGTCGTGAGATCGGCTGTTTCGGACGGTATCAGGCAGAAGCAGGCGGCGTCTCGGCCTCGGGGGTCTCGGTGCAATCCTCCATCTGCTGCCTCAGCGAGGCTAGCGCAGCCTTGGCGGCGTTCCAGGTCACTTTGAGTGCTGCCCGCTCGACCCTGACCTGGCGCTTGAGCTCAGCGAAGCTGGCACGCCGCACCCTGGCAGCCTCCTTGGCCTCCACTCGGGCGGTCGCGCGCGCGGCCTGGGCAGCGTCACGTATAGTGGCGTCCTTCGCGGCAGCAGCGGTCAGGCGGCTGGCCTTCTTCGCCGTCGCCCGCGCCTCTGCGATCTCGTGAGCCTTGTAGATCTTGACCAAGGCCTTCATGGAAGTCCTGGTATAGATCGTGTAGGCCTTCTGAGCGACGCGCGCGTCGGCCTTGGCTTGGTCGATGGAGGCGCTGAGGGCGGTCAGGTCACAGCTGGGCGTTGGGTCTTCCGCCTGGGCGGGCGCGACGGCGCTGGCTATTCCGATGACACTGATGACGGCCGCTGCGCACGAGCGTCCGATGATGTTGGTGTTCACGAGGGCTCCCTCCCGTGGATATTGAATTGACGCTCGAACACTGACACACCCCGGTCGGTCGCGGATCGAAACAGTAAAACTATTTGCCCTAGTGCTCTGCGGTCAGTCGAGCGCGCACGATCGACCCAGATAAGCCCGGTTCACATTGGTTTCGTAGAGGGGCGCCTCCTAGTCCTCTGGCGGCTTCGGTTGCCGTTGACCCCCCTGCGGGAATCGCATGTTCAACGCTCTGCTGTTAGTAAGGCGAGGAACGTAACGAGATTCTTCGGGAGGGCCCGAGGCGACAGGAGGGGTCCTGTCACTGCTCGCGTGAACGAGCAGGTGGGGCGGGGTTTTCGAGACCAGTTTGGTGGACGCTCCGGCGGGTAAGGCGACAACAACATCGCCAAATCCCCTTAAATCAGGAGCAGACATGTCGGACGACGAGAAGGTCGCAAAGGAACTGGTCGAAACGTTGAAGGACGGCGAGCGTGGTTTCGCCAGCGCCGCCGAAAAGCTGCGAGACAGCGACCGCCCCGAGTGGGCTGAGACGTTGCAGCGCCTGTCGGAGCAGCGCGCAACTTTCTGTCGCGAGATAGTCGACCTCGGTCACCAGTACGACGAGGACGTCGACAAGAGCGGGTCGGTTGCCGCTTCCCTGCACCGCGGTTGGATTTCTCTCAAGGACGCGCTGACCGGCGATGACGCGGGTAGCGTCCTCAGCGCCGCCGTTACCGGTGAGGACCACGCGGTGTCGGAATATGAGGATGCGCTCAAGCACGACCTCAGCCCCGGCTTTCACGAAGTTGTGAGTAAACAGCATGCCGCGGTAGTCGCCGCCCGCGATGAGGTCAAGGCTCTCCAGAACGCAGACTGACTGAACATCAAGTAGCCAGCAAACTGGAACCAGAGAGCCGCCCCGTCACGACTGGTGACAGGGGCGGCTCTGTTTGTGCGTTCAATCGGTGATATCTCGTCGCACAGCGATCATGCGTCCCGGCTCGGCCGTCTGCGTTAGACTGTCACGACATTGACGAGCGTCTCGGAGAGCAGACCTGTGCAAAAAACCGGCGGTTCGACACGCGGATGGCGCATCACCGGCATAGGGGTGGTGTTTGCGAGCCTTTTCCTGGGCTTCGCCACGGCAGCATCGGGAGCGGACGAGACGGCGACAACGCCCACGGAGACGACTCCCACGGAGACGACTTCGTCAACGGCGCTGGTGGCTCCCGCCGATGAGTCCACCGTCAGTGGTTCCACGCCCCCGGCAACGATTCAGAGCGGGGCACCATACGGCGCCAGTTTCCCCGTGACGCTGGAGAGCAATTTCTCGCGACCCTACAAGTCCATCTCCAGCTCGGCGAACAGTGACTTCTCGCTCCTGAACGACTTGGAACGGCTGATCCGCGGCACGTACAGGAAGCCCAGCGGAGCCACCCGCCCCGAGGCCGAGCGGCTCGGCAACTATGTGCTGCTGTCGGTCTCGCGGATGGAGAACTCCCACCGTGTCGGCCGCGAGCTCGTCCGGGCCGCCAAAGCCGGTGTGCAGGTGCGCGTGATCCACGGCAAGGCCTCTCAATCACACGAGTCGCGAGCTCTGGCGAGTGCGCTGCAGAGCGCGACCTACAAGGGCAGGCACACCGGCAAGTTCAAGATCTGCCAGAAGGGCAGGAGTCTGGCGTGCCTGTCCAGCGCCAAGGGCGCGATCATGCACTCGAAGATTTTGCTGATCAACGACACCTTCACCCGTGAAGGCACGAGCGCCAAGCGAGTCTTCTGGTCCGGCTCGGCCAATCTCGGCGGCCCCAGCGGCGAGAAGACCTACAACAACGGGTTGACGGTCTACAACGACCGCAAGCTCTTCACCCAGACCCGCCGAATGTGGAACGACATGTGGGAGGAGCGGTCCATCGGCTCGAGCTACCTGCAGTACATCAAGGATCACCCCGGCAGGTACGGCTACAGCGGCGCCAGCGCGGATGGCTACACATCGCAATGGGCCTACAACGGGATGTTCTACTCCAACCTGGCGAACGTCACGATCTACGCGACGCCGATCTACGCCACGCCGACCAACGGCAAGGATCCGGTGCTCAATCTGCTCAACCGCGTGGTCCCGGACGACCAGTGCCGCATCCGGCTGCAGCAGAATCGCTTCAAGTATCGCCGTATCGCGGTGGCCGAGAAGCTCGTCGAGCTCGCCGATGGTGGCTGCAAGATCTCCGGCGTCTACTTCGAGGACGACCTCAGGGTCAATCGGATCGCGCACTGCCAGCAGTACATTCGTATCTGTCGTCCGATCCTCGACGTCCTCAAGACGTCGAGTCGTCGCATCGAAGCGGCGTGGGCCAAGCCGCACGACAAGACGATCCTGGTCGACGCGGTGTTGAAGGCCAACAGGCTCAACCCCGAGGAGCAGCTTCCTGGCGGTGGATCGTGGCCGTCCGACGGTTCGCGCACCAAGCTCGTGCAGGCTGGTTCAGCCGCGTTGACCGGTTCCAACCTGGTGGTCAGCGACGAGGTGACCACCGAGACGACCGACGCCGGCGTCTACGACGACTACCTCGAGCACTGGAAGGCGATCCTCAAGTCGCGAGAGATCCACAACTTCCCGTACTGACAGACGATGCGAAAGGCCCGACCAGGATCTCCTGGCCGGGCCTTTCGCTGTGTCTGTGTGGGGTGACTGCTCAGTCTCCGTCGACGGATGACGAGGAGCTGGCGACCAGTCGCTCGCTCTCGTCGTGGATCGACGCGGACATCTCGCGCAGCTTGTCCTCGTGCTGGCGCGCGTGGTGGGCACAGAACATCAGCTCACCACCGCCGCCGAGCGTCACGCGTACGTATGCCTGAGCGCCGCAACGGTCACAGCGGTCGAGGGAGCTCAGCATGGGGGCTGTCAGTGTTGTCACGATGACCTTCTCTCTGAGCATTCGGCGGTTCTGATGTGGTCAACATCCAATCACGAGGGGGTATTCCTCGTGGCCGTTCGTGACCTACGACATACATACTCCCCGAGTGACACAAATGGCCGCAGGCGCGCGGTGAGCCGCGTGTCACGAGACCCGGGCGTGAATGCGCTGGATAGGCTGGGGAGAAGGCCGACCAGCGCGAAAGGCAACTGATCATCGACAGCACGTACGACGCTCGCAACCTCCTGGTGCTCGAGGGACTCGAGGCGGTCCGCAAGCGCCCAGGAATGTACGTAGGGTCGACTGACACTCGTGGCCTGATGCACTGCCTCTGGGAGATCATCGACAACTCGGTGGACGAGGCATTGTCCGGCTACGGCACCCACATCCGGGTGGCCCTCAACGACGACGGCTCGGTCGAGGTGCAGGACGACGGCAGGGGCGTGCCCGTCGATGTCGAGAAGAAGACCGGCCTCACCGGCGTCGAGGTGGTGTACACCAAGCTGCATGCCGGCGGTAAGTTCGGCGGCGGATCCTACGTCGCGACCGGCGGCCTGCACGGCGTCGGCGCCTCGGTCGTCAACGCCCTGTCGGCACGGCTGGACGTGGAGGTCGACAAGGGTGGCGCCACCTGGGCCATGTCGTTCCGCCGGGGCGAACCCGGGATCTTCGCCGACGACCGCCCCGATTCGGACTTCACCCCGACCAACGAGCTGCGCAAGATCGCGAAAGTGCCCAAGACAAGAACCGGCACCCGGGTCCGTTACTGGGCGGATCCGCAGATCTTCATCAAAGGAGCGCGTTTCGCCTACGAAGAGCTGGTGGCCCGAGCGAGACAGACCTCGTTCCTCGTGCCCGGCCTGGAGATCGTGATCAGCGATCGTCGCGGCGACGAGCCTCACGAGGAGAAGTTCCGGCACGATGGCGGCATCACCGAGTTCTGTGAGTTCCTGGCTCCCGACGCGCCGGTGACCGATGTGCTCCGGCTACAGGGCGAGGACGTCTTCACCGAGACCGTCCCACTGCTCGATGACAAGGGCCACATGACACCCCAGGACATCGAACGGATGTTGGGCGTCGACATCGCGCTGCGCTGGGGAACCGACTACGGCACGCAGGTCCAATCCTTCGTGAACATCATCGCCACCCCGAAGGGTGGAACGCACCTCGGTGGATTCGAGCGCGGAGTCACCAAGACGTTCAATGACGTGCTGCGCAACACCAGGCTGCTCAAGGCCGGTGATCCGGACATCATCAAAGACGATGTGCTCGAGGGCCTGACCGCCGTGGTGACGGTCCGGCTGGCCGAGCCCCAGTTCGAGGGACAGACCAAGGAGGTTCTCGGCACACCGGCGGTCACCAAGATCGTCAACCAGGTGGTGAGCCGTGAGCTCAAGGCATTTCTCACCTCGACCAAGACCGCCCACAAGGCCAAGGCGCGCCAAGTGTTGGAGAAGGTCGTCGGCGCGTCCCGGACCCGGCTGATGGCCCGCCAGCAGCGAGACACTCAGCGGCGCAAGAACGCACTCGAGTCCAGCGCGCTGCCGGCCAAGCTCGCCGACTGTCGCAGCAACGATGTCGAGCGCTCCGAGCTGTTCATCGTCGAGGGCGACTCCGCGCTCGGCACGGCCAAATCGGCTCGTGATTCCGAGTTCCAGGCGTTGCTGCCCATTCGGGGCAAGATCCTCAACGTCCAGAAGGCCAGCATCGGCGACATGCTCAAGAACGCCGAGTGCTCTTCGATCATCCAGGTCGTCGGTGCAGGGTCGGGCCGGACCTTCGACGTCGACGCTGCACGATACGGCCGGATCATCTTCATGGCCGATGCCGATTCCGACGGAGCACACATTCGTTGCCTGCTGGCGACGCTGTTCTTCCGCTACATGCGAGGACTCGTCGACGCCGGCCGCGTCTACACCGCGGTCCCGCCGCTGCACCGGGTCGAGCTGTCCAATCCCAAGAAGGGTCAGGACAAGTACGTCTACACGTACTCCGACGCCGAGCTGCAGCGCAAGCTCGCCGAGCTGCAGCGCAAAAACATCCGGTGGAAGGATCCGGTCCAGCGGTACAAGGGGCTGGGCGAGATGGACGCCGGTCAGCTGGCCGAGACCACGATGGACCCCCGACACCGCACGTTGCGCCGGCTCACGGTCGATGATGGCGAAGAGGCCTCGTCGGTGTTCGAGCTGTTGATGGGCAACGAGGTGCCGCCGCGCAAGGAGTTCATCGTGCAGGGCGCGTACGAGATCGACGCCGACAAGATCGACGCCTGAGCTGCTCAGTCGACGCGGTTGAGCAGGCCTGTGTCGACGTCGTAGAGGAATCCGCCGACCTGGATGTCGTTGCCGATGAGCGGGTGACTGCGAACACGCATGACGTCCCCACGAATCGTGTGCTCCTGGTCGACGATCGCACCGAGCGACATCCAGGAGGCATCTGCACCGGCGCTCGCGCCGATCCGCTCCTTCAGCTCGTCCTCGGTGGAGGACGCCATGGCGCAGCGGGTGTGCTCCACGACCAGGATGCGGCTGACCTTCAGCAGGTTGACTCCCAGCACCAGGGCAACAAGTGCCTGGTCGGTGACGCGTCCACCCGGGTTGCGCATGATCTTTGCGTCTCCGGGCGTCAGACCAATCATCTTGAGCGGGTCGATCCGCGAGTCCATGCAGGTCACCATCGCAACTCCGGCGTGGGCGATGCCATCGAAACCGGACATGTTGAACCCGGCGGAGTAGTCGCGGTTGGCGGCGAGCAGGTCGTCGAAGTCGGGCATGGGGCAGATTCTATCCATCCTCGGAGCGGGTCCGGAGCCGGGCGGATGTCGGCTCGGCCAGCTCGGCTGGCTCGCGTAGAAGCGCCGCTGCGAGCACCGCTGCAATTGCCGCGCAGACCGCTGCTCCGATGAACACGGCGTGCAGCTGGGTGATGCCGGCATCCCGGACCGCGTCCTTGTACGCCTGGCACAGCGTCGCCTCGCCGTTGCACAGATTCGCGGCCGGAGGGATACGGTCCGAGGCCGCGTAGAACGCACGCAGGCCGATCGTGGTCAGGGCAGAGATGCCCAGCAGCATGCCAACCATGCGGGCGACGATCAGCAGTGCCGAGCTGACGCCGTGAACGACATCGGCGGTGTGTGCCAGCAGGGCGGCGTTGACCGGAGCGATGGCCAGACCAAAGCCCAGACCGCCCAGGACCAGCGAGAGCGTCTCGATCTGATGGTCAAGCGACTGAGCATCCCAGGTGGACATGTGCCAGAACGCGACCGCACTCATCAGCATCGCGACGCAAGTCAGCGAGGACGCCGACACCTTCCGCAGCAGCCACCCGCCAAGCAACGCACCCACCGGCAGCGCGACAAGGAACTGGACGAGCACGAGCGCCGCGTCGAGCTGCGAGTCGCGGTACACCGTGAGCCGGGCGAAAAAAGGAATGTCCACCAGGGCAGCGATGAGTGCGGCGCCGACGAAGAACGACACCACCAGTGCACCCCACGCCGGTCGGGCCGACAGTGCCCCCCGGGGGATCAGGGGCCGGGCGGCGCGTCGTTGCCGAATGGTGAATCCAGCGAAAGCGACGAGAGCGATCGGAACAAGCCATGGCGCCTGATCGGAGACTGCACCCTTCTCGGGCTGCGCCGAGGCAAACGTCACGATGACAGCGCCCAGACCGGTCGTCAGCAGCAGGGCGCCCCAGAGATCCGTTTCCCGTGCGAGGGCCGGCCACTGTCGCCAGCCGAGAAGCGGGTGCCGGGCGGTGGCCTGACGAATCAGGAACAGCACCAGCAGCATGCCGGTGGTCAGGGCGAGAGGGGTCAGCCAGCGTGAGTCGCCGGTCACCGGCAGATAGGCCCGACCGAGCTGGACGTCCCGCGCCAACCGGTCAGGCGCCGCCATCACCAGCGTCACTCCAGTCAGGGTCAGGACCGCGAGCAGGATGCCAGCAGCGTCGAGGCGCCGATCTGCAGACTGCTGCGGGGCCGTGGGGAGAACGGCGTCGCGCTGGGTGAACATCGCGGCGGCGAGAATCAACCCGAGCGCGCAGTTGAGCCAGAAGATCAGGCGCCAGTCACCGAAGGCCAGCACGGCGGCACCATAGAGCGGGCCGAGGACGCTACCGAGCTCCTGCACCGCACCGACGATGCCCAGTGGCAGGCCACGCTTCTTGGGCGGCCAGAGATCGGCCACGAGTGCGAGGGTCGGCGGGATCAATCCGCCCCCGCCGATGCCCTGCACCAGTCGTCCCACCACGACGGTCTCGAGGTTGTACGCCGCCGCGGTGATCAGTGAGCCGATCGCAAACACGATGAGCGAACCCAGCAGCACCGGGACCCGGCCCCGAAGATCAGAGATCCGGCCGATGAGCGGCAGGACGCCGACGTAGCCCAGCAGGAAGCCCGAGACGATCGGCGCGGCACGCTGCAGCTCGTCGAGCTGCAGCCCGGTCGAGGTCATCATGTCGGGCAGTGCGAGCACCACCACGTAGGTGTCGGCCGCGGCGAACGAGATTGCGACCGCCGCCAGGCCCAGCAGGACCCTGGAAGCCGGGCTGATCGCCTCCCGGGTGGTCATCAGCGGCGAGCGGGCTTCTCGATCGTGACCGGTGTGTCGGAGGTGGTGAGGACCACGGTGTACGTGACGTCCCCGCCCTGCGGATAGAACGCGCCCGTGAGGGTCGCGTCACGGAGCACGTCGGCGTCATCGAGCCGGTAGGTGACTGCGAACGTCTGATCCGCCGCGGCCGACGGGATGATGTCGCGCACGAGGCTGCCGGGAAGGATGCCCTTGATCGTCGTCAGGACGTCCTTGCCATCTCGTGACTGGCCGCCTTGGGTGAGCTTGTCGGTCTTGGCGAGGATCTGCGTGATGCCAGTGTCCCGGGCGAGCAGCGAAGCGGGATCGGGCGCCTTGAGCGAGGCTGGATCGATCGTCAGGAAAACCGGCGCGAAGCTCGTCTTGGCGTACACCTGCCCGTCGAGCGCGACGACCTCGGCGCCCAGGCTCGTACCGCCGGTCACGACTGTCACCTTGCCCGCGAATGCGGGGGAGTGATTGCCCTTGCCCTTCGCTGACAGCAGGCCCGTGACACCGGACGGGAGGCTCTTGGTGGCCAGCGAGATGGTGATCGTCTCTGCGTCGTCGATCGTCTTCTTGGCCTCGGTGAGTCTGGCTTGCAGCTTGGCCGGATCGACCGTGCTGTCCGAGGAGCCGGAGCAGCCGCCCGCGACCAGGACTGAGGCGATCAGGGGAAGGATCAGGAGTCGGATGCGCACGACGTCAGTCTCGCACGATTGTCGACTCAGGCCGGGATGGTTCCGGCTGGCCCGGAGACTGCGAGGATCGGCTGGGCCGCCGGGACCCCCGATCCATCGCGTCGATCGGTCGGGTCGGGCAGGTCGACGGGCGAGCCGCTGGTCGCGCACGCCATCGGACGGCCGTCGCCGACCCAGGCCAGCAGCAATGCGTCCTCGCCCTTCAACAGGCGTTGGCAGCGCACACCGCCGGTCGCCCGCCCCTTGGCGGGATAGATGGCGAGCGGGCTGACCTTGACCGCGCCGTTCTGGGTGCCGGGCAGTGCGTCTGCGGAGCCGGCCACCGTCACGACGTGGGCGGTCTGGATGTCGCGCACGGCACCGAATGACACGGCCCGTTCGCCCGGCCCGACCTTGACGCCCGCGACGCCCCCGCCGGTGCGGCCCTGCGGACGAACCAGTGCGGCCGAGAAGTGCAGGAGCTGGGCGTCGGACGTCACGAACGCGAGCTCCTCCTCGCCTGAGGTGAGCTCGACGGCACCGACCAGGATGTCGCCATCGTCGAGGGAGATGATGTCCCAGGAATCGCGCGAGAGAAGCTCAGGCCGAACCCGCTTGACGACGCCGGTGCGGGTGCCGAGGGCGAGGCCCGGGCCGGTGTCGCGGAGGCTTGTCAGCGCCAGAACCGTGCCCTCGAGGCCTGGAATCTCGCGCAGGGGCACACCGCCCTGCAGGTTGGGGGACTGGGCCGTCGGTGGCAGCGCCGGCAGCTCGAGAACCGGAACGCGCTGGATGCGGCCGTCAGCAGTCACGACGCCGATCTCACCTCGTGCGGTGGTGCGCACGGCCGACACGATCGTGTCGTGCTTGACCCGCCGATCCACCTCGCCCAGCGGGGAGTCGTCGGAGGTACGTGCGAGGAGGCCTGTTGCGGACAGCAGGGCCCAGCAGGGGTCGTCTGCGACCTCGAGCGGAGACGCTGCGGTGGCGGTCTGGCCGGATGACTCCAGCAGCACGGTCCGTCTCGGTGTCCCGAAGGTCTGAGCCATGTCGTTCAGCTCGTCCCCCACGAGGGAGCGGAGTACCTGGTCGTCGGCCAGGATCGCATCGAGACCCTCGATCAGCTCGCGTAGCTCGGCGATCTCCTTCTCGACCTCGATCCGGTCGTACTTCGTGAGTCGGCCCAGGGTCAGGTCGAGGATGTAGGTCGCCTGGATGTCCGACAGGTCGAACACCGCGATCAGGCGCTCCTTGGCCTCGCCGCGGTTGTCACTGGCCCGGATCAGCTGGATGACCTCATCGATGTCGACCAGAGCCAACATCAGACCGTCCAGCAGATGCAGCCGGTCGGCGGCCTTGCCGCGGCGGAACCGGGTGCGTCGCTTGACGACGTCGAGCCGGTGCCCGAGATAGACCTCGAGCAGCTCCTTGAGGCCCAGCGTGCGTGGTTGGCCGTCGACCAGGGCCACGGCGTTGATGCCGAACGAGGTCTCCATGGGCGTGCTCTTGTAGAGCTGCTCGAGGATCGTCTCGGGGATGAAGCCGTTCTTGATCTCGATGACCAGGTTGAGTCCCTTGTGCCGGTCGGTCAGGTTCTTGATGTCCGAGATGCCCAGCAGCTTCTTGGCCTGCACGAGCTTCTTGATCGCCTCGATGACCTTCTCGGGGCCGACGTTGTAGGGCAGCTCGGTCACCACGATGCCCTTGCGGCGGGGGGTGACGCTCTCGACCCGGGCTGAGGCACGCATGCGGAACGAGCCGTTGCCGGTCGCGTACGCATCGCGGATGCCGTCGAGGCCGACGATCTTGCCGCCGGTTGGTAGATCGGGACCAGGGATGAACCGCATCAGGTCGTCGAGGTCGGCGGCCGGGTTGGCAATGAGATGTCGCAGGGCCTGGACGACCTCGATCAAGTTGTGCGGAGCGATGTTGGTCGCCATGCCGACTGCGATGCCGCTGGCGCCGTTGACCAGCAGATTGGGGAGCGCCGCAGGCAGCACCACAGGCTCGGTCTCGCGGCCGTCGTAGTTGGGCCGGAAGTCGACCGTGTCCTCGTTGATCGAGGCCGTCATGGCCTCCGCGGCGCCGTGCATGCGGACCTCGGTGTAGCGCATTGCCGCCGGTGGATCGTCCTGTGAGCCGAAGTTGCCGTGACCGTCGGCCAGCGGGAGGCGCAGCGACCAGGGCTGGATCAATCGGACCAGGGCGTCGTAGATCGAGCTGTCACCGTGCGGGTGCAGACGGCCCATGACCTCGCCCACCACTCGAGCACTCTTGACGTGCCCGCGATCGTGCCTCAGGTTGAGGTCGTCCATCGTGTAGAGGATGCGGCGCTGCACGGGCTTGAGCCCGTCCCGGGCGTCGGGCAGGGCGCGCGCATAGATGACCGAGTAGGCGTACTCGAGGAAGCTCGAACGCATCTCGTCGCTCACGTCGGTGTCGACGATGTGCTCCTCGAAATCCTCCTCGGGAGCCTGCTTGCTGCTGCGGGCCATGCATCCTCTCCTGCTCTGCGGGTCGTGCGGATCCATTCTCCCGGTCTGACCTGCGGTCTTCCCGCGCCACGCCGTGGCCCACCCGATAGGTTGGTTGGCGTGACGAGCGATGTGCATCCGGTCCAGCAGTGGGAGGCCGATGTCCTGCTCAAGGACGGCGGCGTCGCCCAGCTGAGACCGATCCTCGCCGAGGACGCTGAGCGACTTGTCGAGTTCTATGCGCGGGTGTCCGAGGAGTCCAAGTACTTCCGATTCTTCGCGCCCTATCCGACACTCTCGGACAAGGATGTCACGAGGTTCACCACGGTCGACCATGATCGTCGAGTCGCCTTCGTCGTGACGCTGCACTCGGCGATCATCGGCATCGGACGATACGACGCGGTCACTGACGATGAGGCGGAGGTCGCCTTCCTGGTCGAGGATGCCCAGCAAGGTCGCGGGGTGGGCCAGCTGCTGCTGGAGCACCTGGCCCAGGCCGGTCGCGAGCGCGGCATCCGCACGTTCGTGGCCGACGTCCTGCCGTCCAACTCCCGCATGCAGCAGATCTTCCGTGAGATGGGCTATCAGGTCGACGGCATGATGGACAGCGGCGTGACGCGGTTGACCTTCCGCATCGAGCCCACTGACTTGGCAGTCGGGGTGATGCGAGCCCGCGAGCAGCGCGCCGAAGCTGCCTCGATCGAGCGAATCTTCCAGGCTCGCAGCATCGCGGTCATCGGTGCCAGCCGCCGCCAGGACTCGATTGGCCAGGCGATGGTGCGCAACCTGGTGCTGGGCGACTTCAGTGGCACCGTCTACGCCGTCAACTCGCAGGCCGAGGCGGTCTCGGGCCTGCCGGCATACAAGACCGTGCAGGACATCCCCGCCGACGTCGACATCGCAATCGTCGCGGTGCCGGCCGAGTCGGTCAGCGACGTGGTCCTGGACTGCGCGGCCAAAGGTGTGCACGGTCTGATCGTGATCTCGGCCGGATTCGCCGAGGAGGGCCCCGAAGGGCGTCAGCGTCAGCGCGCCCTGCTCGGGCTCAGCCGCTCGTACGGGCTGCGACTGATCGGCCCCAACTGTCTCGGCTTCATCAACACCGCACCCGACCTGCAGCTCAACGCCTCGCTGTCACCGATCATGCCGCCACAGGGCCGAGTGGGCTTCTTCTGCCAGTCCGGCGCTCTGGGCACGGCAATCCTGGAGTCGGTCTCACGGCGCGGCCTCGGGCTCTCGACCTTCGTCTCGGCCGGCAACCGAGCTGACGTGTCCGGCAACGACCTGCTCCAGTACTGGCAGGAGGACGACGCGACCGAGGTGATCCTGCTGTATCTGGAGTCGATCGGCAATCCGCGCAAGTTCTCCCGCATCGCCCGTCGCGTGTCTCGGACCAAACCGATCGTCGCGGTCAAGTCCGGTCGGTCGACGCAGGGGATTCCGGTAGGACACACGGTCAAGCGCACGTCGGCACCACAATCAGCGGTAGATGCGATGTTCCGCCAGGCCGGAGTCATCCAGGTGGACACCCTGGACGAGATGTTCGACGTCGCGCAGCTGCTGGCGCACCAGCCCCTCCCACGCGGCAACCGGGTGTCGATCGTGGGCAACTCCGATGCCGTGGCGTTGATCGTTGCCGACGCGGCTTCTGCCGCGGGACTGCAGGTCACCGAGCCGGTCTCGCTGGGCGCCGACGCCAACGCCGATGACTTCGAAGCCGCGATCGAGACCGCGATCGCCAGTCCGGAGATCGACGCCCTGGTCGCGATCTACATCCCTCCGCTCAACACCAGCGGTGAGGAGGTCGCCAATGTGCTGGCGGCGGTGGGGGAGCAGTCGGACAAGCCGATCGTGTCGACGTTCCTGGGCAGCGAAGGTGTACCAGTCCTGCTGCGCGTGCCCGACCTGCTGGGAGGCTCGGCGGGTCGCGGCTCCGTGCCGTCCTACGCCGCTCCGGAGTCTGCCGTGCGCGCGCTGGCCCGGGTCGTCAACTACGCGGAGTGGGCCGCGCGCGACCACGGAGAATTTCACATCGCGCTGGACCACCGGACAGGAGACGCTAGAGCGCTGGTGCGTCAGGTGCTCTCGGCGGCACCACGTGGCGCGATCCTCTCGACCGAGCAGGTACATGCCCTGCTCGCCTGTTACGGCATCGACCTGTGGACCTGGATCAATGTCCACAACCGGGACGAGGCGATCGCCGCGGCCGAAAAGCTCGGCGGACACGTCGTGCTCAAGGCCGGTAGCGAGCACCTACGCAGCCGGCCCGACCTGGCGCACGTGTGGCGCAACATCCACACTCCCGACGAGATGGGTCGTGCCTGGGACGAGCTGACGACATGGACCGGCATGCGCAAGGACACCAAGTTCTTCGTCCAGAGTGCGGCCGAGGACGGCATCCATGTGTCGTTCGGCGTCACCGAGGACCCGCTGTTCGGTCCGCTGGTCTCGTTCGGCCTGGCCGGAGCGCCGAGCGAGCTCCTGGGCGACCGGTCGCACGGCATCCCGCCGTTGACTGATCTCGACGCCGAGGCGATGCTCCGCAATCTGCGCTCGGCCCCTCTGCTGTACGGGTATCGCGGCTCCGAACCGGTCGATGTCGACGCCCTGCAGGACCTCATCGTACGGCTGGCCGCGATGAAGGACGACCTGCCGGAGATCGTCGAGCTCGACCTCGAGCCAGTACTCGTGCACCGCAAGGGCTACACGGCACTGAGTGCTCGGGCCAAGGTCATGCCGTCGGCCGATCGAAGGGGCGACTGGTACGTCAGACGGCTGAGCAGGTCCGACTCCATGGGAGATACGCTGGCGTGATGACCACTGACGACACGAAGGCGCTGTTCGAGGAGGTCTCTTCGAGTGGCTACTACCCCGAGATCGTCGCAGAAGGCCTGAGCGATGCCCTGGCGGGGGAGCCCGTCGGCGCCTACGTCCTGCATCACGAGCCGACGTTCGATCACGACGAGATCCGCCGGCACATGACGGTACTTGCTCTCACTCCCAGCCGGTTGGTTCTCGTGCACACCGATGAGCACCCCGGCGACGACCTCCTGCCCAAGCCGTACACCTCGACGACGTCCGAGGCGGTCGCGCTGGCACAAGTCCGCTCGGTCGTCGTCACGCGGATGGTCACCTCCAAGTCCAAGGAGCTCGAGGAGGCTCTGATGACGGTGGGGTGGGGGGCTGTGTCACGTGTCGATCTCGAGCCGGCCAGGTGCGCGGACCCAGAGTGCGACGCCGATCATGGCTACTCCGGAACGCTGACCGGCGACGACTTCTCGTTGCGTCTGGCCGCTGCGGCCGACGGCGGAACAGCGGTCGAGCGGTTGCTCGCCTTCGCCCGCACCCTGTCGGCGGCTACCGCCGGCCGCGTCGTATGACGCTGGCCGGCTTGGGTGGGCGCGCGACGATCGACCAGATCATGCCGTCAGTCGCCGCCGCCGTGGGTGTGGCGGGATTCACCAACTCGTTGGCGCTGCCCGAGGCAGCCCGCTACGTCGTCTTCCTGGTGGACGGGCTGGGCCTGGACCTGCTGCGCGAGCACGCCGACGCCGCCCCCTTCATGTCCTCGCTGATGAATGTCGACGATGTCGTATGCGGGGTCCCATCGACCACCGCCACGAGCCTGACGTCGCTGGGCACTGGCGTGCAGGCGGGCGTCCACGGCATCGTCGGCTACACCTCACGCGTGCCCGGAAGCGGCCAGCGACTCAACTCCCTGAAGTGGGACCAACCGGTCGATCCGTTGATCTGGCAGCCGCACCCCACGGTTCTGGAGCGGCTCCAGGCCGCTGGTGTCTCGGCATCGTCGGTCAACGATGCGAAGTTCGTCGGCACGGGGTTGACGCTGTGCAGCCAGCGCGGAGTGCCATTCCATGGCATCAGCTCGGTCTGGGAGCGGCTCGACGTCGTCGTGGACGTCATCGAGTCGGCACCCCGGGCCGTGACCTACGCCTACGAGTCGCGACTGGACCACACCGGACACGGCAAGGGCTGCGCGTCGCCGGAATGGCGGGCCATGCTGGCCACGATCGACAACGAGCTGGCCGATCTGCGCGACGAGCTGCCGCGCGACACCGTTCTGCTGGTGACCGCGGATCACGGCATGGTCGACCTCCCGATGGAGGACAGATTCGACGTTGACTCGCGCCCACAGCTGTTGGACGACGTCACTCTGCTGGCCGGCGAGGCTCGATTCCGACACCTCTACACCCGTGCCGGCGCGGCGAGCGATGTAGCCGCGCGCTGGCAGGCCGAGCTGGGCGAGCGGGTCCTCGTCCGTACGCACGACGGTCTGGAGGACTGGTTCGGACCGATCGCGCCGGAGGTCCGCGGCCGGATCGGTGACGTCGTCGTCGCCTCCCTGGGTGACTTCGCGGTGTTCTCGTCTCGAGAGTTTGCGATCGAGCTCAAGATGACCGGCTTCCACGGTTCGGTCACCGAGGCCGAGCTGCGCATCCCCGTGCTCGTCGCCCCCTAGCTCGACTTGGCGCTGATCAGGGCGACAGCGGTGCCGCGGTCATCGAGGTGTCGGCCCACGCCGCCTTGGCACCGCTGTGGCCAATCCGCGCCACCTGGATGCTGGTGCCGGCGGCAGCCGCGATCGCCAGCACCGTGACGGCCACGGTCACCACGCGGCGTACGCCGTGGTCACGTGCAGCGCGCCAGTGCAGGGCGTAGCCGGCGGCAGCGACGATGGTCAGGCCGATCATCCACGGGAGCAGCGCGTCGGCAAGGTGTGTGTGCTCGCTGAGCGCGGCGGATGGCTGAACATGTCGTTCGAGCGTCTCCCCGGTCGAGGTCGACAATGGCACCAGGACCAGTCCGACCAGGCTGGTGGCGGCCGGAAGAGGGCCGGCCCACGCCCGGAACCGGGGCCACAGCGCTGCCAGCAGCACCGTGATGGCGGCCAAGGGGACGATGACGACGGTGGCGTGCACGATCAGCGGATGCAGCGGCAAACCGTAGAACTCGTTGGGCATCAGGCTCCGATCAAGAAGGTCCCCCGGACAGGATGCGGGCAGGAGGCTCGAAGATGACGCTAGGTGCGCCGACCTGATCGCAACCTGACCGCCTTTGAGCCCGGGGGATCACTCCACGAATCCAGGCCTCGACTAGCCTTGAGCGGTGGCTGACTTGAACTTCTATTCCGGCACGATGGACTGCGGCAAGAGCACCTTGGCGCTCCAGATGGACCACAACCACCGCGCTCGCGGACGGGTCGGACTCGTCTTCACGTCACACGATCGCGCAGGTACCGCGACGCTCTCGAGTCGGCTGGGGCTGGCTGTCCCCGCGATCGAGGTCGACGACACCTTCAACTTCTGGCAGCACACCGTCGACCAGCTGACCCACGGTGGTCGCATCGACTACTTCGTGTGCGATGAGGCGCAGTTCTACACCGCCGAGCAGATCGATCAGCTGGCCAAGATCACTGATGAGCTGTCGATCGACGTCTTCGCGTTCGGCATCCTCACCGACTTCCGCACACAGTTGTTCCCGGGGTCGTCCCGGCTGATCGAGCTGGCAGACCACGTGCACACGCTGCAGGTCGAGGCGCTGTGCTGGTGCGGCGAGCGAGCGACCCACAATGCGCGCACCGAGGACGGGGTCATGGTCACCGAGGGTGACGTCATCGTGGTCGGAGACGTCGAGGAGATCGGACGGCTGACGCCGACCGTTGGATACGAGGTGCTGTGCCGCCGGCACCACCGCCGCAGGATGACTGTCGCAACGGCCAAGGCAGCTGCGATGTCGCCCGACGTCCTGCCGTTCGGCTAGCTCCGAGTCAGAGCGAATCCGTATCGGCTCAGTCGTTCTTGTCGCCGAACATGATCTCGTCCCAGCTCGGGACTCGACGTCGCTCGTGCCTCTTCTTGCGCGGGCCCATCGTGTCGGGAACCGCGACATCGTGCTCGAGTGCGTCCTCGAAGTCGTCCGCCTCGTGCTCCGCCGCCGAGGCGATACCGTGCTCGTCGTCGTGGGAGTCACTGATCGCGAGCTGCTCGAGGGCCTTGCGGTCGCGCGCGGCCTTGAGCGACGAGACCCTCGTGTCGGGGCCTGGCTCGGTGTCGATGACCGCCTCGACGAGGTCGTCGGGGACGGTTGGCGGCTGCGGGGTCGCCTCGGTCGCCTCGGGCTCGGTCGTCTCGGGCTCGGCGAGGCGCTCCGAGCGCACGGCATCGGCGATGGCCATGTCGGCGTAGTCCGGCAGAGCGACATCCCCCACGAGGTCGTGAGCGAATTCGTCGGCCGGCACGACGTAGCGGCTCTTGACGTCGAACAGGAAGGTGGCGGGATGGCCGGCGCCCTCTGGAGTCACGACCACGGTCCAGCGGCCGTCCTCTCGTCGCCAGGAGTCCCAGGTGGCCTCTTCCGGCACGCCGTCACCGTCGCGGATGTTGTCGGACACCAGGGTGCCGAGCAGGACACCGGCGCCGCCGACGTGCTTGCGTCGGATCGTCGTCTTGCGAGCCTGCTCGCACATGAACTCGCGTTCGGCGAGCACAGGGCCGGCGAATCCATCGATCTGATCCACCGGCACGCCGGCGGAGTCAGCGACCGCCTGGGGCGACTCGCCCCGGCGGATTCGGGTCTGGATGTCGCGGGGGCTGAGTGAGCTTTCCATGCGGATCTCCAACTGGCCGGAGGTGTTCCCAGAGTGGGACGGCTTGCCGATCAGGGAAGTGAGGCGGTGATCAGCGGGGATGCGGAACTTCTCACCGGTGGCTCTGTCGCGCGCGATGAGGAACCGTCTGTCCCCGCTCAGTCCATCCAGACCGAGATCTCGCATGTCATCGCCTCCGATGTGACGCCGGCTCCGGGTGGGCGTTCACTCGAAGCGTGTTCTCATCCTAGGTGCGCGCGCTCCGAACCTGCGGTGACGCGCCGAGAGCCGATAGCGTCGTCGCCGTGTCCGACACTCTTCTTCTGGTCCTCGATCTGGCTGGCATCGCGGTCTTCGCTGCGACCGGAGCCCTTGTTGCCGTGCGTAAGGAGCTCGACGTGTTCGGCGTCATCGTCCTGGCGCTGATCACCGGACTGGGTGGAGGAGTCCTGCGAGACGTGCTGATCGGGGCGGTCCCGCCGGCCGCGCTCGACGACTGGCGCTATCTGGTGGTGCCGACCGCAACCGCCGTCGCAGTCTTCGCGTTCCATCCGACGTTCGGGAGGATGGAACGGCAGATCCTGGTCCTCGACGCGGTCGGTCTGGCGCTGTTCTGCGTGACAGGTGCGGTCAAGGCCGACGAGGCGGGCCTGTCCGTGCTGGCTGCTGCAGCACTGGGGATGCTCTCGGCGATCGGTGGCGGCATGATGCGCGACGTCGCAGCCGGCCGAGTGCCGGTGATCTTCGGCGGGGAGCTGTACGCGACGCCGGCGTTCGCAGGGGCTCTGATGGCGGCATTCGTGCACCACCTGGGCCTCAACGAGTGGTGGTACTCCCTGGCCTTCGTGGTGTGTCTCGGGTGGCGATTGCTGGCCCTCAAGCGTGGCTGGACCGCGCCGCTGCCTCCTGGTTCGGCACACGCCTGACCGAGAGATCAGTGCCGTCGGGGAAGGACCCGCTCGAACTCGGCGTCGTGGTTGCCGAATCGATGATTCGTGATGGTGATGGACTGCTCCTGGAGGAAGGGCAATGCCTCGACACGTCCGGAAGGGGTGACCTGACCGCTGTAGATGGCGACGTCCGGATCTCCCTCGACGGCGACCGAGACCTCGCGGGGGTCAGGTCCGATCAGCCGGACTCGCGACGGTCGATCTGCCGCAACGTCGGCCAGCCATTCGTCGTGGGTCTGGATCGTCGCGCTCGGAGCGAGGCCATCGGGCAGCGGTTGACGCGAGCTCACCGTGATCGGTGCGCCGGTGCGTGCGGCGGCCAGCAGCACCCGAACGAGCTCGGGCAGGAAGCCGTCGAAGCGGATCGACACCGGCACCGGCACGTAGCGGAACACGTTGCGCTCCACCCCGAGCTTCGAGACGTCCTTGAGCACCCCGTACTCACGGGACCACGCGATCTGGTCGGACCCTGCAGCGGCGACCAGCGCGCGATGCTCGGCGGCGGTGACGTGGGACTCGCACGCATCCAGGAGCTGGCTCACCGCGGGGGACAGATCGGGGATCTCGGCGGGCCGCAGGGGACGCGGTCGCCAGGTGCCCAGGTGGGTCAGGTAGTTGGGTCCGCCGGCCTTGGCCGTGGTGCCCACCGACGACCGCTTCCAGCCACCAAAGGGCTGCCGTTGAACGATCGCGCCGGTGATGCCGCGGTTCACGTACAGGTTGCCCGCCTGCACCGAGTCGATCCACGTGTTGACCTCGCGAGGATCCAAGGAGTGGATGCCTGCGGTCAGCCCGTAGTCGGTGGCGTTCTGCCACTCGATTGCCTGGGCGAGCGACTTGGCAGTCATGATGCCGAGGATCGGGCCGAAGTACTCGGTCGTGTGGAACCGGCTGCCGGGGAGAACGCCGGCCCGGATGCCGGGTGACCACACTCGCGCGTCGGCGCCGAGCTGCTGCGGAGCGAGCAGCCAGTCCTCGCCGTCGCCGAGCGTCGTGAGCCCCTCGGCGAGCTTGCCGAGCGGAGGCTCGATGATGGGACCCATCGTGACCTCGGGATCGTCGGGAAAGCCGACCTTGAGGGACGAGACCGCGTCGACGAGCTGGCGATGGAAGCGAGCGGAGTCGGCAACTGATCCCACCAGGATCGCCAGGCTCGCGGCCGAGCACTTCTGTCCCGCGTGACCGAAGGCGCTCCGGACGATGTCAGCGACCGCCAGATCGATGTCGGCGCTGGGAGTCACGATGATGGCGTTCTTGCCACTCGTCTCCGCAAGCAGTGGCAGGTCCGGGCGCCACGAGCGGAACAGGTTGGCGGTGTCCCAGCCGCCGGTCAGAATCACCCGGTCGACGTCAGAGTGCGCAATGAGGGCCTTGCTGAGCGGACCCTCGTCGATCGTGACGTAGCGCAGGACGTCCCGGGGGACACCTGCCTGCCAGAGCGCTTCGACCATGACAGCGGCACAGCGGCGGGTCTGCGGTGCCGCCTTGATGATGACACCGCTGCCTGCGGCCAGGGCGGCGAGCACGGATCCGGCCGGAATGGCTACCGGAAAGTTCCACGGTGGCGTCACGACGGTGAGTGAGCTCGGGACGAACTCGGCGCCGTCGACGGCGTCCAGCCGGCGCGCGGACTCGGCATAGTAGTGCGCGAAGTCGATCGCCTCACTGACCTCGACGTCGCTCTCGGCGATGGTCTTGCCGGCCTCGGCGGCCATGACCGACGCAAGATCGCCGCGACGGGCACCGAGAGCGTGGCCGGCCTGGTGCAGGATCCACGCTCGCACCTCCGAGCCGCGCGCCTGCCACTGGATGGCGGCCTTGCGGGTGTCCTGGACGACACCTTCCAGGCTTGCCGGTCCCGGGATGGTGCTGCTGCGGACGGTTTCGGTGCCGAGCTGGGTGTAGGACGAGCGGGCAAGGACGAGCCGGCCCCACTCACGGTTGCCGGCGGTCGACGAATCCGTGTCAGGGGTGTTGGCGAAGGGAATCGAGAGCTCGGGCGCCCTCTCGGTCAGCCGGTTCTGCACCCGGTGGGGCTTGGGAACCGTGCCGTCGAGATCATCGACGGAGGCGATGAAGCGCCGGATCTCTCGATTCAACAGGGCGGGTTCGTTGGCGAGCTCGAAGGCTGCCGACATGAAGTTGTCGCTGCTGGCATTCTCCTCGAGCCGTCTCACGAGGTAGGAGATCGCGACGTCGAACTCGTCAGGGTGCACGACCGGCGTGTAGAGCAGCAGCTGACCGATGTCGCCGCGCACAGCATCGACCGGACCGCTGTCCATCCCGAGCAGCATCTCGAAGTCGACACCCTCACGCACCTCACGGTCGCCCGCGAGCAGCCAGGCGTACGCGATGTCGAACAGGTTCTGGCCGGCGACGCCGATCCGCACCGCATCGGTTCGCTCGGAGGTCAAGGACCAGTCGAGCACCCGCTTGTAATTGGTGTCGGTCTCCTGCTTGCTGCCCCAGGTCGCGAGCGGCCAGCCATGAACCGTTGCGTCGACCCGCTCCATCGCCAGGTTGGCACCCTTGACGACGCGCACCTTGATCGGCGCGCCACCCCGGGCGCGACGCTCGGAGGCCCATTCCTGCAGGCCCTGCATCGCGCCGAGAGCGTCGGGGAGGTACGCCTGCAGCACGATGCCAGCCTCGAGATCGGGAAACGACTCGAGGACCGTCGTGAACACCGCGACGGTCAGATCGAGGTCGTGGTACTCCTCCATGTCGAGGTTGATGAATGTCGGCTCGCCACGGGAAGCCCGCTCGTACAGTGGTGTGAGCTGTTTGACCACACGTGCCACCGACTCGTCGAAGGCCCACATCGACAGCTGGCTCGCCACCGAAGAGACCTTGACCGAGACGTAGTCGACATCGTCTCGCTCCAAGAGCCGCATCGTGCCGTCGCGTCGGTGCGCGGCTTCCTGCTCTCCAAGGACCGCTTCGCCGAGCAGGTTGAGATTGAGTCGGTCGCCGCCTGAGCGCAGACGCTTGATCGTTCGACCGAGCTGCTTGGGCCTGGCATCGACGACCAAGTGCCCCACCATGCGCCGCAGGGTGCGGCGGGCAACTGCCACGACGGTGCCGGGCAGCACCAATGCAACGACAGCGCCGAGCTTGAGCAGCATGCGTTGGGTCACCGGCAGGAACGACGGTGTGTGCCGGGCGAGCGTGCGCAGGTTGCGGGCCGCGACGCGATGATCGTCGGGGCGGACGACGCGGTCGACGAAGCCGATCGTGAACTCAAGACCTTGGGGGTCCTTGAGCAACATGGCCAGTCGTTCGGCGGCAGCATCGGTGCGCCGAGAACGCGATGCGGTGGGCGCTGTCCACTGCCGTACGAGTTCGACGCTGCGCTCGGCCAGGGTGAGTTCAGTCATGTCCTGCCCAAGGCTAATGCCAGGTCGATCCGAAGTTCACCTCGCGGCACGGTCAGCGTCCGAACCGATCGTCCAAGCGGTCAAGGCGCCGGCCAGCCCGGCCACCAGGGGCACCACGAAACCCGCTTGAGCGCCGTGCCCGTCGATGACCCGTCCCGCGATCGCAGCACCCGGCGCAACCCCGACAGCCATGCCGGTCCCGGTCCACGTCAGCGCTTCGGTCAGACGCGACTGCGGGACGCCCAGCTCGATCAGGTTGACCATCGAGATCAGGGCAGGGGAGATCATCGCTCCGGCCAGGAACATCCCGGCGGCGAGCCATGCCACGCTCGGCAGCAGGCCGAGTGGGGCGAACAGCAGACCGAGAACGAGCACGGCGGATCTGAGCCGACGCAGCGGATGGTGGGTCTGGGGGAGTGCCCCGACCACCAGGCCGGCCAGCAGGCTCCCGGCGGCCCACACCGCGAGAACCGCGCCGGCCGCACCAGCTCGGCCCTGCTCCTTGGTGAACGCGACCACGACGACCTCGGTCGAGCCGAACAGCATGCCGAGCGCGACCGAGACGGCGACCACCGGTCCCAGCAGCCGCCAGCCCATGGCGATCCGCGGGGCCCCGGTCTGCTCGAAGCGTGGGGGCGAGGTGTGGCGCTGCAGCGCGAGAGCCCACGACCCGAGGGTTGCGGCTGCGCCGGCGACGACCAGTCCGGAAACATCGGCGACCTGCAGGGTCAGGAATGTCACCAGCACTGGTCCGACGACGAAGACGATCTCGTCGATGACGGCCTCGATCGAGAACGCCGTGTGGAGCTGACTACGTTCCGTGACCGCATGCGTCCACCGGGCGCGCACCATGCTTCCCGTCTGTGGGGTAGCGATACCGGCTACCGCGGCGCACAGATGCGGCAGCGGAGACGACCAGTTCTGGTCGATGGCCAGGAGCATCAGCGCCATGCCCACGGCGTACAGGGCTCCCACAATCCACAGCACCCGCGGCTGGCCGAAGCGATCGGCCAGTCGTCCCTGCAAAGGGCCGAGCGCGGCGGTCGCGAGAACGTAGGCGGCCGCCACCACGCCAGCGCGACCGTACGAGCCCGTCCGCTCGGACACCAGGAGCACGATCCCCAACCCGGTCATCGAAATAGGCAGGCGGGACCACAGTGCGGTGAAGGAGAAGAGCGCGGTGCCCGGAAGCGACAGCACAGCGCGATACGTCGTGAGCATGCAAGGCCTCCCAGCCTGAGCAGCGTACCCATCTCGGTGACAGAATGAGGCCATGGACACCACCCCGTTCGATGCCCTCCTGCTCGTGTCGTTCGGGGGGCCTGAACACCCTGATGACGTGGTCCCGTTCCTCGAGAACGTGACCGCCGGACGCGGCATCCCGCGCGAGCGCCTCGAGGAGGTCGGCGAGCACTACTTCCTGTTCGGCGGGAAGTCGCCCATCAACCAGCTCAACCTCGAGCTGCTTGACGCGATGCGCAAGGACTTCTCCGACCACGGGGTGGATCTGCCGATCTACTGGGGCAACCGCAACTGGGACCCCTACCTGCGGGACGCGGCCCAGCAGATGGCTGCCGACGGCGTCAAGCGGGCCGCTTGCTTCGTGACCAGCGCCTACTCTTCGTACTCGGGCTGTCGGCAGTACCGCGAGAACCTCCACGACGCGGTCAGCGGCTTCGACATCCAGCTCAGTCGATTGCGCCACTACTTCAACCACCCAGGTTTCGTCGGCCCGTTCACAGAGGCGACCGCGGAAGCATTGTCAGCGGCCCCTGACGGCACGCACGTGATCTTCGTGACCCACTCGATTCCCGAGTCGATGAACATCGCGAGTGGCGGGCCCGGGCGGGAGATGTACGTCCGTCAGCACCGCAGCGCTGCGGCGGCGGTTGCCCAGGGTGCCGGAGCGGAGAGCTGGTCGCTGGCCTTCTGCTCGCGTTCGGGATCACCACACGTGCCGTGGCTCGAGCCGGACATCAACGATCACCTGCGCGAGCTGCACGAGTCAGGAGTCGAGTCAGTCGTGGTCGTCCCGATCGGATTCATCTCGGATCACATGGAGGTCATCTACGACCTCGACACCGAGGCCAAGATGACCGCGGACGGCCTGGAGCTGGACTACATCCGTGTCGACACGCCCGGCGCTCACCCGGACTTCGTCTCGATGGTGCGAAATCTGCTGCTGGAGCGGGCCGCCGTGGAGCGTGGGGAGGCGTACGAACGGTCCTCGGTCGGTGACCTCGGTCCGTCGCACGACGTGTGCCCGTCGGACTGCTGTCTCAACCCGCGATCGCCGCTGCCGACCATCTCATGAGCGAGGAGCTCCTGACCCTGGCGCGCGAGGTGGGGCTCGAGGCCGCCGCCTTCGTCGCGGACCGGCGCCCTGCGGGGCGCGTCGACGTCGCCGCGACCAAGTCCAGCCCGACCGATGTCGTCACCGAGATCGACCAAGCCTGCGAACGGCTGATCCGCGCGCGCATCTTCTCCGCGCGTCCCGACGACGGCTTCGTCGGAGAGGAAGGCCACGACGTCGCCGGCACCTCGGGCGTCGAGTGGGTCGTCGATCCGATCGACGGCACGGTCAACTTCGTCTATGGCATCCCGACCTACGGTGTGTCGATCGCTGCCGTGCGGTCCGGCACGGTGGTCGCGGGCTACGTCGTCAACGTCGCCTCAGGTGCTGAGTGGGGCGCGATCCGTGGTTTGGGCTCGTGGCGGTACGACGGCGACGATCGCCGGGTCCTCTCGGCACCTGCACCGGAGTCGGTTGCCCATGCGCTCGTGGCGACTGGATTCAACTACGTTCCAGAGATCCGTGCCGCCCAGGCGGCTGCGATGGCCCAGTTCCTTCCGCAGGTACGTGACATTCGGCGGATCGGCTCCGCAGCACTGGATCTGTGCGGGCTCGCCGAGGGACAGTACGATGCCTACCTGGAGCAGGGGCTGAAGGCGTGGGATCTCGCGGCGGGCGGCCTGATCGCAGAGGAGGCGGGACTGATTCTGAGCGGTATGTCCGGGCCACCGGACGAGCGCATGGTCATGGCGACGCACCCGCTGATCGCTGAGGAATATTTTGCCCTCGTACGCGCTTGTGGCTTCTGAGTGTGAGGGTCACATGAACGTGTGGCACAATCACGCCGGTTGTTCCGCACAAGGGAGATTTGATGGCTACCGACTACGACGCACCACGCAAGACCGAGGAAGAGCAGTCCGAGGACAGCATCGAGGAGCTCAAGGCGCGTCGGCACGAGAAGAACTCGGGCAAGGTCGACGAGGACGAGACCGAGGCAGCAGAATCATTTGAGCTGCCCGGAGCCGACCTCTCCCACGAAGAGCTGGCCGTCCAGGTCGTGCCCAAGCAGCTCGACGAGTTCACCTGCTCGTCCTGCTTCCTGGTGCACCACCGAAGTCAGCTCGCCTCGGAGAAGAACGGCACGTTCATCTGCCGCGACTGCGCCTACTGATCTTCTTCTTGGTCGACGCACGTTCGGGAGCCGGGTCCGCAAGGACCGGCTCCTTTTCGTTTGCCCCGGGGGCCTTCGCCAGGGGCTTCATGCCCGGCGGCAGGGTTCCTGTCGAGCGCACCCAGTAGGTCGCCGTGCTGCGGCGCATGCCGACCTTGACGAGCTCGATGATCGCTCCGCCTACGACGGCCCACGCGACCGCCTCACCAGTGGTGACCTCAGGGTGCTGACCGCTGGTCGGCGGCTTCTTCCCCGTGACGGTTCGCCAGGCGAGAATCGAAGCGCGCTGAGCGAGCATCCCGGCGACGAGAGCCGCACCCTTGTCCATGAGTTTCCAGGTGCGCTTGCCGTGCGCCTTTGTCGCGGGCCTCGCCGCGGCCTCGGCCGCCAGCTTCCTTGCATGCTCAGACTGCTTCTTCTTCGCCACGGGGCGCCTCTCCGATCGTGTCGCGCGCCGGCGGGTGCGGCGCGCCTCCAGTGTGTCCCAAGGCCGCTGCCAGCGCGTCCGGACGGCGGCTCGACACCAACCAGTAGGGGGCAGGGTCGCTCGAGTCGTCGACTGGCACGAGAACACCGCGGGTGAGATACGGCCGGGTGACGAGGTAGGCGCGGACATCGGCCCCGATGCCGAGTCGGTGGCGGTATTCCTCACGGTGCAGCGGCTGGACGGCGCCCACCTGCGAGCGATCGATCGACGCGCGGCCGACCTCGAGCCGGTCCGGTCCCACCGTCACCAGCAGGGAGCCATAGCGCCACACGGCGTACAGGTCGGCGACCGATATGACCACGAAGACCGTGATCGCGATGGGCCAGGTGGTCACGACCAGCATGACCCAGCCCCAGACCGCTGCGAAGGCGACGGCGGCCAGCCACCAGGAGACTGGAGCGGTCAGGCGCTCGCGGTAGATCGTCACGGTTCAACCTTGCCTCATGCCGCCGCACGCCGGGACGCAGGTAGGGT
>NZ_JBAVDI010000004.1:0-38478 GCF_049587115.1 Aeromicrobium sp.
GAGCCACCGTCAAGACATTTCGCTCCCCCACCAGGTGACGAATGGGTGAACCTCTGCGCTTGCTCCGCTCGGGTCCTGCGGCGGGGTTTCGTCTCGCTGCTCGCAGGGGTCTAACCTTGACCGATGCGGCCCCGACGACGTGGCCGCGCCGATCCAGGAGGTCATTCGTGACTGGCGCCACCGCGTCTCTGCGCAGAACTCTCGGCGGGCTGCCGGGCGTCGACCAGGTTGGCCTCGAGGCACGGGCCGCGGCGCTCGGCACCAGGTCGATCAAGACGACCGCCAAGGCGTGGGCGATCGACCTGGCCATCTCGATGGTCGATCTCACGACTCTCGAGGGCTCCGACACCCCGGGCAAGGTCCGCGCGCTGGCCAACAAGGCGATGCGCCCCGACCCCACCGATCCGAGCTGCCCCGCCGCTGCTGCTGTCTGCGTCTATCCCGACATGGTCGCGATCGCCAAGGAGACACTGGGCGGGTCCGGGGTCAACGTCGCCAGCGTCGCCACGGCATTCCCCTCCGGTCGCGCCGCGCTGGACATCAAGCTCGCAGACACGCGCGACGCGGTCGAGGCCGGAGCAGACGAAATCGACATGGTCATCGATCGAGGCGCCTTCCTGACCGGCGACTACCGACTGGTCTTTGACGAGATCGTTGCGATCAAAGAGGCCTGCGCCCGGCCCGACGGCACCCACGCCCACCTCAAGGTCATCCTCGAGACCGGCGAGCTCCAGACGTACGACAACGTGCGCAGGGCCTCGTGGCTCGCGATGCAGGCAGGCGCCGACTTCATCAAGACCAGCACGGGCAAGATCCAGCCGGCGGCAACCCTGCCGGTATGCCTGCTGATGCTCGAGGCGGTGCGGGACTTCAGAGCCGACACCGGACGACAGGTCGGGGTCAAACCCGCTGGCGGTATCCGCACCTCCAAGGACGCGATCAAGCACCTCGTGCTGGTCAACGAGATCGCGGGTGAGGACTGGCTTGACCCCGACTGGTTCCGGTTCGGCGCCTCAAGCCTGCTCAACGACCTGCTGCTGCAGCGCCAGAAAATTGCCACCGGACGCTACTCCGGCCCCGACTACGTGACGTTGGACTGATTGCCATGACCAAGTTCGCCTATGCCCCCGCGCCGGAATCTCGCGCCATCGTCGACATCAAGAGCTCTTACGGACTGTTCATCGGCGGCGAGTTCGTCGACGGCAAGGGTGGCTCGTTCAAGTCCATCAGCCCCTCTTCCGAGGAGGTCCTCGCCGAGGTCACCGAGGCCACGGCCGCGGATGTCGACAGAGCGGTCAAGGCGGCCCGTCGCGCGTACGACACGGTGTGGTCACGGATGCCCGGCAGCGAGCGGGCGAAGTATCTCTATCGCATCGCGCGCATCATGGCCGAGCGTTCGCGCGAGTTCGCGGTGCTGGAGTCGCTCGACAACGGCAAGCCGATCAGGGAGTCGCGCGACGTCGATCTTCCCTTGGTCTCGCAGTGGTTCTTCTACTACGCCGGGTGGGCTGACAAGCTGGGACACGCCGGACTCGGCCCGAACCCGCACGCACTGGGTGTCGCCGGTCAGGTGATTCCGTGGAACTTCCCGATCATGATGCTGGCGTGGAAGATCGCCCCGGCGCTCGCCGCCGGCAACACCGTCGTGCTCAAACCGGCGGAGACGACCCCGCTGACGGCGCTGCTGTTCGCGGAGGTCTGCCAGCAGGCCGAGCTTCCGCCCGGCGTCGTCAACATCATCACCGGAGCCGGACCGACAGGTCAGGCTCTCGTTGAGCATCCTGACGTCGACAAGATCGCGTTCACAGGTTCGACCGCGGTCGGCAAGGCCATCGCACGATCGGTGGCCGGCTCCGACAAGAAGGTCACCCTCGAGCTCGGCGGCAAGGCCGCCAACATCGTGTTCGACGACGCCCCGCTCGATCAGGCTGTCGAAGGCATCGTCGGCGGCATCTTCTTCAACCAGGGCCACGTGTGCTGTGCCGGCTCGCGCCTGCTGGTGCAGGAGAGCGTGTACGACGAGGTCATCGAGCGGCTCAAGAGACGGATGTCGACGCTGCGGCTCGGCGATCCGCTGGACAAGAACACCGACATCGGCGCCATCAACTCCGCCGAGCAGCTCGCCCGCATCACTGAGCTGTCCGACATTGGTGACGCCGAGGGGGCCGAGCGCTGGTCCACCCCGTGCGACATCCCCGAGAGCGGGTTCTGGTTCGCACCGACGATCTTCACCGGGGTCACCCAGGCACACCGCATCGCCCGCGAGGAGATCTTCGGTCCGGTGCTGTCGGTGCTGACATTCCGAACCCCGGCCGAGGCGGTCGAAAAGGCAAACAACACCCCCTACGGCTTGTCAGCCGGTGTGTGGACCGAAAAGGGCTCGCGCATCCTCTCGATGGCCAATCAGCTGCGCGCCGGCGTCGTCTGGGCCAACACGTTCAACACGTTCGACCCCGCATCGCCGTTCGGTGGTTACCAGGAGTCGGGCTACGGCCGCGAGGGCGGCCGCCACGGCCTCGCCGCGTACCTCAAGGGAGCTGTCTGATGACTCGAGTGGACGTCCGCAAGACGCACAAGCTCTACATCGGCGGGTCATTCCCCCGCTCCGAGTCCGGTCGCACCTTCGAGGCGCTGGACTCCAAGGGCGGCTTCCTCGGCAACATGGCGCTCGCCTCGCGCAAGGATGCCCGCGACGCGGTGCTCGCCGCGCGCAAGGCGTTCGGCGGCTGGTCGACACGCACGCCGTACAACCGTGGACAGGTCATCTACCGGCTCGCCGAGGTCATGGAGGGACGCCGGGACCAATTCGTCGAGCAGCTGCGTGCCGCCGAAGGCCTGAGCGAGAAGAAGGCCAGCACCTTCGTGGACGCCTCGATCGATCGGGTTGTCTGGTACGCCGGGTGGGCCGACAAGTACGTCCAGGTGCTCGGCAGCGCCAATGCCGTGTCCGGTCCCTACTTCAACCTGTCGACGCCCGAGCCGACTGGTGTCGTCGCAACCGTCGCACCGGCCGGACCGCTGCTGCAGCTGGTCTCGGTCATCGCCCCGGCCATCGCGACGGGCAACACCGTCGTGGTCATCGCGAGCGAGAAGTCGCCCGTGCCGGCGGTGACCCTGTCCGAGTGCATGGCCACGTCGGACCTGCCCGGCGGTGTCGTCAACGTCCTGACCGGCCGGCCGGCCGAGATCGCGCCGTGGCTCGCGTCGCACATGGACGTCAATGCGCTCGATCTCGCGGGCGTCGACGACCCTGAGCTGGCAGCGTCGCTCGAGGTCGCCGCAGCGGACAATCTCAAGCGCGTCCTGCGCCCCACCGCCTCAGTGGACTGGCTCGCCGAGCCGTCGCTGGCCCGGCTCGAGGCCTTCGTCGAGACGAAGACCGTCTGGCACCCGATCGGCGTGTAGTGGGGGTCGTGATCCTCGCTGGCCCGTCCGGGGCGGGCAAGTCGCACTTGTCGGCCCGGCTGGCCTGGCCGGTCCTGCGGCTCGATGACTTCTACCGTGACGGTCACTCAGCGAACATGCCGCGTTCGTCACTCGGCATCATCGACTGGGACGACCCGACATCGTGGAGTGCCGTCGAGGCAGTCGGCACGATTGCCGAGCTGTGCGCCGCCGGCACGGTGGAGGTGCCGGTGTACGACATCGCGGCCAGCACGAGGACCGGCACCCAGATCCTGTCCGCACCGCAAGGGCGGTTCATCGCGGAGGGCTTGTTCGCTCCCGTCATCGTGGACGCCTGCCGCGAGGCCGGGATCCTCGATGCGGCGATCTGCCTGCGCCGCCACCGCATCCTGACGTTCGGCCTGCGTCTGGCTCGCGATCTCCGCGAGGGTCGCAAGGCCCCGTGGGTCCTGGTGCGACGAGGTTGGCGGCTGATGCGCGACGAGCCTCGGATCATCGCCGACGCCGTCGCGCACGGCTGTGTACCGATGACTCCGCGCGCGGCCCGCGCGCTGCTGCGCGAAATGTGATCACAGCGGCGCTCACTCCGCGAGCAGGGTCCGTACCGCCGCGATGATCTCGTGCTCGGCCAGCAGGACGTGGTCAGCAGCGGGGCCGAGCGGGATGAAGCTGTCGGCGCTGGTGACCCGGCGGATCCGCCCCGGGTAGCCGCCGTCAACCAAGGCCGTGACGACCGACTCCGACACTCCCCCGCTCTCGCGTGTCTCGTCGACCACGACAACCGCGGCAAAGACCTCGGTGGTGCGCAACAGCTCCTCGCGCGGGAGCGGCGCCAGCCACTGCAGGTCGAGCACGGTGCAGCCGATCCGCTCGTCGGCCAGCCGGCCTGCGGCCCGGAGACTCATCCGCACCCCGTTGCCGAATGTCACCAGCAGGACGTCCCGACCTTCGCCGTAGGTCCGGACCCGGCCCAGCTCGTGGGCTGCCTCGGCAGGCCATGGCGCGGGCGCGGCGTACGGCGCTGTCCACCCCGAGTCGCCGTCGCGCAGGTCGCGCTCATGATAAAGCGCGATCGGCTCGAGGAACACGCACACGCGTCCCTCGTCGGCCAGTGCCACGCACTCGCGCAGGAGGCCTGGCGCGCTCGCTGGGTGGCTCGGCACGGCCAGCACGAGTCCGGGGATGTCCCTCAGGACCGCGACGGAGTTGTCATTGTGGAAGTGCCCGCCGAAGCCCTTCTGATATGCCAGCCCGGCGACTCGGACGACCATGCCGTTCTCGTACTGACCATCGGAGAAGAACCGCAGCGTCGCTGCCTCGCCGCGGAGCTGGTCCTCGGCGTTGTGCAGGTAGGCAAGGTACTGGATCTCGGGAATCGGCAGGAAGCCCGCGAGCCCCGCGCCCAGTGCGGTGCCCAGGATCGTCTGCTCGTCGAGCAGCGTGTCGAAGACCTGCGTGGCGCCGAATCCCCTGCGCAGCCCGCGAGTCACCCCGTAGACGCCGCCCTTGCGCCCGACGTCCTCGCCGAACACCAACGCCTCGGGCCGGGCCGCGAGTACATCCGTGAGCGTCGCATTGATGGTCTGGGCCAGGGTCAGGTCGGCACCGTCCTCCGGCAACTTGGCTCCGAACACCTGTGCTCGCCGGTCCGCGGAGGCCACACTGTCGGCCCGCGACCGTCGCATCACGATGGGCGCCATGACGGATTCGCGGGTGTCGAGCCGATTGGTCCCGAGGAGCTCCTTGGCCCGCTCCATGACCTCGACGCGCACCTCGGCATAGCGCGCGAGCGCCTCGCCCGGTGTCAGCACGCCCGCGTCGATCAAGGCGCCGGCAGTGGCTAGGACCGGGTCCAGAGCGAACTCGTCCTCGATCTCCTTGCGCGACCGGTAGGCGATCTCGGCGTCCGAGCCCGCGTGGCCCATGAACCGGACGGTTCGCAGGTGCAGGATCGCTGGCCGGCGCTCGGCGCGCACGATGTCGACCAGCCGGGATGCGGTGTCCAGGACATCGCCGGGTCGGGTGCCGTCGGCCATCGCGTGCTCGAGGGCCGGCCATGATGCCAGCGACCGCTCGAGCCATCCGGCGGGTGAGCGGGTGCTGATGCCGATCCCGTTGTCTTCGCAGACGTACAGGATCGGCAGCCGGACACCCTGATGGGCGCAGTAGGACGAGGCGTTGAGCGCGCCGACCGTGGTCGAGTGGTTCGCCGAGGCATCACCGAAGCTGCAGACCACGACGGAGTCCGAGGGCCACTGCGGACGCACCTCGGACCGCGACGCGAGTCCCAACGCATACGCCAGTCCGAAGGCGCGCGGAAGGTGTGAGCCGATCGTCGAGGTCTGCGGAATGATGCTCAACGCGGCGTGTCCGAAGACCTTGTGACGCCCGCCCGAGATCGGATCATCGGCGGAAGCCATCGCGCTGCGCAGCACGTCGTCGATCGCGGTGGCCGATAGAGCCTGAGCTGAGCGGGCAGCGTAAAAGGCGCCGGATCGGTAGTGCAGCAGTGCAGGATCGCTCGATCGAAGCGCCATGGCCACGGCGCCGTTGCTCTCGTGGCCCGCCGAGGCGATCGTGTAAAAGGCTTCGCCCTGCGTCTGGAGCCAACGAATCGTGAGATCCAGGTGCCGGCTCTGCAGCTGCGCATCGAACAGCGTCAGCAGGCCCTCGGAGTCGGCCAGCTCCTGGACGGCCCCGACCGGCGGCTGCGGCCAGGTGCGCAGGCGCCGCACGAGATGGTCGTCGATCGACTCAGACATCCACTCTTCCTCACCCACGGGTGTTCCGACCCCAACGTAGCGGCCCTGTCGCTCGGCCACCGCGACCGTGGCAGTCCGGCCAGTCGGTGGCCCGGCTTCACAGTGCGGCGTAGGCGGGCTTGATGACGTCGTTGATCAGGATCAGTCGCTGGTCGAATGGCAGGAACGCGCTCTTCATGGCGTTGACCGTGAACCAGCGCAGATCGTCGACGCCATAGCCGAAGGCGTCGACCAGCAGCTCGAACTCCCGCGACATCGACGTGCCGCTCATCAGCCGGTTGTCGCAGTTCACGGTCACTCGGAAGCCGAGGTCCTTGAGCTTGCCGATCGGGTGGTCGGCGATCGAGCGCATGCCCGGCACCGCGTGGGTCTGCAGATTGGACGACGGGCACATCTCCAGCGGAATCCGCCGGTCCCGGATGTACGCCGCCAGGCGCCCCAGCTGAGGACCACCAGGAGCATCGAAGTCGATGTCGTCGACGATGCGGACACCGTGACCCAGTCGCTCGGCGCCGCAGCGCTGGATGGCCTGCCAGATCGACGGAAGGCCGAACGCCTCGCCCGCGTGGATCGTGAAGTGGGCGTTCTCCCGGCGGAGATACTCGAACGCCTCGAGGTGCAAGATCGGCGGGAAGCCGTCCTCGGCGCCGGCGATGTCGAAGCCTGCGACACCCCGGTCGCGGTACTCGACGGCGATCTCGGCGATCTCCAGGCCCCGCTTGGCGTGTCGCATCGCGGTCAGCAGCTGGCCGACCACGATGGGGCGGCCCAGCGCGGCTGCCTCCTCGCGTCCGGCGACGATGCCCGACTGCACGGCCTCGACGGTCTCGCGCAGAGACAGGCCGGCCGACAGGTGCTGCTCGGGCGCCCACCGCAGCTCGACGTAGACGCAGCCGTCCGCAGCCAGGTCGAGCACAGCCTCCCGCGCGACGCGGGCCAGGTCCTGCGGCCGCTGCATGACCGCAACGGTGTGCACGAAGGTCTCGAGATACCGCTCGAGTGAGCCCGAGCTCGAGGACTCCTCGAACCACGCGCCGAGCGAATCCGCGTCCGTCGCCGGCAGATCGTGGCCGATCTCGGCGGCGATCTCGACAATCGTGGCCGGCCGGACTCCCCCGTCCAGGTGCTCGTGCAGGGCGGCCTTGGGGGCCCGGGCGATCTGTGCGGAAGTGGCTCTCACCGGCTCATCGTGTCATGACGCCATGAGGAGCACGACGGTCTCGGCCACACAGGCCGGCTTGTTCTGTCCCTTGATCTCCACGGTGTGCCGCAGGGTGGCCCGCTGTCCCTTGTCGATCTCCTCGACCGCGACCAGCTCCACCCGGTCGCGAACCTTGGATCCGACCAGCACCGGGGAGACGAACCGCACCTTGTTGAGGCCGTAGTTCACCCGAGCGAGGTTGCCGGCGAACGCGTACACCTGGGCGCCGAGGAACGGGAGCATCGACAGCGTGAGGAAGCCGTGCGCGACGGTGGCGCCGAACGGCCCGTCCGCGGCGCGTTCCGGATCGACGTGGATCCACTGTCGGTCGCCTGTCGCATCGGCGAACAGATCGATCCGCTCCTGGGTGATCGCGACCCATTCGCTGACCCCAAGCTCTTCTCCGGCAGCCGCCGCGATCTCCTTGCTGTCGTTCAGGATGCGCATTGGACCAACCTAACGAACACGGTCGATGACCACGGACGTGGCGTCGTGGCTGCCGCTGCCGATGTCGTACCCGCCCTCGAGGGCGGCAGCGGCGCGCTCGAACCGCTCGGGTGTGTCCGTGTGAAGCGTCAGCAGCGGCTGCCCCTTGGTGACGCTGTCGCCCGGCTTCGCGTGCATCACGACCCCGGCTGCGGCCTGCACCTGCTCCCCGGGCCTGGATCGTCCGGCGCCCAGTCGCCAGGCCGCCACGCCGACGCTCAGGGCGTCCAGCCGGGTCAGGGTGCCGCTCGCGGGCGCGGTGACGACGTGTGACTCCTTGGAGGTCGGCAGAGCGGCGTCGGGATCGCCTCCCTGCGCCGCGATCATCCGCTTCCACACGTCCATCGCTGCTCCCGATGCGAGCACATCGGCCGGATCGACGTCATCCTTGCCGGCGGCCCCGAGCATCTCGCGGGCCAGCTCGACGGTGAGCTCGACGACGTCCGGCGGTCCACCTCCGGCGAGCACCTCGACCGACTCAGCCACCTCGCAGGCGTTACCGGCGGTCAGACCCAGCGGGGTCGACATGTCAGTCAGCAGCGCGACGGTCGAGACCCCGGCATCGTTGCCCAGGTCCACCATGATTCGGGCCAGCTCACGCGCCTGCTCGGAGCTCTTCATGAATGCGCCCGATCCAGCCTTGACGTCCAGGACCAGGGAACCGGTGCCCTCGGCGATCTTCTTGCTCATGATCGAGCTCGCGATCAACGGGATCGCCTCGACGGTGCCGGTGACGTCCCGCAACGCGTAGAGCTTCTTGTCGGCCGGCGCGAGACCCGGTCCCGCAGCGCAGATCACGGCACCGACGTTCTCGAGCTGGGCCATCATCTCGGCGTTGCTCAGATCGGCTCGCCAGCCGGGGATCGCCTCGAGCTTGTCGAGCGTCCCACCGGTGTGACCGAGGCCACGACCCGAGAGCTGCGGCACGGCGACTCCGCAGGCGGCGACCAGCGGCGCCAACGGCAGGGTGATCTTGTCGCCGACGCCGCCGGTGGAGTGCTTGTCCGCGGTGTGCCACGACAGCGAGGAGAAGTCCATCCGCTCACCACTGTCGATCATGGCGTGGGTCCAGCGACTGATCTCGCGGCGATTCATCCCGTTGAGCAGGATCGCCATGGCCAGGGCCGACATCTGCTCGTCAGCGACGACCCCCCTCGTGTACGCGTCGACGACCCAGTCGATCTGTGCGTCCTCGAGCTCGTGCTGGTCCCGCTTGGCCGCGATGACCTCGACGGCGTCGAACAGCTCGGTCATGACGCCACCTCCGTGTCGATGCGCTCGAAGCCGCGCAGCACCCAGGTCGGGCGGCGCGGCGCTTCCCCCGCGAGCCGAAGTCGAGGGAAGCGATCGAGCAACGTGGTCAAGCTGATCTGCAGCTCGAGCCGCGCAAGTGGCGCGCCGAGACAGAAGTGCAGACCCATGCCGAAGCCGACATGGGGATTGGGATCGCGGCCGACGTCGAACCGGTCAGCATCGGCGAAGACCGCGGCATCCCGGTTGGCCGATCCCATCAGGCAGGCGATCTTCTGTCCTGCGGCCACGACCTGTCCACTCACCTCGACATCGGTCGTCGCGGTCCGCTCGAACAGCTGCAACGGGGCGTCGAATCGGATCAGCTCCTCGACGGCAACTTCAACCGGCACCTCTCCTGAGGTCACGCGAGCCAGCTGGTCGGGATGCTCGAGGAGCGCGTGGAATCCATTGCCGAAGACGTTGACGGAGGCCTCATGCCCCGCGTTGAGCAGCAGCACCACCGAGGCGATCAGCTCGTCGTCGCTCAGCTGGGCCCCACCATCGCGCTCGGCGAGCAGGTCGCTGATCAGGTCGTCGCCGGGATGGGAGCGCCGATCGGCCACCACGTCAGCGACGTACGCGGTGAACGCCGTGCTCGCCTCGACCGCCACGGCGCTGGTGCGCGGATCGACATTCGGCTCGTACATGTGCACGATGGCCTGCGACCAGGCACGGAGGCGTTCATGATCCTCGCGTGGGACCCCCAGCAGGTCGGCGATCACGTAGACCGGCATCGGTTCTGCGTAGTCACCGAGTACGTCGAAGCGGTCATCGAGCCGGTCGACCATCTCTCGGGCGAGGTGCTCGATCCTGGGCCGCATGCGGTCGACGTGACCGCGGCCGAACGCACCGGCCACCAAGCGACGCAGCCTGGTGTGCACGGGGGGTTCGCTCTCCATCATCTGGTTGCGGTGCAGGGCGTTGAACGGCTCCATCTGCGCGGCCGGTTCCCAGTCTGTCCACCACCGACCGAACGACCGGTTGCGCAGCACCTGCCCGACTGAGTCGTGGGTGGTGGCGAGCCACGTGCCCATCGGCTCGTGCCACAGCACCGGACCGTTCTCCCGCAGCGCGGCGAGCACGGGATACGGATCGCGCAGGAAGTCGGGGTTGCCGGGGTCGAGCTGGACCGCGTAGCGGGTCAACGGGTCTCCAGATCCGTGGCGTCGAACGCATCGGGCAGGACCTCGGACATCGCCCTGACACCGCTCGGAGTCATGAGCTGCATCGTGGGTCCACCGTTCTCCCACAGGAGCTGACGGCAGCGACCGCACGGCATCAGCGGCGCACCCTTGCCGTCGACACACGCGACCGCGATGAGGCGACCACCCCCGGTGGCGTGCAGGGCCGAGACCAGCCCGCACTCGGCACACAGCGACAGCCCGTACGACGCGTTCTCGACATTGCAGCCCAACACGACCCGGCCATCGTCGACCAGCCCGGCAGCGCCAACCCGGAAGCTCGAGTACGGCACATAGGCACGACTCATCACCTCGGTCGCGTACTTGGCCAACGCGTCCCAGTCGACCGGGTCGTCGGCACTCGAGATCCCCAGAGCCATCAGTGGACACCCTTGGCGTGCGTCATCCTGCCTCGCCCCTTCGATATCGCTGGCCGTCTGCGGCTGGCATGCGTAGTCGTTGCGCGCCCAGTCCGAGCACGAACAGCGTAGTGACGTACGGCGTCATGACGGTGAACTGGCGCGGCACCGAGTCGGTCAGGAGGAACCAGGCCAGGATGGCGATGCCGAAGGTTGCCATCACCACCGCACCCTCGAACTGCTTGCGGCTCAGTCGCAGCGCCGCCAACGCGAGCAGAGCGAGCGCCACCAGCAGCAGCAGCGCGTGCACCGCGGAGGTGTCGCGGAGACGCAGAGAATCGGTGTACCCGAAGGTCAGCGCGCCGGCCAGCAGCCCGCCGGGGCGCCAGTTGCCGAAGATCATCGCCGCGAGGCCGATGTAGCCTCGGCCGCCGGTCTGATTGGCGCTGTAGCCACTGGACGACACCAGAGCGAGGAAGCCTCCACCAATGCCGGCGAGCGCGCCGGAGACGAGCACTGCCACGTACTTGTAGAGGTAGACGTTGACGCCCAGGGTCTCCGCGGCCTGCGGATTCTCCCCGCAGGAGCGCAGCCGAAGCCCGAACGCCGTGCGCCACAGCAGGACTGCCGACACCGCGACCAGCGCGAACACGACCAGGCTCAGCGACGAGATGTTTGTCGTCAGGGCTGCCACGATCGAGGCCACGTCCGACACGAAAAACCAGTGGTGCCCCGCGACGTTGAGCGCCGCGTCGGAGACACCGGGGATCGTGATGTTGACCGGCCCGTCGAGACCGACAAGCTGACGTGGGCCACCTCCGCGGTAGTCGGGGAAGATCGCCTCGGCGAGGTAGGTGGCCGCACCGGCACCGATCAGGTTGATCGCCACACCGGAGACGATGTGGTCGACACCGAAGGTCACGGTCGCGATGGCGTGCAGCAGGCCGCCGATCAGTCCCAGCAGAGCAGCGCCGAGCACCCCGACCCAGGCGCTTCCCGAGTGGTACGTGAAGAACGCTGCACCCCAGGTGCCCAGGATCATCTGGCCCTCGAGGCCGATGTTGACCACGCCGGCCCGCTCGGCCCAGAGTCCGCCGAGGGCAGCCATCAGGATGGGGCACGTTGCGATGATCGCGGCGCGGATCGTGCCGGCTGAGTCGAGGTCGTTGGTGTCGGTGACGATCCGCACCAGCGAGATGATCGCGATGCCGACCAGCGCCAGATAGAACCAGCCGCGAGTCAGCTTGGCGACAATTCCGGCCGCCGCGCTGGGTGTGGTGGTAGACGTCATGCCGTCGCCTCCGTGACTGTCTCGGACTCGTCGGTCACGACGTGCTGGTCGAGTCGCAAGCGCCAGCGGCGTACGACTTCGTAGGCCACGACGACCGCAAGCACTGCGACGCCCTGGGTGATCTGGACGATGCTGGGCGAGATGTCGGTGCTGAAGGTCAGGGTGTTGGACTGCGCGGACAAGAAGGCGAACAACACCGCTCCGAACAACATCCCGAACGGCTGGTTGCGGCCCAGCAGTGCCACCGCGATCCCGGTGAAACCGAGGCCGAACTGGAACGACGTTCCGTACGACTCGGCGCCGCCGAACAGCGCGGGCAGCCAGATCAGCCCGGCAACTCCACCGGACAGCAGCATCGAGGTCAGGATCATTCGCTTGGGATTGATTCCCGAGGCCAGCGCTGCAGTTTGTGACTGGCCGCTGGCTCGTAGATCGAAACCGAACCGGGTCTTGTTCAGCAGGATCCAGAACCCCACGCCCACGAAGATCGCGATGACCGACAGCGCCCAGACCTGACCGTCGCGAGCCTCGTACGGCGCGAAGCCCGTCAGGGTGCTGCTTTCCGGCATCCGCTTCGTGCGAACCGTGTTGCCCTCGCGCACTCCGTAACGGGTGAGCAGGTAGCCGACCAGGGTCACCGCGATCGCGTTGAGCATGATCGTGGAGATGACCTCGCTGACGCCGCGCGTGGTCTTGAGAATTCCCGCGATGCCTGACCAGGACGCGCCGACCACGATCGCGATGAGCACCGCCACCGCGACGTTGAGGAAGCCGCCGAGGTAGGCCGCACCTGCGAACGATGCTGCCGCGAACGAGGCGATCGTGTACTGGCCCTCCAGACCGATGTTGAACAGCCCCATGCGGAAACCGATCGCGGCGGCCACCGCCGCGGTGTAGATGAGCGCGGTCTGATTGATGATGTTGACCCGGATTCGCGGAAGCGGATTGCTGAACATCGCGGACCAGAAGTCTCCGGGCGCGCTGCCGGCAGCCAGGATCACCAGCGAGGTCACCACCACACTGACCACGACCGCGATGGCCGGCGCCAGCAAGGCCAGCGCGATACGGCGCAGACGATCGCGATTCACGCCGCCTCACCTCCGGTCATCGCGGTTCCGAGGTCCTGCGGCGTGACCGTGGCGGGGTCGAAGGTGCCGACGAAGTTGCCTCGCAGGATCACCTGGATCGTGTCGGACAGGCCAATCAGCTCGTCGAGATCGGCCGAGATCAGCAGCACAGCGAGACCTTCGGCACGCGCGTGCCTGATGTGGTCCCAGATCGCCGCCTGGGCGCCGACGTCGACGCCGCGGGTGGGATGCGAAGCGATCAGGACCACAGGGCTCCCGCTCATCTCCCGACCCACGATGAACTTCTGCTGGTTGCCGCCGGACAGTGCGCGGGCGGGGGTGTCGATACCGGGGGCGCGGACGTCGTAGTCGGCCATGATGCGGGTCGTGTCGGTGCGGGCGCCCGAGCGGTTGATCCACGGCCCCTTGGCATTCGGCGCCTCGGTCTGGTGCCCCAGCATGCGGTTCTCCCACAGCGGAGAATCCAGCAGCAGTCCGTGTCGGTGCCGGTCCTCCGGGATGTAGCCGATCCCGGCCTCGCGCAGCTGACGGGTGTGCCAGTGGGTGACGTCCTCGGCACCGAGAGTGATGCGGCCGTGCGTCGGGATGCGCATGCCCATGATGGTCTCGACCAGCTCGGCCTGACCATTGCCCTCGACACCTGCGATGCCGAGCACCTCGCCGCGGTGGATCCGCAGGGACAGCTTGGTCAGCAGGTCGCGGCCGAACTCGTCGGTGAGGGTGACATCGTGGAGCTCGAGCTCGACGGTGTCGGTCACGGTGGAGTCGGCGGTCGCCGGGGACGGAAGCTCCGAGCCGACCATGAGCTCCGCGAGCTCGCGCTTGGTGGCGGTCTTGGGGTCGGCTGTGCCGACGGTCGCTCCGCGCCGCATCACCGTGATGTCGTCGGCGATCGCCAGCACCTCGTCGAGCTTGTGCGAGATGAACAGCACCGAGTTGCCGGCATTGCGCAGCTCGCGCAGATTGACGAACAACGCGTCGACCTCCTGCGGGACGAGCACCGCGGTCGGCTCGTCCAGGATGATGATGCTGGCGCCGCGGTAGAGGACCTTGGCGATCTCGAGTCGTTGACGGTCTGCCACGCCGAGGTTCTCGACGAGCGCATCGGGCCTGAGCCCGAAACCGTAGGTGTCGGAGATGCGGGTGATCTCCGCGCGCGCCTTGTCACCGATGCCGTGCAGCTTCTCTGCGCCCAAGACGATGTTCTCCAGCACGGTCAGGTTGTCGGCCAGCATGAAGTGCTGGAAGACCATGCCCACACCGTGCTCGATGGCTTCGGTCGGCGACTTGAGCACGAGCTGCTGGCCGCCGATCTCGATCGTGCCGTCGTCCGCCCGCTGCACCCCGTAGAGGATCTTCATCAACGTCGACTTGCCAGCACCGTTCTCGCCGATCAGGGCGTGCACGGTGCCCGCCCGGATCGTGAGGTCGACATCGTGATTGGCGATGACCCCGGGGAACCGTTTGCCGATTCCACGCAGTCTGACCGCGTCCACCTCAGACGGCACGGACACTCCTCCCGCAGCACCTCAACAGCACTGATTCGTGACTAAATCGGACGAACCTGGGCTGAACGCTACCGCGTCCAGCCCAGGTTCGACGTACAGATTTCGGCCGATCCTTACGGAGCAGTCGGGACCTTGATGGCACCGCTGATGATCTTGGCCTTGTAGCCGTCGATGTCACCCGTGATGTCGTCCAAGAAGCCACCCGACGTCGAGTAGCCGACGCCGTCCGCCTTCAGGTCGTAGCTCTGGTAGCTGGTCAGGGGCGATCCCGCGTCGACCGACTTCACGAAGTCGTACGTCGCGGTGTCGACCCGCTTGAGCATCGACGTCAGGATGTGCGTCTTCTGCGCATCGGTGGCCGTCAGGTACTGGTCGGAGTCGACGCCGATGGCCCACTTGCCGTCCCCGGCGTCAACCGCTGCATCGAAGACGCCCGAGCCCGAGCCGCCAGCAGCGTGGTAGACCACGTCGGCGCCCTTGTCGAACTCACCCGTCGCGGCAGCCTTGCCACCGGCCGGATCGCCGAAGCCCTTGAGATCGGACTCCTGGATGTAGGAGACCAGGACCTTGACGTCAGGCTTGGCAGCCTTGGCGCCCGCGGCATAGCCGGCCTCAAACTTCTTGATCAGATCGTTGTTGACGCCGCCGACGAAGCCGATCGTGCCGGACTTGCTCTTCTGCGCCGCAGCGACGCCGACCAGGAACGAACCCTGCTCCTCGGCGAAGCCGAGGTAGGCGACGTTGTCGTTGGCCTTGTCGTCGGGGTCGAAGCCGTCGATCACACCGAAGTTGACGTCCGGGAAGTCCGGGGCCACCTTGTTGATCGACTCGCTGTAGGCGAATCCGACGCCCACGACCGCGGTGGCACCGTTCTCGGCGAAGTTGCGCAGCCGGTCCTCACGGGCCGACTCAGCCTCACCATCAGTGGCCTCGCCCTCGATGCAGGTCGCGTTGAAGTCCGAGACGGCCTTCTCCAGGCCGGCATATGCCGAATCGTTGAACGACTGGTCGCCACGGCCACCGACGTCGTACGCCAGGCCGATCTTGGGCCCGTCGCCCTTGGCGGTCTTGCAGACGTCCTTGCTGGCGCTGGGCTTGTCGCCCGAGCCGCCGCTGCTGCTGTCGCTGCTTCCGCAGCCCGCAAGAGCGAGCGCGGCCACGGCGGCGACAGCCGAAAGCTTGGTCAATCGACGCAAAATTCCTCCTCGAAACAGAGCCGGGATCCCGGCACGTGTTCAGACCCTAGTGTCCGTGAGGGTCGACCGGGAGGGGGTCGCACACATTCGGAGGAGTCGTAACCGATTTGTCACAGTGCAGCATCGGCGCGGACGCCCCCCGCATGGGACCGTTCAGACCACTGCTGCACACGCAAGGATCGTGGCTCCGATCGCTATCGCCCGCTCGTCGACCCGCAGGTTGCCCTGGTGCAGGTCGTACGTCGGCCCGTCCGGCGTGCGTGTGCCCAGTCGACCCATCGCCCCGGGCACGGACGCGACGTACCACGCGAAGTCCTCGCCGCCGAGACTCTGAGCCGTCGTTGCGACACCATGCGGGCCGATCGCCTCGGTCACGGCTCGACGCATGGTCTCGGTCGCGGCGAAGTCGTTGACCACCGGCGGAACACCACGCGTGTAGGTCACCTCGGCAGTCACGCCGAACGGCTGGATGATGTCGCTGATCAGTCCGCGGACCAGATGCTCGGCCTGGTGCCAGGCCGAAGCCTCGAGCATCCGGAGCGTGCCACTGAGCTCCCCGGTCGACGGGATCACGTTGGCCGCGTTGCCAGCGTGGATCTGGCCCCACACCATGCTGACGCCGGCGCGCGGGTCGAAACGGCGGGACAGCACAGCCGGAAGCTGGATCAGCAGGCTGCCGAGGGCGAACGTCAGGTCCTCGGTGAGGTGCGGACGAGAGGTGTGTCCGCCACGACCGCTCAGCTGGACGTGAATGTGATCTGACGCTCCCGTGATCGGGCCCTCGCGAAGGCCGACGTGACCGACGTCGAGCGACGGGTCGCAGTGCAACGCGAAGATCCGCGAGACGCCGCGCAGCACTCCCGCCGACAGCAGCTTGAGGGCGCCGCCCGGCATGACCTCCTCGGCTGGCTGGAAGATCAGCCGGACGCGTACCGGCAACAGGTGATCGGCATGCGCCTCGGCCAGGGCGACCGATGCCCCCAGCAGCGCCGCGACGTGGACGTCGTGGCCGCATGAGTGGGAGACGCCCGGGACGGTCGACTTCCACGGATCCTGTGACGAGTCGCCGACCGGCAGTCCGTCCAGGTCTGCCCGCAGCGCGACGATCGGACCGCCGTCGGGGCCGATCTCGGCCATCAGTCCGGTGCCTTCGAACCGTTCGTACGCAATCCCGTTCTTGTCCATCCACGTCGCGACCAGGTCGGTCGTGCGCTCCTCGTGCCATGACAGCTCCGGGAAAGCGTGCAGCTCGCGGCGCACCTCGATGAGATCGGGCGTGACCACCTCGACCGATCGAGCGAGGCGTTGACACAAGGACAGAGGCATCCGGTCAGGATATCCCTGTTCGCGGACCGCGGTCCTGCCTTGCTGCCTTGCTGCCTGAATCGGAGCTAGGAGGACGACTCCAGCACTGTCTTGATCTGCTCGACGGTCTCGTCCGCCAGCGAGTCCAGCTTGGGCTTGACGACCAGTGGTGCGATGAATCGAACCAGCCCATGGAACTGGAAGTCGGCCCGGTAATGAATCTGCGTGCGGTCACCATCTCGCGTGAACGTCAGCGAATCCGTCGCCGTCGCGGTCTTGTTCTTGCCACGCGCCGAGAAGAACGTCGGACGGTCGAAGCCGATCGTCTCGTACTTCAGCTCGGTCTTGCGTCCCATGAACTCCGACGTGTTGTCGTACGTCGTGCCCAGCCCGCCGTCGCCGCTGGTTCGGGTCGTCTGCACGGTCCCGGGGTCCCAGTTGTTGGTGTTCTCAAAATCGCTGAGGTAGTCGAAGACGTCCTCGATGGACCTGGACACGGTGAAGGTTCGCTCGACGTGCATGAATCCACCGTATGTCCCCGCCGGCGGACCGCAACTCGCCCCGACGCATGCCCGTCTGAAGCGGGCAGTCAGCAGCGAGCCGGCCCACGAGCTGAGCGCGTGTCGGCAGACGAAGAAGCCGCGCCGAGCACCTGGTGGGTGCCGACGCGGCTTCTGATCCGGCTGGGTCAGGCCTTGCCCTTGGCAAGCGCTCCCAGGAGATCACGGTTGAGCTGGCTGATGGTGTCCAGCGGGATCCCCTTGGGGCAGGCAGCCGTGCACTCGCCGATGTTGGTGCAACCGCCGAAGCCCTCGTGGTCGTGCTGCTCGATCATGCCGACGACCCGCGAGTCGCGCTCGGGCTGGCCCTGCGGGAGCAGACCGAGGTGGGTGATCTTGGCCGCCGTGAACAGCATGCCCGAACCGTTGGGGCAGGCGGCAACGCATGCACCACAGCCGATGCAGGTCGCGGACTCGAAGGCGTGGTCCGCGTCCTCCTTCGGCACCGGAAGGTTGTTGGCCTCGGGAGCCGAGCCGGTCGGTGCACTGATGAAGCCACCAGCCTGGATGATCCGGTCGAATGCAGAACGATCGACGACGAGATCCTTGACGACCGGGAATGCGCCCGCGCGCCACGGCTCGATGTCGATCACGGCGCCGTCCTCGAAGCTGCGCATGTGCAGCTGGCAGGTCGTGGTGACCTCGGGCCCGTGCGCGACTCCGTTGATCACGACGCCACAGGAGCCGCAGATGCCCTCTCGGCAGTCGTGGTCGAAGGCGATGGGGTCGTCTCCGGACAGGGTGAGCTGCTCGTTGAGGACATCCAGCATCTCGAGGAACGACATGTGCTCGCTGACGTTCTCGAGGCCGTAGGTGACCATCTTGCCTTTGTCATCGGCGTTCTTCTGACGCCACACCCGGACGGTGATGTTCACTTGTAGCTCCTGGACTTCATCTCGACGTACTCGTACTCCAACGGTTCCTTGTGCAGCGTGGGCTGCTGGTCCCCGTACTCCCAGGCCGAGACGTACGCGAACTCCGCGTCCTGGCGCAGCGCCTCGCCGTCCTCGGTCTGGCTCTCCACGCGGAAGTGACCGCCACACGACTCGCGCCGGTTGAGCGCGTCGATGCACATCAGCTCACCCAGCTCGATGAAGTCCGCGACACGTCCGGCACGCTCGAGCGTCTGGTTGAACTCCTCGTTGGCACCGGTGACCTTGACGTTGGTCCAGAACTCCTGCTTGAGCTCGCGGATCATGCCGATGGCCTTGACCAGGCCTTCCTCGCTCCGCTCCATCCCGCAGTAGTCCCACATGATCTGGCCAAGCTCCTTGTGGAAGGAGTCGACTGTGCGGTCGCCGTCGATCGCCAGCAGCTTCTGGATCCGGTCCTCGACCGCCTGTCGGGCCTCGACGACGGCCGCGTGGTCGTCATCGACCGGCTCGTACGGCCCGTCCGCAAGGTAGTTGGCCAGCGTGTAGGGCAGGACGAAGTAGCCGTCCGCGAGACCCTGCATCAGCGCCGAGGCCCCGAGCCGGTTGGCTCCGTGCTCGGAGAAGTTCGCCTCGCCCGCGACGAACAACCCGGTCAGGTTGCTCGACAGGTCGTAATCGACCCACAGGCCACCCATCGTGTAGTGGACGGCCGGATAGATGCGCATCGGCGTCTCGTACGGATTCTCGCCGGTGATCTGCGCGTACATGTCGAACAAGTTGCCGTACTTGGCCTTGACCGCGTCCAGGCCGAGCCGCTGGATCGCCTCGGCGAAGTCCAGATAGACACCCAGCCCGCCGGGACCGACGCCCTTGCCGTCGTCGCACTGATATTTGGCAGCGCGGGAGGCGATGTCTCGCGGCACGAGGTTGCCGAAGGCGGGATAGATCCGCTCGAGGTAGTAGTCGCGCTCGTCCTCGGGGATGTCCACTGCGGCGCGTTCGTCGCCACCCTTCTTGGGAACCCAGATGCGACCGTCGTTGCGCAGCGACTCCGACATCAGAGTCAGCTTGGACTGGTAGTCGCCGCTGACCGGGATGCAGGTCGGGTGGATCTGCGTGTAGCAGGGGTTCGCGAAGTAGGCGCCCTTGCGGTGCGCACGCCACGTGGCCGTGGTGTTGCAGCCCATGGCGTTGGTCGACAGGAAGAACACGTTGCCGTAGCCGCCCGTTGCCAGCACGACCGCGTCCGCAGTGTGCGTCTCGATCTCGCCGGTGACCATGTCACGCACGACGATGCCGCGCGCCCGGTCGTCGACCATGATCAGCTCGAGCATCTCGTGCCGGGTGTTCATCTCGACCGTGCCGGCGGCGATCTGGCGCTCGAGCGCCTGGTACGCGCCGATCAGGAGCTGCTGGCCGGTCTGCCCGCGAGCGTAGAACGTGCGTGAGACCTGCACGCCACCGAACGAGCGATTGTCGAGCAGACCTCCATACTCGCGCGCGAACGGGACGCCCTGCGCGACGCACTGGTCGATGATGTTCACCGAGACCTGCGCGAGGCGGTAGACGTTGGACTCGCGGGCACGGAAGTCGCCGCCCTTGACCGTGTCGTAGAACAGTCGGTAGATGCTGTCGCCGTCGTTGCGGTAGTTCTTGGCGGCGTTGATGCCACCCTGCGCGGCGATCGAGTGCGCGCGACGCGGGCTGTCCTGGTAGCAGAAGCTCCTGACCTGATAGCCCGCTTCGCCAAGGGTCGCGGCTGCCGACGCGCCGGCCAGGCCCGTACCGACCACGATGACGCTCAGCTTGCGACGGTTGGCGGGATTGACCAGCTTGGCGCCGAACTTGCGCTCGTCCCAACGCTTCTCGATGGGGCCCGAAGGCGCCTTCGTGTCGGCGATGTCTTCACCGACGGCGTGGAACTCCTCGGAGATGGTGGTCTCAGTCATGTCAGCCTCCCAGACCGAAGAAGAGAATCGCGGTCGGCGGTGCGAGGAAGCCGATCGTCAAGGCCACGGCGATCACGATCGCCGCGGTGTTCCAGACCGATGCCGAGCGGGTCGGGCTGTGGTTCTGCCCAAGAGTCGTGAAGGCGCTCCAGAAGCCGTGCCACAGGTGGAAGCCCACCGCGATCATGGCGACGACGTACGCGATCCAGACCCATGGGTTCTCGAACGTGTTGTGGAGCCGGCCGTACGCCGTGTCGGCACGACCACCGGGATGGATGTCGTTCGTCGTGAGGTTGAGGATGTGGAAGACGATGAACAGCGCGATCGTCACCCCGCCCCAACGCATCGTGAACGAGGCATAGCTGCGCTGGATCCCGGCCTTGTTCTGCTTGGTCTGGTAGCGCGTGCTCCCGACGTAGCCGGCTGCCTGCTTGTTCCGCCGCCACAGCGTGATGGCGGCATAGGCGTGGATCAGGACGGCCGCGAGGAGCACGACTCGGACGATCCAGAGCAGACCCTCGTTCGGCAGGATCGGCGTGCCGATCGTCCGGAGGTGCTCGGCGTACTCGTTGAACGAGTCGGGACCCGCGAAGGCCTTGAGGTTGCCGTACATGTGCAGGATCAGGTAGCCCACCATGATGAGCCCCGACACCGCCATCGCATATTTGAGCGCGACGGTCGAACGCTTGGCCGACGCGCGTTTCACAGATTGGGTAGTCGCCACATGCCAACACTAGGACCCGAAGTCGATATGCGCTAAGTCATAGTGAGGGCAGGTTTCATAGCCACCGGCTATGAAAGGATGGTCGAGTGCAGATTCAGCAGCTGGCCTACTTCGTCGCCGTCGCCCGTACCCGGCACTTCACCAGGGCGGCTGACCTGACCGGGGTCTCCCAGCCCACCCTGTCCAAGCAGATCCGCGTGCTCGAGAACTCGCTCGGCACCCAGCTGTTCGTGCGCAACCGCGGCGCCATCGACCTCACCACCGCCGGCGAAGCCCTCCTCCCCCACGCACAACGCATTCTGATCGACGTCGAGAGCGCCGAACGCACGGTGCACGAGGTCGCAAGCCTGCGACGAGGACGCGTCCGGCTCGGCGCGACCCCCTCGCTGTGCGACGGTCTGCTCCCCGACGCGCTGACTCGCTTCCACCAGGCTCATCCCGACATCGACCTGGAGGTCCAGGAGGCCGGATCACAGGTCCTGACCCAGGAGCTCTCCCACGGTCGCCTGGACGTGGCGCTGCTGATCGTGCCTCTGCACACCCACGAGCCCGACCTCGAGACGACGCCGGTCCTACGCGAGCGGCTCGTGCTCGCCAGCCGAGCCGATGCCGTCATGCCTTCGAGCATGGGCGTCGCCGATCTTCGCGATCTCCCGCTGGTGATGTTCCGCGAGGGTTACGACCTCCGCGACGTGACCCTCCGTGCCTGCGCGGCCGCCGGATTCGAACCGCAGCTCGCGGTCGAGGGCGGCGAGATGAGCGCAGTGCTGAGCTTCGTGCAGGCCGGCCTCGGTCACGCTGTGGTGCCGAGCATGGTGCTGGCGACCCGACCACTTCTGCAGGCCACCGCGTTGGACGATCCCCCCCTCGACCGAGTCATCGCGTTGGCCCATCGCAGCTCCGAAGCCCTGCCGCTCGCCGCGCGCGCATTCAAGGCCGAGCTGCTCGAACACCTCACGTCCTTCGCCAGCGGAGGTCTGGAGGTCGTCTGATCCACAAGTCCTACCGACCCAGCAGAAACTTTCGCTCCGGCACCCAGCCCTCGACCTCGTGGTGGAGGTAAAGCGCGAAGGACTCGACCAGGAAGCTGCAGTCGAAGTCGCTCAGCGCCTCGTACGCGCGGTCCAGCCTGGCGTCGTCGAGGTGGTGAGCGACCGTGACATGGGGATGGAACGGGAACTCCGGCTCCGGCACGTTCAGGGTGCGGCGGATGTCCATCGCCAGCAGCTCGGTCTGAGAGATGCCTTCGCTGATCGCGACGAACACCACTGGCGACACCGGGCGAAAGGTTCCGGTGCCCCGAAGCCGCATCCCGAACGGCGACATGGTTGCCGACGTGCGCTCCAGCGACCTCGCCACACCCTCGACGTCGTCCTCGTGGTGCATCGGCGGAATCAGCGTGACGTGACTGGGCACGGTCCTGGCCATCGCGTCCCCGAAGCCTGCTCGTTCGTCCTGGAGCCGGCTTCCGTACGGCTCCGGAACCGGGATCGAGATCCCGATCAGCGGCTGATGCTCGGTCATCGGCCGCGCACGAACCCAGAGCGCTCATAGACCAGGTCAAGGGTTGCGCCGGCCACCTCGCGGGCCCGGTCAGCGCCGCCGGCCAGGATCCGATCGAGCTCGGCCCGATCGGCCAGGAGCTCGCGGGTACGGTCACCGAACTGACCCACGAAGTCCGCCAGCAAATCACCGAGGGCGACCTTGAGGTGGCCGTACTGCTTGCCCTCGAAGTCCCGGACCACCGACTCGATCGGCTCGTCGGTGAGCGCGGAGTAGATCGACAGCAGGTTGGAGACGCCGGGCTTTGTCGAAGGGTCGAAGCGGATCTCGGCACCGGAGTCGGTCACGGCGGAGCGCAGCTTCTTGGCCACCTGCTTGGGTGTGTCAGTCAGGTCCACCACGCCCGCGTGCGACTGGTTCGAGCCGCTCATCTTGGAGGTCGGATCCTGCAGGTCGTAGATCTTGGCGGTCGCCTTGACGATGTGCGCCTGCGGCACCGTGAAGGTGTCCCCGAAGCGGTGGTTGAAGCGCTGCGCGAGGTTGCGGGTCAGCTCGACGTGCTGACGCTGGTCCTCACCGACGGGGACCCGATCGGCTTGATAGATCAGGATGTCCGCGGCCATCAGGACGGGATACGTGAACAGCCCGACGCTCGAGGAGTCCGAGCCGGTCCGTGCCGACTTGTCCTTGAACTGGGTCATCCGGCTCGCCTCGCCGAAGCCCGTGATGCCACCCAGCACCCAGGCGAGCTGCGCGTGCTCGGGCACGTGGCTCTGGACGAACAGCGCGCTGCGCTCAGGATCGACGCCGGCGGCGAGCAGCTGGGCTGCTGCGATGTAGGTGCGCTCGCGCAGCCTTGCGGGCTCGTACTCGACCGTGATGGCGTGCAGGTCTGGGATGAAGTAGAACGCCTCGAACTCGTCTTGCAGTCCGACCCACTGCTTGAAGGCGCCGAAGTAGTTGCCGAGGTGGTACGAGTCGGCCGTCGGTTGGGCTCCGGACAGCACGCGAGGGCGACGGTCAGCGGACATGGGGGCATTCTGCCAGCCGCGTGCCGGTCGCCGTCGGCAAGGCCGTCTGGATACGCTCGACCCGTGACTGACGTACGCCGATGGGAAGTCCCCGGCCGGGTGAATCTGATCGGCGAACACCTCGACTACAACGGTGGCCCTGTGCTCCCGATCGCGATCGACCGATCCCTGACGGTCAAGGTGCGGGCGAGGGATGACGACACCGTCAACGTCTGGTCCAACCTGCCGGGCTCGACCAAGGCGACCTTCAGCACCGGAGTCCAGCCCGGCGAGGTCGACGACTGGGCAGCCTATGCCGCCGGCATGGTGTGGAGCCTGGTCCAGGACGGACACCACTTCCCCGGCTCCGACGTCGTCGTCGAGTCACGGCTTGCGTCCGGCTCCGGTCTCTCGTCGTCGGCCGCGCTGACCTGCGGCATCGGCGTCGCCTTCGACGAGCTGTTCGGTCTCGGGCTGGATCGCACGCGGATCGCGCAGCTGGCCCAGCGGTCCGAGAGCGACTTCGTCGGCGCACCGGTCGGCATGATGGACCAGCTCGCGGTGCTCCAGGGCCAGGCAGGCCACGCAATCCTGATGGACACGTCGATGTCGCCGCCCACGACCACACCCGTTCCGGTCACGTGGGAGGACGACGGTCTGACTCTGCTGGTCATCAACACCCGAGCGCACCACGCGCTGGCTGACGGCGAGTACGCCGCCCGTCGCGAGGAGTGCGAGCGTGCCGCGGCCGAGCTCGGCGTCGAGTGGCTGAGCGAGGCGACGCTGGACGCAACGGTTCGGCTGACCGACGACATCCTGAAGGCACGCACGCGGCACGTGCTGACCGAGACCGCTCGAGTACGCGGCGCTGTCCATGCGATCAAGCGGCGGTCCTGGGTCCAGCTCGGGACCATCCTGACCGCCTCGCACGCCTCGTTGCGTGACGACTTCCAGGTCAGCTGCCTCGAGCTCGACGTGGCGGTCGAGGCTGCGCTCGAGGCCGGGGCAGTCGGCGCCCGGATGACTGGTGGCGGGTTCGGTGGCAGCGCGATCGCACTGCTCCCGCTCGACACGGTTGCAGCAGTGCGCGAACGGGTCGAGGCGCGCTACGCCTCGCACCAGTGGCCCGCGCCGGAGATCTTCGTCGCCCACGCCGCCGATGGCGCACACCGCGTCGCGTGACTCTCTGAAAGACTGGGGGCGTGAGCACTCAGAACCGGATCGCCTACCAGGGCGAGCCCGGCGCCAACTCCCACATCGTGGCGCGCGAGCGCTACCCCGACTGGGAGACGGTGGCATGCGCCTCGTTCGAGGACGTGTTCGCGGCCGTGGCGGGCGGCGACGCGGCTCTCGCGATGATCCCGATCGACAACTCGATCGCCGGGCGGGTCGCCGACATCCACCACTTCCTGCCGACTTCGGACCTGCACATCGTCGCCGAGCACTTCCTACGCATCCAGTTCAGCTTGCTCGGTGTGCCTGGCGCGACCCTCGACACCATCGAGACCGTGCACAGCCACGTGCACGCGCTCGGCCAGTGCCGCAAGATCATCCGCCAGTACGGTCTCACCCCGATCATCTCCGGCGACACCGCTGGCGCGGCCCGGGAGATCGCCGCTGCGAACGATCCCAGCCAAGCGGCGATCTCGCCGCCGTTGGCCGCCGAGATCTACGGCCTCGACGTGCTGGCGACTGACATCGAGGACGAGGACCACAACACGACCAGGTTCGTCGTCCTGTCGCGCGAACCCGTCCGGGCCGCTCCCGGCGACGGACCAACCGTCACGAGCTTCATCTTCAACGTGCGCAACCTGCCTGCCGCGCTCTACAAGGCGCTGGGGGGCTTCGCGACGAACGGCGTCAACATGACCAAGCTCGAGAGCTACATGGTCGACGGCTGGTTCACGGCGACGCAGTTCCTCGCCGAGGTCGACGGCCATCCCGACGATCCCGGCCTGGCTCGAGCCCTCGAGGAGCTCACGTTCTTCACGACCGAGGTCAAGATTCTCGGGGTGTACCCGGCCGACCCGCTCCGGTCCCGGGGCCCGTGAGCAGGCTCACATGGGCATGAGATGGCCGCTCACGGTGCCCGTGCTCAGTGATGGCACCGTGACGCTGCGCGCTCACGTGCCGGGCGACCTCGACGCGATGCTCGAGCTGGCCAACGACCCCGAGATGATCCGCTGGACCGCGATCCCGACTCCGCACACGCGGGAGATGACCGAGCAGTTCGCGTTCAACGTGATCCCCCGTGGCTGGGACGACCGGACTCACCGTGGCTGGGCGATCGAGGCCCAGGACGAGACCGGACGCGCACGATTCGCCGGAAACATCGACATCCGGCAGTCGCCCATCGCCGACATCGGCTTCGCCCTGCACCCATGGGCCCGCGGTCGGGGACTCATGGCCAGCGCCGTCCGCCTGGCCGTCGACTGGGCGCTCAACGAGGGCGGCGTCGAGATCGTGCACTGGCGCTCGCACGTCGGCAACACCGCCTCGCTGCGGGTCGCACACCAGACCGGCTTCACGCTGCACGGGCTCACGCCAGGGATGCTGCACGAGCGCGGCCGCGTGCTCGACGCGTGGACCGGCTCCATCCGGTTCGGTGACAGCCCGATGCCGAAGACCCACTGGGCCGAGTCCCCCGTGCTCGAGACCGAGCGGCTGCGATTGCGGCCGTTCACCGAGGCCGACCTGCCGCGCATCGTCGAGGCGTGCAACGATCCGCTGTCCCAGCACTTCCTCGCCGGGCTTCCCCAGCCGTACACCCAGGCGACCGCCCGCAACTACGTCGCCGACTGCACGTGGCAGGCGGCTGTCGGGGTCAAGGCAAGCTGGGCCATCACGGACGTCAAGACCGACGAGCTGCTTGCCAACATCGCCGTCATGGACCTCGCCGGGGTCAACCCGACGACTGGCGAGATCGGTTACTGGGCCCACCCCGCCGCTCGCGGCCGGGGAGTCATGACCGAGGCGATGCAGACGATCGTCCGCCACGCACTCGACCCTGACGGACTCGACCGTCGCCGACTCGTGCTCTACGCCGCGGCCGACAACGCCGCCAGCAACGCCATCGCGACGGCGGTCGGATTCACGCACTACGGCACACAGCACGCCGCCGAGCGTTTGGGTGACGGATCGTACGACGACCTGCACGGCTACGAGCTCCTGCGCTGATCTGAGGAGTCAGTCCTCTCCACCTGCGAGACTGGTTGCGCATCGGAACCGTTGTGCGGGGCATACTTGTGCCACCGGTCGCTCACCGTGTCGCGCGGCACGTCCGGACGCGCATCTCATTCCCTGCACGCGAGGAACAGACCATGGCAACCCCACTGACTCACACCATCGACCTGCCCGAGGGCTACAAGCCATGGCCCGCGCTCTGGGCCATGGTGATCGGCTTCTTCATGATCCTGGTCGACAACACGATCGTGTTCGTCGCGACGCCCGCAATCGCCCGCGACCTGAGTGCCGATGCCAATGCGGTCATCTGGGTGACCAGTGCCTATCTGCTGGCGTACGCCGTGCCCCTGCTGGTAACCGGTCGGCTCGGCGACCAGTTCGGACCCAAGCGGGTCTACCTGGTCGGCCTGACGATCTTCACCCTCGCCTCGTTGTGGTGCGGACTGACCGGATCGATCGAGATGCTCATCGTGGCGCGGGTCGTGCAAGGTGTCGGTGCCTCGCTGATCACTCCCCAGACGATGGCTGTCATCACCCGCACGTTCGCCCCGGCCAAGCGCGGCAGCGCCATGGCGCTGTGGGGAGCGACCGCCGGCGTCGCGACACTGGTCGGCCCGATCCTGGGTGGCGTGCTGGTCGACACACTCGGATGGGAATGGATCTTCTTCATCAACGTTCCGGTCGGCATCGTCGGGTTCGTCGTGGCCGCCCGGCTCGTCCCGCGGCTCCGGACCCGCCCCCACACCTTCGACCTGCTGGGTGTCGCGCTGAGCGGTGTCGGCATGTTCCTGATCGTCTTCGGGCTCGAGGAGGGCCAGAAGTATCACTGGGGCACGATCTCCGGGATCATCAGCGTCCCCCTGCTGATCTCGGTGGGTCTCCTGACCTTCGCAAGCTTCATCTGGTGGCAGAGCCGAATCAAGCGCGAGCCCCTCGTGCCGTTGGGACTGTTCCGCGACCGCAACTTCTCGTTGGGCAACGGCGGGATAGCGCTGGTGTCGCTCTCGATCACCGCGATGTCCTTGCCGGTCCAGTTCTACGCGCAGGGTGTTCGCGGTTGGAGCCCGACGCAAGCCGCCCTGCTCATGGTGCCGATGGCAGTCGTGCTGATGGTGCTGTCGCCGTTCGTCGGCAAGCTCGTCGATCGGACCCACCCGCGCAACATCACGCTCGTCGGCTTCGGCACCGCGGCAACGGCGATGCTGTGGCTGTCGTCGTTGCTGACGCCGACCACCCCGGTGTGGCAGCTGCTGCTGCCCATGGCCCTGTTCGGAGTCTCCAATGCCTGCCTGTGGGCTCCCCTCAGCGCGACGGCGACCCGCAACCTGCCGATGGCCTCGGCGGGTGCAGGCGCCGGCGTCTACAACACCACCCGTCAGGTCGGTGCGGTGCTCGGCAGTGCGGCGATCGCCTCGCTCATCGAGGCGCGACTGGCCGCCAACCAGCTCGGCGGCTCGTCGGGCGACTTCTTCTCACAGAAGGGTTCCATGCCGGCCGAGATCCAAGGACCGTTCGCCGACGCGATGGCCCAGTCCCTGCTGCTGCCGGTCTTCGCATTCGCGATCGGCATCATCGCGGTGCTGTTCTTCGCGGCCCCGTCGCACGAAGGCCGACGGGGCGTTCCGCCGGTAGCCGCGACCGTCGTCGCCGAGTAGTCGCCGACGAAAACACCTGCCCTCTCCTAGAGTGGGCGGGTGCCTTCGTCGTTCGTCCTCACCCTGTCGTGCCCCGACCGCCCGGGCCTGGTGTTCGCAGTGACCCGGTGGATAGCCGAGTCCGGCGGCAACATCCTGGACAGCCAGCAGTTCACCGACACCACCGACGACGAGTTCTTCCTCCGCCTGCACTTCGACTTCCCAGAAACGCCGTCCGTCTCGGCCCTGTCAGCGGCGTTCGCGCCGGTCGCTGCCGAGCACGCCATGGCCTACCGACTCGTCGTCGCCGAGCAGCCCTTGCGTGCGCTCGTGATGGTGTCGAAGGAGGGCCATTGCCTCAACGACCTCCTCTACCGCCAGAGCGCCGGGGCGCTGAACGTCGAGATCCCCGCGATCGTCTCCAACCACACCGACCTCGAGCGACTGGCCGCGGCCTACGACATACCGTTCCACCACCTGCCCGCGACCGACAAGCCGGCCGCAGAAGCGAGGCTGCTGGAGCTCGTCGCAGATCTGCAAATCGATCTCGTGGTGCTCGCGCGCTACATGCAGATCCTGTCTGACGATCTGTGCCGGGCACTCGAAGGACGCGCGATCAACATCCACCACAGCTTCCTGCCCAGCTTCAAGGGCGCCCGCCCGTACCAGCAGGCACATGACCGTGGGGTCAAGCTGATCGGCGCCACAGCCCACTACGTGACGGCGGCGCTCGACGAAGGACCGATCATCGACCAGGGCGTGCTCCGGGTGGACCACCGGATGGCGCCCGCCGACCTGGCTCGGGTCGGCCGCGATGTCGAGGCGCAGACCCTGTCGCACGCAGTCCAGCTGCACGCGGAGTCCAGGGTGCTGATGAACGGCCCCCGAACTGTGGTCTTCGACTAGTCGCAGCGGGCGAGGACGACTCTGCGCGAGGCTTTCAGCCGCTCCACAGAGCAGAAATTCGTGCCCCTCGGTGACAGATCCCACATCATGGGATGCCGAAAGGGCGCCTCACATCCTCCCTACGTTGAGGCTCCAAGCACTCACGACGTGCGCCACGACCAGGAGAGCCCCGTGCCCACCAGACGCCCCCGACCGACCAGGATCCTTGCAATCGCCGCCGTTGTCACCGTCCTGACTTCGTGCGCGCCGAGCAGTGGCAGTACCGACAAGGGCACCTCGTCGACCACGCTGTCCTTGGTTGCCTTCTCCGTTGCCAAGGCCGCCGACGGAGCGGTGGAAAGGGCATTTGCCGCGTCACGGCCTGGCGACAGGGTGGCATGGCGGGAGTCGTTCGGCGCCTCCGGCGACCAGAGCCGCGCAGTGGGAAACGGGCTGCCGGCCGATGTCGTGCACTTCTCCCTGACGCCTGACGTCACCCGGCTGGTAGACGCGGGCCTGGTCGCCAAGACCTGGAACTCCGGCACCAACCGGGGCATCCTCAGCACCTCGGTCGTGGCCATCGTCGTGCGCAAGGGCAACCCCCTGGGAATAACCTCGTTCGCCGACCTGGCCAAGCCGGGCGTCGGCGTGGTGACGCCCAACCCGAGCTCTTCGGGCTCGGCTCGCTGGAACATCCTCGCGGCCTACCAGTCCGTCATCGCCGACGGCGGGAGCAGGGCAGACGCCCGGGCCTATCTGGCGAAGCTTTTTGCCAACGTCGCCGCGCTGCCCGGGAGCGGACGCGACGCGACGACGGCGTTCCAGAGCGGTACCGGTGACGTCCTGCTGTCGTACGAGAACGAGGCCATCCTCGCCCGGCAGAGCGGTGAGGACATCGACTACATCGTTCCGAGTCACAACCTGCTGATCGAGAACCCGGGCGCCGTGACGACCGACGCCGGGCCGGCCGCCCGGGACTTCCTCGACTTCGCACTCAGCGCGGAGGGCCAGCGCATCTACGCCAGACACGGCTTCCGCCCCCTGGCCTCGGTCCCGGGAGTCCAGACCCCGAGCGTCACGGGCGCGAACGACCCACGGGCGCCTTTTCCCACGATCGACGAGCTGTTCACGATCGACCAGACATTCGGCGGTTGGGATGCTGTCAACGCGACCTTCTTCGGCGCCGACGGCATCATCAGCCGCATCATCGCGAGGTCCGGGAAGTCGTGACGATCGCGACCGAGCCGAACCCTGCCTCGACGCGCACCAGGCGGCCTCGACCACCGACCGCGATGACCCGCTCATCGGCCCTCGGGCTGGCCTTGGCACTGTCGTGGTTCAGTCTGCTCGTCCTGATCCCGCTGGCACTCGTGGTGATTCAGTCGGTGGACGGCGGCTGGCAGACGTTCCGGGACACCCTGACGAATCCACAGACCGCGGCTGCGCTTCGGCTCACCGTGACCCAGGCCATCTATGTCACGCTGATCAACGTCGTCATGGGCAGCCTCATCGCGTGGGTGCTGGTGCGTGACGCGTTCCCCGGCAAGCGCCTGCTCGAGGTCGTCATCGACATCCCGTTCGCCCTGCCGACGATCGTGGCAGGACTGGTGCTGCTGAGCCTGTATGGCCCGTCGAGCCCGCTCGGCGTCAACGTCGCAAACACCGAGCGCTCGGTGTTCCTCGCTCTGCTGTTCGTGACGCTGCCATTTGTGGTTCGCACCGTGCAGCCAGTCCTGATGGAGCTCGACCGCGACGTCGAGGAGGCCGCAGCGTCCCTGGGTGCGAGCCGCGCCACGACGCTGCGACGTATCGTCCTGCCGGCGCTCACGCCAGCCATCACTGCGGGGGCCGCGCTCTCGTTCGCGCGAGGCATCAGCGAGTACGGCTCGCTGGTGCTGCTGTCGGGCAACCTGCCCAGCCAGACCGAGGTCGCGTCGGTCCGGGTCCTGACGTACATCGAGAACGGGGACGACGCGGCCGCCGCCTCGGTCGCGGTGATTCTCCTCGTCGTCGCGCTGCTCGTGATCATGCTGCTGCAGCTCCTGAACCGCGTGGCGGCCAGCCGTGGCTAGCCGGGTCGCGACGGTGCCATCTGTCGGAACGTACGTGCGCCGCGCGATCGTCGCCGCGTACCTGTTCTTTCTGGTCGTCTGGCCGGTCTCGCTCGTCGTGGTCACGACGTTCGACGGGGGGCTGGGCAACCTTCAGGCCGCCCTGTCAGACCCCGAGGTGACATTCGCACTGCAGCTCACGGTCTACGTCGCGGCGTGGGCCGTTGCGATCAACACGGTGTTCGGCGTGGGGGTGTCACTGCTGCTGGTGCGGTACGACTTTCCCGGCCGTGGCGTCCTGTCTGCCCTCATCGACCTACCGCTGTCAGTCTCGCCCGTCGTGGTGGGGCTCGCCCTGCTGCTGGCCTACGGCAGCACCAACGGGCTGCTCGGCCCCGAGCTCGACCGAGCGGGGCTCCAGATAGCCTTCGCCCCGCCAGGCATCATCATGGCCACGGCGTTCGTGAGCCTGCCGCTGGTCGTGCGCGAGCTCGTGCCGGTGCTGCAGGAGATCGGCACGGAGCAGGAGCAGGCCGCCCGCAGCCTCGGCGCCGGACCGCTGCAGACCTTCCGCCGCATCACTCTTCCCTCGATCAAGTGGGCCCTGATCTACGGCGTCGTGCTCAGTCTGGCCCGCTCGCTCGGCGAGTTCGGGGCCGTCAAGGTCATCTCCGGCAACATCGCGCAGCAGACCCAGACCGCGACGCTCGTCGTCGAGGAGAAATACCAGGACTTCGAGCAGGGATCGGCATACGCGACCTCGTTCCTGCTTGCACTGATCGCGGTCGCGGCGCTCGTCGTCGTGACCATCCTCCGACCCAGGGACGACCACGATGGGGATTGAGATCCGCGGGATCAGCAAGACATTCGGCGACTTCGTCGCGTTGCAGGACATCGACCTGAGCATCCCGAGCGGACAGCTCACGGCGCTGCTCGGACCCAGCGGCGGCGGCAAGTCCACCCTGCTTCGCATCATTGCCGGGCTCGAGTCGTCCGACAGCGGGACCGTCCACATCCAAGGCCGAGACACCACCAACGTCCCAGCGCAGAAGCGGAATGTGGGCTTCGTGTTCCAGCACTACGCCGCGTTCCGGCACCTGACGGTCGCCAAGAACGTGGCTTTCGGGCTGGAGATCCGCAAGACCCCCAGAGATGAGGTCCGGCGCCGGGTCGGTGAGCTGCTCGAACTGGTGCACCTGGAACAGTTCGCGCACCGGCTGCCCTCGCAGCTCTCAGGGGGGCAGCGCCAGCGGATGGCCCTGGCGCGGGCCCTCGCGATCGAACCCAGCGTTCTGTTGCTCGACGAGCCTTTCGGCGCTCTGGACGCCAAGGTGCGCAAGGAGCTACGGGACTGGCTGCGCCGCCTGCACGACGAGGTGCACGTGACGACGGTGTTCGTGACCCATGACCAGGAGGAGGCCCTGGAGGTCTCCGACAGTCTGGTCGTGATCAACGAGGGACGTATCGAGCAGATCGGCTCGCCGGACGATTTGTACGACCGACCCGCCACCGAGTTCGTCTTGTCCTTTCTCGGCCCGGTCACCCGACTCGGCGACCACCTGATCCGCCCCCACGACATCGACATCACCCGTTACGAACACGCCGCGACCGCATCCGGCCCGATCACTCGCTGGACCAGGGTGGGCTTCGAGATCCGTCTGGAGGTGACCCCCGACGACCCGCTGCACCCGGATCCGGTCCAGATCGTCGTCACTCGGGCCGAGGCGACGGCACTCCAGCTCCATCTGGGCGATCTGGTGTGGCTGCGGCCCCGGGTGGGAGCCCAGCAGGTCAGCCGCTGACGGCCGCGGCGGAGGCTCGTGCGGCCGAGCGGTGCTGGACCACCAGACCGATCGCAAAGATCGCCAGACCCAGGGTCGCCAGGACGACGCCCACCAGACTGGTCGCGCGATAGCCGTGGCCAGCCTCGATGATGACGGCACCGAAGAAGGCGCCGAGACCGTTGGCGACGTTGAGCGCCGAGTGGTTGAGGGCCGCGCCCAGCATCTGCGCGTCGCCAGCTGCATCCATCAGTCGGATCTGCAGATTGATCGCCACGATCGAGCCCAGCGCACCGACACAGAACACCAGAAACAGCATCGGCACAGCGAACGAGGCGACACCGTAGAACACCGCAAGCACGAGGATCGTCGCAGCGAAGCCCAGCAGGACCGACCGCTCGACGTTCCAGTCCGCCATCACTCCGGCGATCCACGATCCGAGCACCGAGCCGATCCCGAAGGCCAGCAGGGCGACCGCAATCCAGCCTCTCGACAGATCCGTGACATCGGTGACGATCGGGGCGATGTAGCTGTACATCGCAAACAACCCGCCGAAGCCGACCATCCCGGCAGATACTGCGAACAGCACCTGCGGTCGCTTGAGTGCCGCGAGCTCGCGGCGCAACGAGGCGCCCTGGTCGGGTGCCGAGTGCGGGACGAACAGCGCAATCATCGCGGCAGCCACGATCGCGATACCCAGCACGGCCCAGTACGCGCTGCGCCAGCCGAGTCCCTGCCCGAGCAGCGTGCTCGCCGGGACTCCCACGACGGTCGCGACGGACAGCCCCAGCATCACCGAGCTGACCGCGCGACCGCGCAGCTGGGGACGCACCAGCGAGGCTGCCAGCAGGGAGGCGACGCCGAAGTACGCGCCGTGCGGGAGCCCCGCGACGAATCGCGCGAGGAGCACCGGCACGTAGCCCTGCGCGACTGCCGTCAGGGCATTGCCGACGCCAAGCGCCAGGATCAGCCCGATCGCGAGCTCACGCTTGGGCAGCCGAGCACCCAGCGACACGATGATCGGCGCCCCGATCACGACGCCGAAGGCGTACGCCGTGATCATGTGGCCCGTCGTGGGGATCGACTGGTCGATACCTTCGGCGATGTCGGGCAACAGCCCCATCGTCATGAACTCGGTCGTGCCGATCGCAAATCCACCCATGGCAAGGGCGAGCAGCGCCAGGGTGAGGTGCCTGGCGCTGGCTGCGTGCGGGGATCCGATGGTCGTCACAACGAGTTCAATCTCCTGAGCCCGGCGTGTTGTTCCCGACGTGAGCCGACTCACCAGCGTGGGGCCGTCCCCTTGGCCTTCCCGACAGCACGCGCCCTCGCCAGGCCTCAGGCGCGATACGTCAGCCCAAGCGTGCGACGAGGCCCTGCAGCACCTCGGTGAACGTGTTGGACGGGCGCATCACGGCGTTCACCCGGGCGTCGTCAGGGCGGAAGTAGCCACCGATGTCGGTCGGCGAGCCCTGCACCGAGAGCAGCTCGTCATTGATCTGCGCCTCGCTGGCGGTCAGCGCCTCCGCGACCTCCGCGAATCCGGCCGCCAGCTCGGCATCCTCGGTCTGCTTCGCGAGCTCCTGGGCCCAGTAGAGCGCGAGGTAGTAGTGGCTGCCGCGGTTGTCGATCTCGCCCACCTTGCGGCTGGGCGACTTGTTCTCGTCGAGGAACGTCCCCGTTGCCCGGTCGAGGGTGTCGGCCAGGATCTGCGCCCGAGCGTTGTCCGTCGTGGTCGCCATGTGCTCGAAGCTCGAGGCCAGGGCCAGGAACTCCCCCAGGCTGTCCCACCGCAGGTGGTTCTCCTTCACGAGCTGCTGCACGTGCTTGGGAGCCGATCCGCCGGCGCCGGTCTCGAACAGCCCACCGCCGTTGATCAACGGAACGATCGAGAGCATCTTGGCGCTCGTGCCGAGCTCGAGGATGGGGAACAAGTCGGTGTTGTAGTCCCGGAGCACGTTCCCGGTGACCGAAATCGTGTCCTCGCCCCGACGTATTCGGTCGATCGAGTACTGCGTGGCCTCGGCCGGTGACATGACCTCGATCGTCAGTCCGTCGGTGTCGTGCTCGGCGAGGTACGCGTCGAGCTTGGCGCGCAGGTTGACGTCGTGCGCTCGGGTCGGGTCGAGCCAGAAGACTGCGGGCGTCGCCGAGGCGCGAGCCCGGGTCACCGCGAGCTTGACCCAGTCGCGGATCGGGACGTCCTTGGTCTGGCAAGCACGCCAGACATCGCCCGGCTCGACCGAGTGCTCGATCAGCACCTGACCAGCACCGTCGACGACCTGCACGGTCCCGCCGCGCTCGATCTCGAAGGTCTTGTCGTGGCTGCCGTACTCCTCGGCCGCCTGCGCCATCAGGCCGACGTTGGGCACCGAACCCATCGTGGTGGGGTCGTACGCGCCATTGGCTCGACAGTCGTCGATCACCGTCTGGTACACCCCGGCGTAGGAGCTGTCGGGGATGACCGCGAGCGTGTCGGCCTCATTGCCGTCAGGACCCCACATGTGGCCCGAGGTCCGGATCATCGCCGGCATCGACGCGTCCACGATCACGTCGCTCGGTACGTGCAGGTTGGTGATGCCCCGGTCCGAATCGACCATCGCCAGGGCCGGGCCGTCTGCGATACCGCGCTCGAATGCCGCCTTGATCTCGGCGCCGTTGGCAAGCGCGTCGAGCCCGGCGAGGATCCCCCCGAGGCCATTGCTGGGACTGAGCCCGGCTGCCTCGAGATCGGCGCCGTACTGCTCGAACACCGTCGGAAAGAATGCCTTGACGACGTGGCCGAAGATGATCGGATCCGAGACCTTCATCATGGTGGCCTTGAGGTGCACCGAGAACAGGACGCCCTCGGCCTTGGCCCGGGCGATCTGCTCGGCGAGGAAGGCGTCCAGTGCAGCGGCTCGCATCACGGTGCCGTCGATGATCTCCCCAGCCAGCACCGGGAAGGCGTCCTTCAACGTCGTGGTGGTGCCATCGTCTGCGATTAGCCGAATGGCGATGGTGCCCTCGGACTCGATCACGACCGACTTCTCGTTGGCGCGAAAGTCGTCGTCGGCCATCGTCGCCACGTTGGTCTTGGAGTCGGCGCTCCACGCCCCCATCGAGTGCGGGTGCTTGCGGGCGTAGTTCTTCACCGATGCCGGGGCGCGGCGATCCGAGTTGCCCTCGCGGAGGACGGGGTTGACCGCGCTGCCCTTGACCTTGTCGTAGCGGGCTCGGACGTCGCGCTCCACATCGCTCTGTGGGTCGTCGGGGTAGTCCGGAAGCGCGTACCCCTGCCCCTGCAGCTCGGCGATTGCCGACTTGAGCTGGGGGATCGAGGCGCTGATGTTCGGCAGCTTGATGATGTTGGCCTCGGGCTGCTTGGCCAGCTCGCCGAGCTCTGCCAGCGCGTCATCGACCTGCTGCTCGGCGGTCAGACGATCGCCGAACAGCGCGATGATGCGACCGGCCAAGGAGATGTCGCGGGTCTCGACCTCGACGCCCGCGGTCGAGGCATACGCCTCGATGACCGGGAGGAGGGAGTAGGTGGCGAGCATCGGCGCTTCGTCAGTGTGGGTGTAGATGATCTTGGCCATGGGGCCAGCCTCCTCGGCGCAGAAAAATTGTTCGACATCAAGATATCTCACTTCGGACGACACCCCCGCGACAGTCTTCTCGCATGGCCGACGGGCCATAGAATCAAACCGTCCTCATCCGTCCGTCCCGCCCAGTTCAAGGAGTTGTCGTCATGGCCCAACCAGTCCCTATGTCGTCCCGGCTCGCCGCCGAGGCAGTCGGCACGTTCGTCCTCGTCCTTGGCGGAGTCGGAAGTGCGATTTTCGCCGGTCAGGCGATCGGCCCCCAAGGAGTCGCCCTGGCTTTTGGTCTCACGGTGCTGACGATGGCCTACGCCGTCGGACACATCTCGGGCGCTCACTTCAACCCCGCGGTGACCCTCGGGCTCGCCGCAGCCAAACGGTTTGAGTGGAGTGGAGTTCTGCCCTACGTCGGCGCCCAGATCGGCGGCGGAATCGTGGCCGTGCTGGGCATCTGGGTCATCGGTTCGGGCAATGCCGACTTCGACCGCGCGTCGTCATTCGGCGGAGCGTCGAACGGCTGGGGCGATGCCATTGGAGGCTACTCGCTGCTTGCCGTGGTGCTCACCGAGATCATCTTCACCGCGCTCTTCGTGTTCATCATCTTGGGTGCGACGTCTGGCAACACCCCCGATGGATTTGCACCTATTGCGATCGGTTTGGGTCTCACCCTGATCCACCTCGTGGTGATCCCGATCGACAACACCTCGGTCAACCCGGCACGCTCCATCGCGCCGGCTCTGCTGGCAGGCGGTGACGCCCTGCAGCAGCTGTGGGCATTCATCGTTGCACCGCTGGTCGGCGGGATCGTGGGTGGCCTCGGCTACACGGCGATCACCGGCGGCGCACGCTCCGGCGTGGAGATCGAAGGCAAGAAGAACCTCTAGGTCCGCGACCTCATTCGCCCGGCGCAGGCCCCGGTCAAACGACTGGGGCCTGCGCCGCTGTTCAGGCGACGTCGAAGCGATCGAGATCCATCACCTTGCACCACGCCGCGACGAAGTCGTTCACGAATTTAACCGCCGCATCGTCGCTCGCATAGACCTCGGCGATCGCTCGCAGCTCGGAGTTGGAGCCGAACACGAGGTCGGCTCGACTGCCGGTCCACGTCACGGTTCCAGCCGTGTCCTTCGCCTCGAATGTCGCTGAGTCCGCGGACGTGGCCGTCCAGGTTGTTCCCAGCTCGAGCAGGTTGACGAAGAAGTCGTTTGTCAGCGTCCCGGGCCGGGAGGTCAGCACACCGACCAGGGACTGGTCGTAGTTTGCGCCGAGGACGCGCATTCCGCCGACGAGCACTGTCATCTCCGGTGCGCTGAGGCCGAGGAGATTTGCCTTGTCGATCAGCAGGAATTCCGCGGGCAGACGATTGCCCTTGCCGTAGTAGTTGCGGAATCCGTCAGCGGCCGGCTCAAGAGCGGAGAACGACTCGACGTCGGTCTGCTCCTGCGAGGCGTCGGCACGACCCGGCGTGAACGGCACCACGATGTCGTGGCCGGCCTCCTGGGCTGCCTTCTCGACACCGGCGGCCCCGCCCAGCACGATGACGTCGGCGAGCGAGACATCCTTGGGGAATGCCCGCTGGACCTCTTCGAGCGTTCGCAGGACCGTGGCGAGCTGGTCAGGGTTGTTGACCTCCCAGCCATTCTGCGGCTCGAGGCGGAGGCGTGCAC
>NZ_JBAVDI010000005.1:0-1569 GCF_049587115.1 Aeromicrobium sp.
TCTCGCCTTCGCCGCTGAGCTGACCGCGAACGCCAGAGGGCCCGGTCCACGTGGACCGGGCCCTCTGGCGTTCGCGGTCAGCTCAGCGGCGAAGGCGAGACGCCAGCTCGACAGCCCAGTAGGTCAGGACGATGTCGGCGCCGGCCCGGCGGATCGAGGTGATGATCTCGTCGACCGTCCGTTCGCGATCGATCCAACCGCGGGCCGCGGCCGCCTCGACCATCGCGAGCTCGCCGGAGATGTTGTAGGCGGCAACCGGCACCGTGACCGCCGCGCGTACATCAGCAATCAAGTCGAGGTAGGACAGCGCGGGCTTGACCATCACGATGTCGGCGCCCTCCTCGATGTCCAGGAGCACCTCGCGGATCGCCTCACGAGCATTCGCAGGATCCTGCTGATAGGTCCTGCGGTCACCCTGCAGCGAGGAGCCCACGGCTTCTCTGAACGGGCCGTAGAACGCGGAGGAGTACTTCGCAGCGTAGGCCAGGATCACGGTGTCGTCGTGACCAGCGCCGTCCAGGGCCGTCCGAATGGCGCCCACCTGGCCATCCATCATGCCGCTGGGCCCGACGACGTGCGCCCCGGCCTCGGCCTGCGCGATGCCCATCTGGGCGTAGATCTTCACCGTCGCGTCGTTGTCGACCCGTCCGCGCTCGTCGAGCACGCCGCAATGGCCGTGGTCGGTGAACTCGTCGAGGCACAGGTCCGACATCACGAGCAGGTCGTCACCGACCTCCGCGCGCGCGTCGGCCAGCGCGACATTGAGGATGCCCCGCGGATCGAGCGCCCCCGAGCCCTGAGCGTCCTTGTGCTCAGGAACCCCGAAGAGCATCACCCCGCCGAGGCCCAACGCTGCCGCCTCGGCGTAGGCCTTGCGGGCCGACTCACGGGTGTGCTGAACGACGCCGGGCATGCTGCTGATCGGGCGCGGCTCGCTGATGCCTTCGCGGACGAACATCGGCAGGACCAGCTGGGACGGCTGGACATGCGTCTCAGCCACCAGCCGCCTCATCGCCGGCGACTGGCGCAGGCGACGAGGACGGTCGGCAGGAAACGACATGATCAGGCCTTGCGTCGCGTCGAAGGACGCTTCTGCGAAGGCTTGGTGACCGGCTCACCCGCATCCAGGAAAGCCAGACGGCGAGCCGCGCCGAATTCGGCCAGCGCGTCGGCCAGAACCTCCACCGACGGGGACTCAGCGAGGACGTCGACCCGCAGGCCGTGCTCCTCGGCCGTCTTGGCGGTCGCCGGGCCGATGCACGCGATGATCGTCGACGTGTGCGGCTTGCCAGCGATGCCCACGAGGTTGCGGACCGTGGACGACGAGGTGAACATGACCGCGTCGAACTTTCCGGTCTTGATCGCCTCACGTGTCGGGGCTGGCGGCGGCGCGGCCCGAACGGTGCGGTAGGCCGTGACGTCGTCAACTTCCCAGCCCAGATCGACCAGCCCGGCCACCAGGGTCTCGGTCGCGATGTCGGCCCGGGGCAGGAAGACCCGGTTGATGGGGTCCAGCACCTCGTCGAACGGCGGCCAGTCGGCGAGCAGGCCGTTCGCCGACTTCTCACC
>NZ_JBAVDI010000006.1:0-24899 GCF_049587115.1 Aeromicrobium sp.
AGCAGAAAGTGACCCCTCGCCGAGCAGAAAGTGACCCCTCAGCGATCGGCGAAGGCTTCGATCGGGGGGCAGGAGCACGCGAGGTTGCGGTCTCCGTATGCCTGGTCGATGCGACCCACCGGCGGCCAGTACTTGTCATCGACGGAGCCGGCCGGGAAAGCGCCGGTCTCGATCGAGTAGGCGTGTGGCCAGTCCAAGAGTTCGCGCATGGTGTGCGGTGCGTGGGCCAACGGGTTGTCGCCCGCGGGGTACTCCCCCGCCGTCACCGCGTCGATCTCGGCGCGGATCGCCAACATCGCGTCACAGAACCGGTCGAGCTCGGCCAGATCCTCGGACTCGGTCGGCTCCACCATCAGCGTGCCGGGCACCGGGAAGCTCATCGTCGGTGCGTGGAAGCCGTAGTCGATGAGGCGCTTCGCAACATCGTCGATGCTGAGGCCCGACGCCTTCGTGAGCGGCCGCAGGTCCAGGATGCACTCGTGCGCCACCAGTCCGTCGTCGCCGGTGTAGAGCACCGGGAACGCGCTCTCCAGCCGCTTGGCGATGTAGTTGGCCGACAGCACGGCCACCGACGTCGCGTCCGTGAGTCCCTCGGCGCCCATCATCGCGATGTAGGCGTAGGGAATGGGCAGGATGCCCGCCGAGCCGTACGGCGCCGCGCTGATCGCACCCACGCCGTGCCGCTTGCTCTCGATCGGGTGCAGCGGGTGCGTGGGCAGGAACGGCGCGAGGTGCTCGGCGACCGCGACCGGCCCGACACCCGGTCCGCCACCACCGTGCGGGATGCAGAACGTCTTGTGCAGGTTGAGGTGCGAGACGTCGCCGCCGAACTCGCCCGGTGCGGCGTGGCCGAGCAGCGCGTTGAGGTTGGCACCGTCCACGTAGACCTGACCGCCATGGCCGTGGACGATCTCGCACAGCTCGGTGATGCCGTGCTCATAGACTCCATGCGTGGACGGATAGGTGACCATGATCGCGGCGAGGTCATCGGCGTGCGCGTCGCACTGCGCGCGAAGGTCAACGAGGTCGACCTCGCCCTGGTCCGTCGACTTCACGATCACGACGCGCATGCCGGCCATGACGGCTGATGCGGCATTCGTACCGTGCGCCGAGCTCGGGATCAGACACACGTCGCGGTGATCGTCGCCGCGGCTCAGGTGGTACGCCCGAATGGCCAGCAGTCCGGCGAACTCGCCCTGCGAGCCCGCATTGGGCTGGATCGACACTGCTGCGTAGCCAGTGACCTCGGCGAGCCACGACTCGAGCGTCTCGACCAGCTCGATCATGCCGCCGGCATCGTGCACCGGGACGAAGGGATGAAGGTCGGCGAAGCCCGGCCAGCTGATCGGCTCCATCTCGGCGGTCGCGTTGAGCTTCATCGTGCAGGAGCCGAGCGGGATCATTCCGCGGTCCAGGGCATAGTCCCGATCACTGAGCCGGCGGAGGTAGCGCAACATCTGGGTCTCGCTGCGGTGCTCGTGGAAGACCGGGTGCGTCAGGATCTCCTCGGTGCGCAGCAGGTCGGCGGGCAGGGACTCAGGCGCCTCGTCGACGGCGGGGACCCCGAAGGAGTTCCACACCGCCTCGAGGTGCTCCCGGGTGGTTGCCTCGTTGGTCGCCACACCCACGTGGTCACCGTCGATGAGCCGCAGGTGCACGCCTGCTTCCCGGGCCTTCGAAACTATGCTGGCCGCAGCACCGGGGACCTCAGCCACCACCGTGTCGAAGAAGCCGCGCTCGGCCACCGCGACCCCACCGGAGCGCAGCCCGGCAGCGAGCAGGCGGGCGGACCGGTTGACCTCCTGCGCAATCTGCCGCAGGCCTTCCGGACCGTGGTAGACCGCGTACATCGAAGCGGCAACCGCCAGCAGAACCTGCGCTGTGCAGATGTTGGAGGTGGCCTTCTCGCGACGGATGTGCTGCTCCCGAGTCTGCAGCGCCAACCGGTACGCCGGACGTCCTGCGCTGTCGACCGACACACCGACCAGACGGCCAGGCAGATGCCGCTCGAGTCCCGCGCGTACGGCCATGAAGCCGGCGTGGGGTCCGCCGTAGAACATCGGGACGCCGAACCGTTGGCTCGAGCCGACGACGACGTCGGCGCCGAGCGAGCCCGGCGAGGCGAGCAGGACCAAGGCCAAGGGATCGGCAACGACCACGGCGAGTCCGCCCGATGCGTGCGCGGCGTCGATCGCGGGTCGCGGGTCCACGATCTGACCGTCCGTACGCGGGTAGGCGATGATCGTGCCGGCCGCTTCGATGTTCGGCACGCCCGCCGCGAGGTCGGCCTCGAGCAGCTCGATGCCCAGCGCCTCGGCGCGAGTGTGGGTCACGGCGAGGGTCTGGGGCAGCAACCCAGAATCGATGATGATCGGGAGCGTGTCCTTGCCCCTGGTGGCGCGCCGGATCAGTGTCATCGCCTCGGCGACCGCGGTGCCTTCGTCGAGCAGGGACGAATTGGCCGTCGTGAGGCCGGTCAGGTCGGCGATGACGGTCTGGAAGTTGATCAGCGCCTCGAGTCGTCCCTGCGAGATCTCCGGCTGATAAGGCGTGTAGGCGGTGTACCACGACGGATCCTCCAGCACGTTGCGGCGGATCACGGCGGGCGTCACGGTCGGGTGATAGCCCAGGCCGATCATCGCGACGCCGGGGTTGTTCCGCTCCGCGAGTGATCGGAGCGCAGCCAACGCCTGGGTCTCGGTCTGCGCGGCCGGAAGCCGCAGCTTCTCGACACTGCGAATTCCGGTCGGCACGGCGGCTTGCATCAGTGCGTCGAGGGAGTCGTAGCCGACCCGGCGCACCATTGCGTCCTGATCGGACGAGGTGGGACCGATGTGGCGGCTGGAGAAGGCTGAAGGCACGAAGTGCTCCCGAAGGTAGAGGCGTCGGATTACGCCTCCCCTTCTGTCACTCCGACCGGCACGGTCGACTGCTCCAGAATTGCCTCGGTCGCGTGGTCCTTGGTGCCTGAGAGGTTCCGGGGAGGAATTGCCCCTTCGGCGCCGCCTGGGCGAACTCTCCCACGCGCGGTCGACAGCATGAACAGCCTACCAAGGACGACCAGCAGCGCGCGGGACGATCAGGTGATGTTGCGCACGGTGTTCAGCTGGACAGGCGTGCGCGCCGACGAGTTGCGAGCTCGTCGTCGGCGACCGAGATCTCGACCGCACGCTCGCTCGGGAGTGAGTGCAGCGAGCCCTCGATCTCCTTCCACACACCACCGATGGCGATGCCGAACACTCCCTGGCCACCCTGCAGGAGGTCGATGACCTCATCGGCAGACCGGCACTCGTACACGCTGGCACCGTCGCTCATCAGCGTGACCTGGGTGAGGTCGGCGGTGCCGCGGGCCCGAAGGTGGTCGATCGCGATGCGGATCTGCTGCAGGGAGACCCCCGCGTCCAGAAGGCGCTTGATGATCTTGAGCAGCAGGATGTCCTTGAAGGAGTACAGCCGCTGTGTGCCCGAACCGGTCGCGGATCGGACGGTCGGATCAACGAGTCCCGTACGGGCCCAGTAGTCGAGCTGACGGTAGGTGATGCCTGCTGCGCTGCAGGCAGTCGGGCCGCGGAATCCTGCGTCCTCCGGCAGCGGTGAGACGTCGTCGTTGAACAGCAGACCTTGGTCGCTGGCTGCAGCCTGTGCTGCCGTGGCGGCTGTGACGTCGTCGTCGCGTGACTCGATCATCCGAAATGCCTTCCGAAGCGGTATTAGGGGAAGACTACCTCCACGGAACTACATCCGTGTACCTTCAGTAGTTCTCTCAAGGTAAGGGTGAGAGTTTGCCGGGTCAACGACCCAGCGTGAGCTTCGGCGTGTCGCAACTCTCAAGTCTGACGTGAGAGTTGAGATTTTGGAGTACTTCGACCCCGCTGGGTCACCCGAAGTCCTCCGGGCTGACTTCGTCGAGGAACTCGCGGAATTTCTCGATCTCCTGGTCCTCGTCCGTCGTGGCCTGGATGCCGGCCTCGTCCAAGACATCTTCGGTGCACACGACCCGGGCGCCGGCGCGCAGGGCCAGCGCAATCGAGTCGGACGGACGGGCTTCGACCTCGACGCCGGAGGAGAACACCAACAACGCGAAGAAGATGCCGTCGCGAACGTCGACGATGCGCACCTCGTCGAGCTCGTCACCCAGCGCCTCGACCAGGTGCTGCATGAGCTCGTGGGTCAATGGTCGCGGCGTCGCCGTCCCCTGCTGGGCGTAGGCGATGGCGGACGCCTCGACCGCGCCGATCCAGATCGGCAGATAGCGCCCCCCGTCGATTTCCCGCAACAGCACCAAGGGCTGGTTGGTCGGCATCTCGACCCGGACGCCCACCACCTCGACCTCACGCATGGCTCTAGCCGCGCAATCGACTTCTGACCAGTACAGCCTGCAACCTCACGGACAAGGCGGCCAACGCCGATACCGTCTGCTCGGCGGCGTCCTTGTCGAGCCGGCGTGCGCGCGGCGTCACGACCTGCTCGAACAACGCGACCTCACGGTCGGCGGCAGCACGGAACATCCGTAGGTGTCGCGGCTCGAGGCCCAGCTCGGCGAACTGCCCGACCAGCGCTGCGACCTGCAGCGCCTCGCCGTCGTAGTACGTCTGGGACGGGCGCCGCTGGATCAGCCCGTGCTCCTCGATCGCATCGAGGGTTGCTGAGTCGATGGCGGCCGACTCCAGCAGGTCATCACGCGAGAGCCGGGCATTGCTGCTGGACTCCGCGAACGTCTCAGCGGTCGGTAGGCCGTCGCCAGCCAAGCTCAGGTGCGGGACCCTCGTCGTGCTCCCCTGCTCTGTGTCGGGCACGACACCTCGGTCCATGTCGTCGAGGACCTGACGGATGTGCCCCAGTGGCCAGAACTTGTCGCGCTGCTGACGCAGGATGAACCGCAGCCGTTCGACGTCGCCGAACGAGAACTTCCGATAGCCCGACGACGTGCGTTCGGGCTCGAGCAGCCCTTCGGACTCCAGGTATCGAATCTTGGTGATCGTCAGATCGGGAAACTCGGGCAGCAACTCGTCGAGCACCTTGCCGATGCCGAGCCGGGACAGCTCTGGAAGCGGCTCGGTCACGCGATGCCCTCCCAGAACGCGACCATCAGGCCTGCCCCTTCATGGCACCAGCGAAGTAGATCAGGCGGTACTTCCCGATCTGGACCTCGTCGCCGCCCGACAACGTGACTTCGCTGTCGATGCGGTCACGGTTGACGTAGCTGCCATTCAGGCTGCCGAGGTCGGCAACTGCGTAGCCTGCCTGGCTACGCGTGAAGGTCGCGTGGCGACGCGAGACGCTGATGTCGTCGAGGAAGATGTCGCTGTCAGGGTGTCGACCGACCGTGACCACGTCGCTGTCGAGCAGGAACCGCGCACCCGAGTCAGGACCGCGCTGGACCAGCAGCATCGCGCTCCCGGCCGGCAGGTTCTCGACCGTGGAGACGTCCGAGCCCGACATCTCTTGGGTGTCAGCCTCGATCAGCGGGATGTGGGTCGTGTCATCGCTCGGGGGCTGCGACGCCGGTGAGGGCAGACCGGGCGTCAGCGCGGTTTCGTCGGGCTCGTGGTCCGGCGTTGACATCGGTTTCACTCCTGGGTTCGAGGGTCTTGAGTTCGAGTCGAGACTTCACGTTAAACCTAGCACCCGGCCGTTCGTCAGATGTCCTGATCGGGCCGGTCTGCTCAGTCGGGGATGAGCGCGCTGTACGCCTCGGCCTCGAGCAGTGCGGACGTGGGGTCCTCCTCGCTCGGCCGAACCTTGATGAGCCAGCCCTCGCCGTACGGATCTGAGTTGATGACCTCGGGGCCACCGTCGAGCGAATCGTTGCGGGCGACGATCTCACCGGACAGCGGCGAGAAGATGTCGGAGACCGACTTGGTCGACTCGAGCTCTCCGATCACCGAACCGGACTGCACCACGTCACCGACGTTGGGCAGCTCGACGTAGACGATGTCGCCGAGCTGATCCTGGGCGAAGTCGGTGATGCCGATCGTGGCGATGTCCTCGTCAAGGCGCACCCACTCGTGCTCTTCGCTGTAGTAGAGGTCCTCAGGGATCACCGCATGCTCCTAGCCACGTCAGGATGTTGGACGAGCGTACTCCGGGGTCTTGACGTCGGCCAATGCCGTGATCGTGACCTCGTCCTTCTCGGTCACGCTCGCTGATGCGCCGCGCGTCGCGACCCGATCAATGAGCCCGCCGCGAAAGCGTACCGCCCCCGCCAACGTCGAGGAGCTGCCGATCGCCTCGATTCGGTACGGAGGCTTGATCTCACGGCCACCGACCCGGATCTTTTCGTTGTCGTTCAGGAAGTAGGTCTGGGCGACGACGCGGGCCACCCCGTTGATCGCGATGGCCTCCGCGCCGGAGTCACGCAGTTCCTCGACCGCGTCGAGCAGAGTCGAGGCGTCGACCGTCTGTTCGGGATCCTTGATGATCAGCTCGACTCCGGGACCGGTGGCGCCGGTGGTACCGGCGAGGATCGCGAGCTGCTCGGCGCGCAGCTTCGCCTGCTTCTCGGCCTTCTCCGACAGCTGGGTGCTGCTGAGCAGCCCGTTGCGCGTCGCCGTCAGCTCATCGATCTGGGTGTCCAGGCGCCGGTTGGCCGAGTCGAGCGACTTGAGCAGCTCGACCAGGTTGTCGCCGCGCACCCTGGAGTAGTCGTCCGTGCCGTCATCGCGCACCTGCACGGTGATCGCGAACGCGAGCCCACCGATCAACAGGGCGACCAATGCTTGCGAGAGCGTCGGTCTGGCGAGGGTGCGCCAACCACGCTCAGGCATGGAAGATCCTGCGCCGGATCGCCGCAGCATTGGCGAAGATACGGATGCCGAGCACCACGACCACACCGGTCGACAGCTGCGACCCGACACCCAGCTGGTCACCGAGATAGACCATGAATCCGGCGATCAGCACGTTCGAGATGAATGACACGACGAAGATCCGGTCATTGAAGCGTCGCTCCCCCAGCGCTCGCAACGCACCGACCACTGCGTCGAGAGCGGCCACGATCGCGATCGGCAGGTACGGCTGCAGGCCCGTCGGGACGGTCGGCTGCAGGAAGACTCCGACCAGGACGCCGATCGCGAGCCCGAAGACCGGAATCATGATTTCTCCTTGATGGCTTTGGCGTTGCGAATCGCCGTGCGGCCCCGCTGCGTCGCGCTCACGGTCAAGTCCGACGATGGACTCATGCTGAGTCGGACCCCCGCGCTCTTCTCGCGCTCGGCCCAGTACCGACCGGCGGGATTGCTGGTGAAGCGCTGCACGATCGATTCGCCGTCACCGATCGCGAGGACCGTGAACGGCGCCCCGATGTCGTTGTAGTTGACGTTGATCACGCCATCGACGGAATGGATCGCGCTCAGACTGCCGATTCGCTGGCCATTGATCGCGATCGCCTCGGCGCCGGCGTACCACAGACCGTTGACCAGGCGCTGCAGGTCTGTGTCGGTGATTCGGGACTCTTCGGTGACGCGGTCGTCATCGACTCCGATGTCACGCGGGACCGCCACGAACCGCACGCCGGGTCCTCTCACTGGTTGGTCGGCGGCCAGGATACGCAGGTTCTTGACGACCGGGTCGGAGCTGTTCACAGAAGTCGAGAGGGCCTCGACCTGGGCGCGCAGCTTCGCGGCGGTGGTCTCGCGGGTCGCCACGAGCTCTTTACGTGCGGCGATGCTGTTGATCAGGCTGTTGCGCTCGAGCTCCGTCGCTGGGCGATCATTGCGGGTCTGCAGCGCTGCCATCGAGACCATCACCGCGAACATCGCCAGGACGGCCCCGGTCAGGACGGTGTTGAACTCCTTGGAATCGGCATAGGGGCCGCTGCGGACGACGTAGTAGTCGTCGTCGAGCGCGGTCTCGGCGATCTGCTCCAGCAGGCCCTCTGCTCTGGTCGGTGCGTCCTGCTCAACCATGTCAGCTCCGCAGGACAGGTGGTGTCGAGGTCATGAGCCGGCGGACCTGGAAGGCGTAGAGGATCCCACCCCACCAGTACAACGCAACGCCCCACACGGTGAACGCCCACCCGAACACATTCGCAAGGTCGGCAACCGTCCCGGTGGCGTCACCGAGCAGCAGCAGCGGGAAGGCATACAGGAGGCTCGCCGTCGCTGCCTTGCCCAGGAAATGGACCGGCAGTGAGCTGTAACCACGGGTGCGCAGGAAAGGCACGAGACTGAACAGGAAGACGTCACGCAGCGGCAGGATGATCGCGAGCCACCACGGGATGATGTCCCGGTATCCCAACCCGATTACCACAGCGAGGATGAAGAATCGGTCCGCTACCGGATCGAGGATGGCGCCGATCTTCGAAGTCTGGTTGAGCCGGCGCGCGAGCTTGCCGTCGAGGTAGTCGGTGATGCCCGACAGCATCAGGACGACCAGGGCAAGCTCGTCGTGCTGGGGGCCCAGCACGAGCCACAGGAACACCGGGACGAGCAGCAGTCGCACGAAGCTCAGTGCGTTGGGGATGGTCAGGACGCGATCGTCCATCTCGATCCACCTCCTCGCATGTCGTCCTCGCCCGGAATGTCCACAGACAGACTAGGACATGCAACCCCACGTTCGCCCCGGGGACACGGGCATGCAGTCGCCGGGTCGGGCGCTGCCGTTGCGTGAGTCAACAGGCCTGACAGACTGGGGGTGAAAGTCCACAACTACACAGGGCACATGCGTGCCCACGTCCCGAGGAGGATCGTGGCTGACTACACACTTCCGGATCTGCCGTACGACTACGGCGCACTGGATCCGCACATTTCGGGCAAGATCATGGAGCTTCACCACTCGAAGCACCATCAGAACTACGTCAACGGCCTGAACACGGCGTTGGACAAGCTCGAAGAGGCTCGTTCCAACGACGCTCACGACACGATCAACCTCCTGGAGAAGAACCTCGCGTTCAACCTCGGCGGTCACATCAATCACTCGATCTTCTGGAAGAACCTCTCCCCCGACGGCGGTGACAAGCCTACGGGCGAGCTGGGTGCCGCAATCGATGACAACTTCGGCTCGTTCGATGCTTTTCGCGCGCAGTTCGAGGCTTCGGCGCTCGGCCTGCAGGGCTCGGGCTGGGCGATCCTCGCGTGGGACACCCTCGGCCAGCGGCTCATCAACGTGCAGCTGTTCGACCAGCAGAACAACGTCCCGGCGACGCTGATCCCGATCATCCAGCTGGACATGTGGGAGCACGCGTTCTACCTGGACTACCTCAACGTCAAGGGCGACTACGTCAAGGCGTGGTGGAACATCGCGAACTGGGCCGACGCCCAAGAGCGCTTCAGCGCAGCAACATCCGGTGGCCAGATCATCTTCTGATCACGGCTCCGAACAAACGGCGGGATCCCTCAGGGGTCCCGCCGTTTTCCATGTTCGGCCAGATCGCGCAGGCGCGCGTTGTACGCCTCGAGCTGCTCGTCACCGGTGCGACTCTCTGACCGGTCGTAGCGCTTGGCCTCTCGCGCGTCCGAGCGGTACCACGCGACCAGGATCGCGAGCATGACGAGGACGAGCGGGATCTCGCCCATGGCCCACGCGATCCCGCCGCCGAGGTACTGGTCGGCCAGCAGGTCGGTTCGGAACGGGCGATCGATCGCGCGGTAGTAGCCGCCGGCGATGACCGAGCTGTCGGACATGATGCCGATCGCGAAGAATGCGTGGAACGGCACGGTCACGAGCAGGAGTCCGAAGCGCACGATCGGCGCCAGCCGCCGCGGTGAAGGATCGACGCCGATCAGGACGTAGTAGTAGAGCGTTCCGACGCCGATGAAGTGCAGCTGCATCGCCGCATGACCCCAGTGGCTGCCCATCAGGCCCTCGAATGCTCCGGTGAAGTACAGGCCGTACAGGCTGCCGGTGAACAGCACCGGTCCGACCAACGGATGCGTGACGAATCGGGAGAACCGCGAGTGCAGGAAGGCCAGGAGCATCGCGCGAGGCGATACCTCCCCCGGTCGACGTGGGCCCGGCAGCGTCCGCAGCGCGAGGGTCATCGGGGCGCCGAGCACGAGGAAGATCGGGCCGACCATGGACAGCATCATGTGAGACACCATGTGCGCGCTGAACAGCACGTGCGAGTACTCCGCGAGGCCACCGACAGCCGCCCAGTACACCACCAGCATGCCCAGGCCCCAGGAGATCGAGCGTCCGACCGGCCAGCTGTCGCCGCGGGATCGAAGCACCAGCACGCTCTTGACGTACAGGGCCGTGCCGAGCCCCACGACGGCCAGTCCGACCCCGGTCGGCGCCCACCCCCACATCAGGTGCATGACGTCGGGGGGTGGCGGCATTGGGCCCCCGATCAGGTCCTCGGCCGTCGTGACGACCTTGTCGCTGGCCGGGGTGGCCGTGCGGGACAGCGCCACCGCGAGGCCGACGGTGGCGGCCATGACCATGAGCTCGCTGATCGCCAGAGGTAGGAACCTGCCACCAGCCACCATGATCCGGCGCCGCTGGGACCATCCGAAGACACCCAGCAGAACGATGGCGAGCGCTTTGCCGACCACCAGCCGTCCGTACGGCGAGCCGAACACGTCCGACCAGTCGAGCAGCCGTACCGACGCGTTCGCGATGCCCGACGCGGCCACGACGACGTAGGCCCACAGGGCGAGGGTCGAGTAGCGGGCGACAGCCTCGTCCAGCCGCTTGCTGCCGCGAATGGCGACCCAGGCCAGTGCGGCCAGCCCACCCATCCACACCGTCACTCCAGAGATGTGAAGGAACAGGCTCGTGGTGGCAAGGTCGTGCGATGCCGCCGACGAGGCGTGTCCGGTGAGTGCGACCGGGATCAGCGACCCGATTGACGCCCCGAGGATCAGCGCCAGCGGACGGACCGACAGCGTCCACCCGAGAGCCAGGGCCAGGAGTGCTGCGGCGAGCGACTGGATCAGCAGCGCACGTCCCAGCGAGGTCTCGAAGGCCAGCGACGACACGAGGATCCAGTTCAGTGATCCGAGTGGTCGTCCGAAGACGTCCGACACAGTCAGGACGAACAGGGCCAGGCTGGCCAACGACCAGACGATCGCCCAGCGACGCGCCAGCCGCACGGCATCGACAGCGAGCCCTTCCACGTCGTCCCTGGAACCCGGAAGAAGGAACACCGCGACCATCAGGAAGCCCACCAGGGCCACGACCGAGAGCTCCGTCAGAACCGTGACGGACGGCACTGCCCAACCGACGAATCGACCCGGGTCAGGGATGTTCGGCGGAGCCTTGGCCGGCGCGCTCCCGCCCAGCTGGAGCGCCGCGAACATCGCCAGGCCCGCGGCGAGGAAGCCGACGAGGACGTCACGTGTGGTCCGGGTCATCGCGGCTCCTCAGGGGCATCAGGAGGAGCGCGATGGCGATGACCGCCGCAACGACTCCCCAGAGAACGTGTGTCCCGTGCCGGTGCAGGAAGGTCTCCGGCTCGGGCTGGTCCACCTGGGTGACGGACCGACCTCTGGTCACCTCGAAGGAGACCGTGCCGTCGACCGGGTGTCCATCAGAGGACACCACACGGTACGACGCAGAGTATCGGCCCTTCATGTCGGCCGCCGCGACTCGCGCAGTGACGGTGTTGTCAACAGCCCTGAGGTCCGAGATCTTGACGGATGACCCGTCTGGGGCAGTCACCGCCACCGCCGCGTTGCCGACACTCTCAGTGAAGGTGAACGTGACACTGGTCGGGACGGTCGCTCGGGTGGAACCATCCTCGGGGTCCGATCCCACCAGCGAAGAGTGCGCGCTGGCTGGCACCGACCCGAGGACGACGATCCCCAGGACGAGGCTCGGTAGAGCCAGACGAAGCAGGACGTTACGCACGACGTCGATTCTGTCTGAAGGTGCCAACCGGCGTGCTGACCGCCTCGGAGTGCGCCGCCGCTCCCGGAGCCACCGACAGGAAGGCTGTCGTGCTCGCCGGCCCGTCGCCCGAACCGTGGGCGTCCTGTGCGGACCCGTTGCCGTCAGAGCTGGCTGCGCCGCGTGCGTCTCGATTCGACGCTACGTGTTGTGCTGGATCGGGGAGCACAGCGGACAGCCGAGTGAGGGTGCGATTCATGCTGGTGCTTTCCGTGGGAGACATGCGGATCGGGGTTCAGGACCCCGCGGCTGTCACCGCGCCCGCGGCCGTGCTCAGCGCGGTGGTGAGGGCTGATCGCGGCACGCTCCATTGTATCGAGGGCGTCCCGTGGCCCCCACGGCCGTGCAACGGGGAGCCCTGAAAGGGCGGCTTGTACCGTGGGCACATGGCAGCAACCGGACTCGACACCGCATCATTCATCACGCTCGACGAACGGTGGGGCGCGCACAACTACCACCCACTGCCTGTGGTCATCTCCGAGGCGGAGGGGGCGTGGGTGACCGATGTCGACGGCAACCGCTACCTGGACTTCCTGTCGGGCTACTCCGCGCTCAACTTCGGCCACCGCCACCCCGTGCTGCTGGAAGCCGCACACGAGCAGCTCGACCGGCTGACACTGACTTCACGCGCGTTCCACAACGATCAGTTCGGTGCGTTCTGTCGTGAGCTCGCGGCGCTGACCGAGACCGAAATGGTGCTCACCATGAACACCGGCGCCGAGGCCGTCGAGTCCGCGATCAAGGTCGCCCGCAAGTGGGCGTACGAGGTCAAGGGCGTCGAGTTCGACCGCGCCGAGATCATCGTGGCGAGTGGCAACTTCCACGGGCGCACCACGACGATCGTCTCCTTCTCGGACGACGCAGCTGCGCACGACAACTATGGGCCGTTCACCCCCGGCTTCGTGACGGTCTCCTACGGCGACCTCGATGCCGTGCGCGCCGCGATCACTCCCAACACCGCAGCGATCTTGATCGAGCCGATCCAGGGCGAGGCCGGGGTCATCGTGCCGCCGGCAGGATTCTTCGCCGGAGTCCGCCAGCTGTGCGACGACAACGATGTCCTGCTGATCGCCGACGAGATCCAGTCGGGCCTGGCCCGCACGGGCAAGCTGTTCGCACTGGATCACGAAGATGTCCGGGCCGACCTGTACACGCTCGGCAAGGCACTCGGTGGCGGCATCATCCCGGTGTCCGCCGTCGTGGGTCGCGCGGATGTGCTGGGCGTTCTCAAGCCGGGCCAGCACGGCTCCACGTTCGGCGGCTACCCCGTCGCGTGTGCCGTGGGCCGCGCGGTCGTGGGTCTGCTGGAGACCGGTGAGTTCCAGGAAAGGTCGCGCGAGCTCGGCGAACATCTGCACAGCCGACTCAATGAGCTGGTCGGCAAGGGTCTGGTCGCGGTGCGGGGGCGTGGCCTGTGGGCCGGCATCGACATCGACCCGGCAGCCAAGACCGGCCGCGAGGTGTCAATGGCGCTACGCGACCGCGGCGTGCTCTGCAAGGAGACGCACGAGCGCACGCTTCGCATCGCTCCTCCGCTGGTGATCACCCGCGAAGAGATCGACGATGCAGTCGATGCTCTCGTCGAGGCACTGCACGCCTGACCATCACCATCCGGACTCAGCGGAAGAACGCGGCACCACCCGGCGGAGCTGGCGATGGTTCGGCGTCCCCGTCGGTGAACGCCGATTTCGCCGCGAATCCCTCGACGACGTCGCGGTACGGGAGCACCCGGTACGGGAACGGTGAGCTCGCGGCCCGTCTGGCCAGCCCCGCCCACGGCATCGGGCGCTGGGACGCCGTGACCAGCACGTTGCCGAACCGGCGACCCTTGAGGGTGGCAGGCTCGGCGCTCAGCATGACCTGCGCGAAGCTGTCCCGCACGCCACGAACCACCCGCCTGACGTAGGGGAACGGTGCCTTGTCCGCGAGGTTGAGCAGCACCACGCCGCCATCGACAGTGACCCGGGCCAGCTCGGCGAAGAACTCCGCGGTCGCCAGCTCAGCCGGTATGCGGGCCCCGTCGAACGCATCGAGGACCACGACATCGGCGAAGTCCGGTCGAAGTGCGACGATCCCGGTGCGGCCGTCAACTGCTCGCACCTTGATTCCGCTGTGACGCGGGAGAGGCAGCTGCTCACGTACCAGAGCCGTCACCCGCTCGTCAGGCTCCAGCACGATCTGCGCTGACGTCGGCCGCGTTGCGGCGACGTACCGCGGAATCGTCATGGCTGCGCCGCCGATGTGAACGAATCGCAGCGGCGCCCCCGGTGGGTCCAGCGCGTCGATGACGTCGACGATGCGCTGCATGTAGTCGAACTCGAGCCGGGTCGGGTCGTCGAGGTCGACGTGGGACTGGTCCGCCCCGCCGATCCGGAGGGTGTGGCCCGAGGGCCGATCCCGGTCCTGGACGATCTCGATCACCGGCTCCGTCACCGGGCCACTGTAGGCGAGATCCGGGTCGCGGACGTCCTGTCGCAGCGCTAGCGTCATGATTCGACGGAGGAGGGGCACGGTGAACAGACGGCTGCTGGCGCTCGCCGGGTTGCTGGTCGCGCTTGCGGTTTCCGTGTGGGCAGGCACCGAGGTCCGCCAGCACCTGGAGGGTCCCGGGCCGATCCAGACCGTGCGGGCCGCTACGACGGCGTACGCCACCGGCGACTGCCAGGCCTTGCGGGACATCTCGGCGAGGCCGAAAGCGGTCGACTGCGCTGCGGTCACGCAGGTCCAGCAGGCGTACCAGGACGAGGGGCTCGAGCCCGCACGCTTTACCTACACGCTAGCTCGACGCAGCGGCGACGCAGCGACCGTCAGGGTGACGTACCGCAAGGGTGGAACACCGTTGGACGAGATGGTCCCGGTCGAGAAGAACGACGGCCGGTGGAAGATTGCTGAAGTCTCCAGCTCGATCGGGTGAACGATCAGGTCTGCGCCTCAGCCAACTTGGGCCGCCCACGTGGTCCCGGGAAGCTGCACCTCGATCAGCATGCCCTTGGCGAGCTGACGGCCGCGGCGTGTCTCGACCTCGCCGTCGACCCTGACATCTCCGCCCTGGATCAGTTCACCGGCAGCGGCACCGGACTCGGCCAGGTTGGCGAACTTGAGGAACTGACCCAACCGGATCATCTCGCCCGTGATCGGAACGATGTTGATGTCGTCGGAAACCATGTGGCAAGCCTGCCACGTCGGGAGCCCGGGCGCGTGCGAGGATCGAAGGCATGGAGGTCACGCTGCGCGCCCCAGCCGTGCTCCCGGTGGAGACGGTGTGAGCGGCACGATGACACAGACCCGCACCGACGTGTGGGTATCGTCCGTCCGGCTCTACCGGACGCGATCGATCGCGTCCGCGGAGTGCAAGGCCGGGCACGTGCGCGTCAACGGAGCCAAGGCCAGACCGTCCCAGCCGATCAAGATCGGCGACCGGGTCGAGGCGCTGACCGCGGGGGGTCAGCGGATCGTCGTGGTGAAACGGATCATCGCGAAGCGCGTTGGCGCGGCCGTGGCTGTCGAGTGCTACGAGGACCACACTCCCCCGCCGCCGCCCAAAGAGGAGATCCCCGTTCTGCCGCGTCGTGACCGCGGCGCCGGCCGGCCGACGAAGCGGGACCGTCGCGCGCTGGACCGGCTGCGAGGCCGCTAACCGCGCAGCAGCAGCGGAAGCAGGGCGCGACTGCTCAGCGGTGCAAGCTCGAGATCCCCGGGAAGCGCCGGATCGACCCAGATGCTCTCGGCGATCTCTGCGGCTGCCACCGGCGCAGACGCGTCGACGATGACGCTGTACACCTCAGCCAGCACCCGGTGCCCGGGCTCGTTCGCCGCGTCCTCCTCGAATGTTCCCACCCACGTGAACTCCCCGACCGGCAGATCGAGTCCGAGCTCCTCGAGCAGCTCTCGACGCAGGCACGTCAGTGGGCTCTCGCCCGGCTCGATCTTGCCGCCGGGTTGCATGAAGACGGTCGTGCCGTGCTTGCGCACCATCAGCGCTCGGCCGTCGACGTCGGTCGTCAGCGCGGCAGCCACGTGGATGACCGGGTCGGTCATGGGTTCAGGACCTCGCCGGGATCGTGCCCCCACTTGTCGGCCCAGATGGGCGGGAGCCCTAGCATCCGGAGCAGCTCGTCGAGGTCGTCGGAGAACGAGACGATCCGGGACTGTTCGGGGCGGACGAAACCGGTCTCGACCATCTGGTCCATGAGCACCTGCATGGGATCCCAGAATCCTCGCACGTTCAGGAATCCCGAAGGCTTGGCGTGAATGCTGAGCTGGGCCCACGTCCACTGCTCTGCGACCTCCTCCAAGGTCCCCGCTCCCCCGGGGAGCGCGATGAAAGCGTCGGCCAGCTCGGCCATCATCTGCTTGCGCGCGTGCATCGAGTCCACGACGTGCAGCTCGGTCAGCCCGTGGTGCGCAAGCTCGCGATCATCCAGGGCGCTGGGGATGACCCCGACGACTCGCCCCCCGGCATCGATGGCAGCGTCGGCGACCGCACCCATCAGACCGACATGGCCCCCGCCGTAGACGACATCGATACCGCGTTCGGCGAGCGTGCGGCCGGTCAGTCGTGCCGCATCGGCGTAGGCGGGATCGTGTCCGAAGCTGGATCCACAGAAGACTGCCACTGCGCTCAACGCCATCATCGTCCTTCCATCGGGAGGTCCATCGTGGCGCAGTGCGTTCATGCAGCGTTCAGCGGCTCGCCGACACCCAGTGAGCGATGATGGGTCAGGTCTCCCGGGGAACGTGGCACCTCGGGGCCGCATGGCCATCAGGCTTACGGGTACAGGTGGTCAGAACCGCACGACCCGACAGGAGCACCCGTGGCCGATCTGATGAGTCCGGGCCGGTTGTCCGGGGCAGGGACCCGGTGAAGACGTGAATGCCGTGCTGCTTGCGTTCGGGCTCGCGCTCCTGCTCGCCGTGCTGACGTCCGCTCTGGCCAGTCGCAGTCCACTGTCATCGACTGCCGTGTTCTTGGCCGTGGGGATCGTTGCCGGACCACTGGTGCTGGACGAGATCAGTGTCACGGCCCGGACGGCCGAGATCGCGGCAGAGGTCGCCCTCTTCGCGATCCTGTTCACGGACGGTCAGCACGCGCCTTGGTCGGTCCTTCGCCGCCACTGGAAGAATCCGGCCAGGACGCTCGTGCTGGGGATGCCGTTGACCTTGGTGCTGGTGGCTGCTCTGGGGCACTGGGTCGCCGGGCTGTCGTGGCCGGCCGCGCTGGTCCTCGGCGCCGTCCTGTCCCCGACCGACCCGGTCTTCGCCTCGGCTCTGGTCGGTCGCGACGACGTACCGGCCCGGGTCCGGCACTTGCTCAACATCGAGAGTGGTCTGAACGACGGTCTTGCCCTTCCGGCCGTGCTGGTGCTGGTCGGGGTGGCCGGCGGCTCTCCGGAGGGATGGTCCACCGAACCCCTGACACTGATCCTGGAGCTGCTGCTCGGACTGTTCATCGGGGTGGTGACACCGCTCGTCGTGGAGGGGGTCCTGCAGATCCCTGCGGTGGAGAGCGTGAGCTCCCTACGACCCTTGGGCCCCATCGCGATCGCCGTCCTCCTGTACGGAGTGTGCGACGTGCTGCACGCCAACCAGTTCCTCGCCGCATTTGCGGCCGGCGCCACGATCGCAACCCTCAGACCTGAGGTCTCGGAGTCATTCAGGCATACCGGCGAGCTGGTGAGTGAGCTCGCGAAAGGCGGGGCGTTGTTGGCCTTCGCGGCGCTGCTGCAGGTCGGGCTGTTCCGTGAGGCCGGGTGGAGCGCACTGGTCGTCGCGATCCTGGTGGTCGCTGTGACCCGCCCCCTCCCCATCATCGCGGTGCTGGCCGGCACGTCGATGGAACGGCGAGAGAAGCTGGCAGTGGCCTGGTTCGGGCCGAAGGGGTTCGCGAGCGTCGCCTACGCCGTGATCGTGCTGTCCAGCGGCATCACCGATGCGGACCATGTCTTCACGGTGGTTGCTGTCACGGTGCTGGTCTCCGTGCTGGCGCATTCCTCCACCGACGTCATCATCGCCAAGTGGCTCAACGGCGACAGTCCGCCGACCTCGCACACTCCGACGTCCGACAGCCCCTGACGCCTCGACCTCCTCAGTTCGCTCGCCGTGTCGAACCCTCGTCGAGCTGCTTCGGTCAGGAACGACTCGCCCGGTGGAATGCGGCAATGGTCTCGGTACGGGCCGTCGTGACGGCGACCTCGTCGGCAAAGTCCTTGCGGCGCTGATCGACCCCTGGGCTCGACGAGTCGAGCAGACCGCGGTGGTCAGCCAGGCGCAGTGCCGTCTTGAACAGCTCGAGCGACACCGACTCGTCATTGGCGATCCGACCCTGCAGCATCCACTGCTGGCCGACCTGCACGCAGTCGTCGAGGAACACCTTCTCGTCGTACGGCAGGTCCAGGGCCGCCAGCCGATCCGCCACGACGTGATACGCATCCAGGTAGGGCCGCAGGACGAGGTGAGCCACGTGCGGTCGCGCCTGGGCGATGTGGCCTCGCAGCTCATCGGTGTCACTGCTTCCACGGCTCCCGTCGCCGCGGCCCATACCCGCCAGCTCGGCATCGATGTCTGACCCGAACTCGTGTCGTCCGGAGAAGAAGAAGTCGAACTTGAGCAACTCGCGCAGCCGCAGCGCCTCAGCTTCCGCGACGGCGGCGTGGTCATGCCCGTCGGACTCCGAGGCCGCCAACAGGGCGAGCTCACCGATGGCCCGGTCGACCAGGGCGTGAATGGCGGTGTTGCGGTAGAACGCGGCGACCAGGTGCCGGTTCGGCGCGATGCTCCACACCGTCTCGGTGCCGCCATCGAAAGCCGTCAGCACACCCGAGATGACCAGCTCCTCCAGTGTCCGCCGCAGCGTGGCGCGGTCGGTCAGGTTGAACCCACCCGCCACTCGCCAGCCACGTTCCTGGAGATAGCCGGCCAACGGCGCGACTGTTTCCTCCACCTGAGCCAAGGAGAGAGCGCGATCTTCGCCGAGGATGGCCATGCTGACGACCGCGGTCGCCGTCACTGGGGTGGCGCGGTTGATTCTGTGACAGGTCTCCAGGGCCAGTCGTTCGATGGCGTACGGGGCCGCTGCCTCGTCCGCCTGCAGCTCGGCCATCCGGCCTCGCAGCGAGATCGGCTCCCCGAAGTCGACATACGCTCGGCCGAGCCGGTTCTTCTGCTCGCGAGCGAACTTGTACATCCAGCGGAGGTTCTCGGGGTTCTTGGCGCCGCCGCGAGCCTCTTTGGTCATCATCGCGACCTCGTGGAGCTGGTCGTAGACGATCGAGACCGGCACGACCAATGCGTCGGTGTCCTCTCGCTGGTCGACCGCGTCAGCGACGTAGCGCAGGATGCCGTAGGTCGGCGGGCGGAGCTTGCCGGTCCTGGTCCGGCCACCCTCGATTGACCAGGCCAGATTGGCGCGGTTGGCGAGCAGGCGCGAGATGTAGGAACGAAGCGCCAGCCGGTAGATCGGGATGTCGCCGGTGTTGCGGCGGATGAAGATGATCCCGGATCTGCTGGCGAGCTGACCGGCCGGGAAGAAGTTGAGGTTCGCTCCCCCGAACAGGTAGGGCATGGTGATGCGTCGTGAGCCAACCACCTCCGGCACGAGCATGCCGTCGAGGTAGGAACGGTGGGAGAAGACGAACAACAAGGAGTGCTGACTGTCCAGAGCCCTGAGCCGGGCCACGGAATCTTCATCGATGTAGACGTCGTGGGCGCGGCCCATCCAGTGCAGGAACCTGCGGAACGCCGCGCCGGTGCGCTCCGTGTGCGTCGCGGACATCTCCCGCAGGTTGGCCGCTGCCTCGATCTGCGCGTCGGTCGGATCTTGGCCGGTGCTCTCGGCCAGCTCGGCGACGGCGCCCGCGAAGTCTGGATCCGTCAGGATCTGCGACACCTCACGGGGATCCGTGGGAAGCGGGTCGGCGTTTCCGGGCAGGATCCCCGCTGACTGGAGCAGCTGTTTGGGTCTGGCACGATTCAGCGCGCGACCAACGGGCGAGCTCGGACGGGAATCAGGGGTCACCCAAGGGAGTCTCGGGTGCCCGCTCCCGCGCGTCAACCACAAGACCAGCGAAGGGGTCGAGTCAGATCGGTGCGACCCATCACTGGGGTGGCAGCCAAGTTGGCCTCGACACCCGTGCGAGCAGGCAGGCTTGAGCGCACCCACGACTCGTCCCGCCAATGGAGATCCTGCGTTGGCTGGGCTCGTCTCAGGCGCGCTCGACATACTCGCTCCCGTGGTCCGAGGTCACCGATCGAGGACCGACAGTCCAGCGGCTCTCGCTTACAGCGTCAGGCGCCGGCGGTCGCCCCCGGCATGGCTGACCCGCTGCCGCGCTGACTGGTGGCGATGACACTGATGGAGCCGTTGGACTCAAGGATCGCAGCGGAGACCAGTTCCAGCCCGCCGATCCCCGAGCTGCGCACTGCTTGCCGCACGCTCTCCTCGGTGATCCGCTGGTCAGCCAGCGACGCCAGATCGAGTTTCCCGTCGCGGAGCAACACGGTCGGTGCTGATGTCAGCGCACGCCGCACCCACGGCACGCGGACGGCCGAGAACGCGACGGCGAATTGAAGCGCCACCAGCAAGGCGAGGGCCAGCGCCCCCTCCGACCATGCCACGGTGTTGCTCAGAGCCACTGTCGCCAAGGTGGACCCGAGAGCGACCGTCACGATGAAGTCGAACGCGTTCAGCTGTGCGAGGGTCCGCTTCCCACTGAGACGCAGCACAGCGATCAGCCAGACATAAGCCATGGGACCCACCACCAGGACGCGAAGCAGGCCGGAGATGTTGTCGAACAACAAGGCAGTTTCCTCTCGTTGGGCGTCAGCACGGCCGCGCACCAGGGTGCGCGCCCGGACTACCAACGCACACTACTCGTCGCCGGCGTTCCGGGACCGTCGCCGGATCGGCTCGGTGTAGACGGGCGGGCGCTGGGTATTGCTCAGTCGAGCCGGGGCCGCCCGTCACGCACGTCCAACGATGACATCGCCGTGCTTCGGTCTCCTTCACGTGAGTTTGGTTATGAGAAAGGATCAACCCCGATGACCAGCCAGCACGCCTCTGCGCACGACCCCGAAGGAACCCCGCCACGTGATCACCATGAGCAGGGCAACAACAGCGATAAGGGGGTCTACCTCCGATTTGGAGCGATGATCGTCGTCTCGACTCTGGTGATGTACGCCTTGACCTACACCAACTTGTTCGCCATCCAGCACGCGCAATGGAGTGAGGAACGCGGCTACATGGCGATCCTGATGGGCTCGGCAATGACCGTGGTCATGCTCAGTTTCATGTGGGGACGGATGTACCCCAACACGCGGGTCAATGTGGCGATCCTGGGGGCCGCCCTGGCCGTGGGCGGCACTGCGTTCTGGCTCTCCCAGTCTCAGGTCCTGGTCGGCGATCAGGCGTACATGAAGGCCATGATTCCGCACCACTCCATCGCCATCCTGACCAGCGACCGGGCTGACTTCGATGATGTGCGGGTCCGAGAGCTCGCCGACGGCATCAGTCAGACCCAGGTCAAGGAGATCAAGGAGATGGAGTGGTTGCTGGATGACATCGACAAGAACGGAAAGGTGACCACGTCGCAAGCCGCCGACCAGCGGGCGGTGCCCGACTTCAGCGCAGCCAAGGCTCAGCGGCTTCCCGCCTTCTGGCGATGGTTCGTCCTGAGCGATTGACCGGAGGAGAGTGTCGATGTTTCTGACCGTTGTGGTGGTCGTCGTCGTCTCAGCCGCGCTTGTCGCGGGCGCTGCATGGGGTGTCTACGGGAGCCTGCCTCCCGAGCTCGAGGGTTTTATCGTCGCGCTTGCCGGCGGGGCCTTGATGGTGTCCGCTGTCCTGGAATTGATCGATCCCGCCACCGAGGTCGCACCACTGTGGGCAGTCGGCGCCAGCGTGCTCACCGGTGCTGCCGTATTCTCAGCGCTCGACCGACAGGTCAAGCGTAAATTCGGCTCCGAGAGCGGCGGCGGGCTGCTCGCCGCCATCACCCTCGACGGCATCCCGGAGAACCTCGCCCTGGGAGTCGCTCTCATCGGCGCGGGGCCGCTCCAGGTGGCCTCCCTGTCCGGATCGATCTTCTTGTCCAACCTCCCGGAGGCGGCGGGGGGCGCCCAGCAGATGGCGACCGGCCACTCGAAGCCCAAGGTCCTCGGCCTGTGGACTGCCACCGCCGCGCTGCTTTCTGCCGCGGCGATCGCCGGAAACCTGCTGTTCGCCGGGGTTCCCGACGCGGCCCTGGGATTGATTCGATGCTTTGCCGGTGGCGCGGTGGCTGCTTCTCTAGCCACCGAAGTGTTCCCGAAGGCATTCAAGGAGGACAGGTACGCAACGGGCATCGCCACCGCCCTCGGACTCGTCCTCGCCATCGGGCTGGATCAGCTGAGCTGACCCGAAGATCAAGGTGACTTCTACAACCGCTTCTCCTCAGCGACCTCGTGGCCAGCCGCCCGTGCTTCCGCGGACGACTGTCCACTCTCCTGGGAACAATCAACGGTGAATCGTCACCTTGAGCGCCTTGGTTTCGGCTGCAGCTTCGAAAGTTTCATACGCTTCCAGGAACCCGTCGAAATCAAAGCGATGAGTGGCAAACTTTTCGACGTCCAGCTTGTGCTGCGTCACCAGCTTGAGCAGCATCGGTGTGGTGGAAGCGCTGACCAGGCCCATCGTGATCGCGATGTCCTTGATCCACAGGTCCTGTAGACGCAGCTCGACGGAGGCGCCGTGCACACCGACGTTCGCCACCGATCCCCCGGGCCGCACGATCTGGGTGCAGGCCTCGAAGGTGGCCGGGAGACCCACGGCCTCGATCGCAACGTCGACGCCGAGACCGTCCGTCTTCGCCTTGACCTGCTCGGCCCAATCGCTGTCGCCGCTGTTGACCGAATCGGTCGCACCAAATCCCATTGCCTGATCCAGCCGGTTGGAGTCAACATCGAGCGCAATGACGCGCGACGCTCCGTACAGGCCGGCGGTCATCATCGCCGACAGTCCGACAGGTCCGGCGCCGACGACGGCAACGACGTCACCGGGCTCGACCTTCCCATACCGCACTCCGATCTCGAACCCGGTCGGGAGGATGTCTGACAGCATCACCGCGGCTTTGTCGAGACACCTTCAGGCACGGCGTACAGAGAGTTGTCCGCAAACGGGATACGCACCAGCTCGGCCTGCGTGCCATCGATCAGATGCCCCAGGATCCAGCCGATACCGGGAGCGCCCTCCTCGGCCAGGCAGTGGGCGTACAGACCCTGATGGCAGTACGAGCACGACCCGCAGGCGCTGACGCACGAGATGATCACGCGGTCACCGACCTCGAAGGCAGAGACGGCCGAGCCGACCTCGACGATGGTTCCGACGCCCTCGTGACCGAGGATCCGTCCCTCGGTCACCGCCGGCACATCGCCTTTGAGAATGTGCAGGTCCGTCCCGCAGATGGTCGTTGTGTCGACGCGCACCACAGCGTCGGTCGAATGCAGGATCGTCGCGTCGGGGACGTCCTCCCAGGCCTTCTGGCCCGGGCCGCGATACACGAGTGCCTTCATGGCGATTCCCTTCGACTTCGGCCGGAGCGTCCCCCCGGCCGTGACTTCCACCATCCGAGTCCAGCAGCGGCATCGACAGGGTCCAAGGTCCGCGAGGACCTGGCCAAGGGTCACCAGCTCAGACCTCCGATGTCAGAATCTTCGCCACCGCGAGGTACGCCTCACGGGAGTGCCTCACGACGCGAAACACTGACATACTGGATCCGCACGATTTCCGCCTCGTCCACGAGGTGCGTAGGAGCGACGGGACAGCCGATGCCGAGTTTCGAGGAGATTGAGGACGCCCAGCGGGCGACGTGGGCCATGTGCTCCACCGGATGGGCCAAGTGGGACCAGGTCATCAGTGATCAGCTGGGGCCCGTCGGCGACGCGATCATCGACAGCCTCGACATCAGGGACGATCAGCAGCACCTGGATATCGCCTCCGGCTCGGGCGAGCCAGGTCTGAGCGTGGCCCAGCTCGCTCCCGCGGGTCGAGTCGTACTGACAGACCTGGCACCCGAGATGCTGGACATCGCGCAACAAAGAGCTGATCGGCAGGGCATCACCAACATCCGGACCAAGGTTTGCAGCGCCGACGATCTGCCATTCGACGACGCCACCTTCGACAGCGTCTCCGTCCGTTTTGGCTACATGTTCTTTCCTGACATGGCCAAGGCCACGTCCGAGTTCGCGCGCGTGCTCAAGCCGGGCGGGCGGGTCTGCTCCTCGGTGTGGATACGGCCAGAGGCGAACCCCTGGACGACCATCCCCATGCAGGCGATCGCTGCGGAGACGGCGTTGCCGCCTCCCGACCCCGACGGACCCAGCATGTATCGGTGCGCGGCGGCGGGCTCTGTCAGTGCGTTGTACGAAGCTGCGGGCCTGTGCGATGTGACCGACTGGGAGGTCGATGTCGTGCTGACGACAGACTCGGCCGAGCAGTACTGGGAGGTCGTCAGCGAGCACGTGTCGTCAGCAGTCGTTGCCCTCGAGCAGGTTGACCGGCCAACCCGGGAGCGAATCAGGGCCGGGGTCATCGCTGGGGTGCGCGCGCACGAAGAAGGCGGCAAGGTCCGAGTGCCCGGCGTTGCCCGCTGCATCGTAGGAACGAAGCCGGGCTGACGATCGTGCTGACCCCCCGAACCTGACGATTTCAAGGTCGTCGGTCAGCGCGGCTTTCGGGTCAGTCGAGGATGATCCAGAGCGGCCCCGCCGCCAGCCCCATCACGATCGTGGCCGCCGCGGCGAGTATCGCAGCGGTGCGAGCGCCTCGTCCTCCGGCTCCGGTGGGTGCTCTCTGGCCGGGCCGAGCGGCTGGGCGTAGAGCTGCCCGGATCCAACGTAGGTAGTAGAACAGGCTGATCACGGTGTTGAGGGCGATCGCGACCGCCAGCCAAGCCAGGCCTGCGTCCCATGTCGCCCCCATCGTGGTGAGCTTGCCGACGAACACAGCGGTCGGCGGCGTCCCGACAAGTCCGAGCAGGGCCACGACCAGGGCTGCGGTGAGAACCGGGTTGGTCGCGGCGAAACCCGCCCACTGATCGACG
>NZ_JBAVDI010000007.1:0-9931 GCF_049587115.1 Aeromicrobium sp.
GTCGGCGGCGTCCCGACAAGTCCGAGCAGGGCCACGACCAGGGCTGCGGTGAGAACCGGGTTGGTCGCGGCGAAACCCGCCCACTGATCGACGGAGCGGCGGTCCGGCTCTGCGGCGGCGACCGCAAAGGCTGCCAGGTTCGTGAGAGCGTAGCCGGCCAGAAAGAACAACAGCGCCGGCTGTCCCAGGTCCGTGAGGGTGGTCACCGCCGCGGCTGCGAGGAGGTAGCCGACCTGACTGACTGTCGACCAGCCCAGAAGGCGGCGCACGTCGCTCTGTGCCAGGGCCGCGAGGTTGCCGACTGTCATGCTGGCCACTGCGAGAACTCCCAGGACCGAGGCCCAGCGCACCTCTCCCGGCAACACGTCCACCACGCGGGTGATCGCAACGAGTCCCCCGATCTTGGGGACCGTGGTGAGAAACGCCGCCGCTGTCACCGATGCCCCCTGGGTGGCATCGGGCACCCAGAAATGGCCTGGAACAGCGCCGACCTTGAACAGCAGGCCCACCAGCACCAAGAGGCCACCGGCACTCACCGCCGCGACTGGCGCTGCGGCCAGCTCGGCTCCCACGGTCGAGTAGCCGGCGCGACCGGCCAGTCCATAGAGCAGGACGGCACCCAGCATCAGCAGGATGCCGAACAAGGCACCGAACAGGTAGGTCTTCAGCGCAGCTTCGGGCGAGTCCGGCCGGGCCATGATCCCGACCAGGCCGTAGAGCGGAATGCTCGACAGCAGGAACGCCACGACCAGCAGGGCAAGGTCGGCGGAGCCAGCGAGTAACAGCGCCCCGGCTCCCCCGAACAGCAGCAGGCTGTAGATCTCACTCTCTCGGGATTCCCCACGCGCCTCCCCCGCCGCGATCAACAGAATCAGGAGCAGCGACACGGTCACCGCCACCCGAGCCGCCGCGGTCGCGTCGTCGACGACGAAGGTGCCGGAGAAGGCGGTCCGAGGGTCGCCAGCCCACGCCACGAGGCCCGCGGCGAGGCTGGCCGTCGTAGCGCCGGCTGCCACCAGACCCATCCGCCGCTGCAGCCTCCGTGGGGTGAAGGACCCCCCGACGAGCGTCACCATCCCACCGAGGAACAGCAGCGCCTCAGGCAGCACGGACAGCAGGTCAGCACCCATCATGTGGACTCACCGCCCCACGAGGTGGACGAGAACGGCTGCACCGGGCTCGATCACGTCCAGCAGGGTGCGCGGCAACACACCGATGAACACCGAGACCCCGAGCAGCATGACAACCGGAGCCCACTCCCGAGTCCTGACGTCGGCGAACTCCACCGATAGACCTGCGATCGGACCAGAGAACACCTGCTGCAGCGCACGCAGGAACAAGGCCGCAGTGATGAGGATGCCGAGCACAGCTATCGCGGAGACAGGCACGACGGCGATGCTGCCGGCGAAGATCTGGAACTCCGCGATGAAACCGGACAAGGCCGGCAGCCCCAGCGACCCGAACGCCGCCACGGTGAAGAGCGCGGCATAGCGCGGGGCGTTCGCGGCAAGCCCTCCGTATGCGTCGAGGTCGTACGTGCCGGTGCGCTCGAACATGGTTCCGGCGAGAAGGAACAGCGCTGCGGTGAGCAGTCCGTGACTGACCATCTGCGTGACCGCGCCGGACACCGCCACGCTGCGAGCCTCGTCGCTGCCGTCTGCGAGCACCCCGGCGGCACCAACGGCGAGGACCACGTATCCCATGTGGTTGACCGACGTGTAGGCGATCATGCGTTTCAGGTCAGTTTGCGCGAAGGCCACAAGGGCTCCCCAGAGCACGGAGATGATCCCGACCGCGATCACGACCCAAGCCCAGTCGCGCCAGGCGTCCGGCAGCATCGGCATCGCGATTCTGACGAACCCGTAGGTCCCCATCTTCAGCAGCACGCCGGCCAGGACGGCAGAGCCGATTGCGGGGGCGTCACTGTGCGCTGGGGGAAGCCACGTGTGGAACGGGAAGGTCGGCGTCTTCACGGCCAGCCCGAGCAGCAATGCCGCCAGGACCAGACCACCGGCAAGTCCGTGGCCCTGCAGCGGCGGATGGGCAGCGAGCTCAACCATGTCGAAGGTGTGCGGGTCGGAGGCGGCGTACAGGCCCACGAACCCCAGCAACAGTGCCAGGGAGCCGAGGAAGGTGTAGAGGAAGAACTTCAGGGCCGACCGGGAGGCATTGCCATGTCCCCAACCGCTGATCGAGAAGTACATCGCCACGATCGAGAGATCGAAGAAGACGAAGAACAAGATCAGGTCCGCGGAGACGAAGAGGCCAAGACTCACCGACTCGAGGAAGAGGAACAACGCCGCCTGCAGCCGGGCCCTTCGCTGTTCGCGGAGCGCGAAGACCGCGCACGCCAGGAAGACCAGCGTGGTCATCGCCACCAGCGGCAGGGACAGCCCGTCAACTCCGACGTGATAGCTCGCTCCGACGCCCGGTATCCACCTGGCCTGCTCCTGCAACGCCAGCTCCCCCGCCGCCGGGCTGTCGTACTTCGCCCAGGCCAGAGCGGCGAGTGCGACCTCGCCCACCGTGACGGCGACGAACGCGCCGCGGGCTGCTCGGTCACCGACCGCCGGGATCAGCAGTGCAGCGGCTGCTGCGAGCGGGAGGAACACCAGGATTGAGAGCACATTCACCTCACGAGGACGAGGACGACGAGGACAACGGCCAGCACGGCCATCGCTTGGAGGTAGTAGTGGTGAAGCTGCCCGGTCTGCGGCTTCCGGACCAGACCGCCAAGGCGTCGCACGCCCGACACGATCGCGGTGACGCCGCCGTCGATGATGCCGTCGTCGGCGAGGGCTGCGACACGAGCCAACCGCGTCGTGCTGGACGCGGTCGTCTCGACGCCGCGGTCCAGCAGTGCGTCGTCAAGGTGGGCCAATTGGTGCGACAGCACCTCGACCGGCCGGACCACGGCCCGGTGTGTGAGCTGCTCGAGGAACAACCAGTCCGTGATTGCCCGTGGCCACGCGGGCCGGTTGGCCCGTGCGTCCCGCATCAGTGCCACGGTTGCGGCAACCACCACAACCGCGACCAGCGCCGAGGCCAGCAGCTCGACCGCACCGGGCTCCGGAGCAGACCCGCCCACCAGATCGTGCACCGCGGCGAACAGTGGCGGAAGCGCGAGCACACCCAGCGTGAGCGCTCCCGCCGCCAACGGGATCAGCGGCAGCCAGGCGTTCGTGGGCACCTGCCGGGTGCCGTCGTGTTCGTCGTCCCACCGCGATTCCGCATGGTCGGGGACGCGGCGGGTCAGCACGACCAACGCCTTGGTGGCGTATGCAGCCGATAGTGCCGCTCCGAGCAGCCCGGCCGCGTAGAGAGCGGGCGAGCGCTCGGCCGCGGCAGCCAGCACCGCGTCCTTGGTCGCCCACAGAGCCAGTGGCGCCAGCCCCGCCAGGGAGAGCAGCCCCGCCGCAGCACACGCGCCGACAACGGGCCAGAGCCGGGCTGCTCCGGTGAGGGAAGCCAGCCTCTTGGTGCCGAGGGCCTGCAGCCAGATCCCAGCGGCGAGGAAAAGCCCGGCCTTGACCGCCGCGTGCGCCACCAGATGGGTGGCACCACCCGAGGTCGCACCGACGCCTGCCGCCAGCACCACGAAGCCGAGCTGGGCCGCGGTTGAGGCGGCCAAGAGCTGCTTCAGGTCACTCTGCGCGAGCGCCACCAGTCCGAGCAGGATCGCAGTGCTGACGCCCGCCCACGCTGCGGCGTCATCGGCCCAGCCGGTCGCCGCCAGCGTCGGTGCGACCCGCAAAAGCAGATAGCCACCCATCGCGACCATCGCTGCCGAGTGCAGGAGCGCGCTGACCGGACTGGGACCGTGCATGGCGCGTGAGAGCCAGAACGAGAACGGCAGCTGGGCTGCTTTACCCAGCCCGGCCACCACGAGCCCAGCCGCCGCGACGTCACGCCACCCGTCAGAGGCATCCGGGAGGGCAGCCAACCCGAGCCCTGCTCCCCCGGCCAGCACGGCACCGCCTGCAACGTACAGGCCGAGGTCCGCGGTCCGAGTGGTCAGGAACGCCGTGGTGCCCGCGCTGACGGTCTGGGAGTCGCGCCAGTGATAGCCGATCAGCGCGAACGACGTCGCTCCCATCACCTCCCACGACATCAGCAGGGTGGGTAGCGAAGTGGCCAACACCGTCATCAAGGCGGCAGCCACGAACAGGAGCATCAGCCCGTGGAACCGAGCCGTGCGCAGCTCAGGGGTCCCGGTCGAGGCCAGCAGCACCAGGGTCGAGACGACCGCCACCGCCGGCAGCACCATCGCTGCCAGACCATCCACGCCGAGTCCCAGCTCTGCTCCCGCCATGAACGGCCTGGCCACCGAGGGTCTCGATGTTGCGGGGAATGAGACCGCGAACGATGCGATCGCCACCAACGCGGAGGAGCTGACTCCCGCCACAGCGGAAAGCCGGTCAGCGGCTGGACCGACCACCAGGAGCAACGCACCGAGGACCGCCGGTACCAGCACGAGAGCAACGAGCGTGAGATCGAGCATCAGTCGTGCAGCTCCGCGGCCATGTCGGTCATGTCGTGCCCGGCCTGCCGGTGCAGGAGGGTGGCTACGGCAAATCCCATCGCCATCTCCACGGTCATGGCCGCGATCACCACGAGCAGCAACACCTGCCCGGAAGGATCCGGCGCCAAGAACCACCACAAGCCGCCCGCGGCCAGGATGACGCCGTTGATCATCAGTTCCAGGCCCATCATCACCATCACGACGACCTGCTGGGAGAACGCGCCATACACCCCGATCGCGAACAGGGCGGCGGCCACGAGCAGCACGGTTTCCAGTGTCATCGACCGCCACCCCCCGGCTGCGGCTCGTCGGCGGGCCGGCGGTCGAGGTCGTCACCGAGCCGGTCGTAACGGCTGCGATGCGACGACAGGACGACGCCCGCCACGATCGTGGCGACCATGACCGGTCCCATGGCGATCATCACGAGCATGTGCGACTCCATGATCGCCTCCCCCAGCGCCGTCGTGACATCGCCCGAGGGTGCACTGCGCCGGGTCGGCCACGGCACGAGCACAGCACCGGCGCCCAGGACCAGGAACGTCGCGATGCCTGCCGCGATCGACGCGCGGTGCGAGTGGACCATGCTCATCGGCATCAGTGCCGGGTTCATCCCCATGAACATGACCATGTAGACCGCCATCACGGCCATCTCCATGACCATCATCAAGATGACGATCACGCCCATGTAGGCCTGCCCCATCAACAGCAGCGTCAGCCCGACAGCGACGAAGGACACCGCCAGCGCGTAGGTCGCCCGGGCCATGGAGTCGACGTAGAAAACCAGCGCACCGGCCGTCACCGACACCACGGCGCACAGCCAGAACCCGACGTCCACGAGAATGGCGTTCATCGAATCTCCTTTCGGCGGTCGGACTCAGTTGATGGCAATGACAGAGACGATCAGATCCTGTGCGACCACGAGAGGCAGCACCACCACCCAACCGAGCTCGAGGAGCTTGTCCGGTCGCAGGGTGGGCAGGCGACGACCGACGAGCACCAGCAGGACGGCAACACCGAGAGTCTTGACCAACACCCAGGCCCAGCCGGCGAGCACTGGCCCGGCGCCCCCGCCCAGGAACAGCGGCACTGCCACGGCAGAACCCGCGATCAGCAGGGCATGACGGCCCACCATCACGAGCAGGCGATCCACGCCGGCCAGCTCCGCGAGAATCCCGCCGTTGAGATCCGTGCCGGCACCCGGCTCCATCGGTGGCCGCATCGAGAAGCCCAGCACCCCCCAGCAGTACGCCACGAACGCCACCGGCGCCCACACCGCGAACCACAAGCCATCCTGGGCTGCAGCGATCTCGGCCAGGTCCAGGCTGCCGGCCGCGATGGCCGGTGCGGTGAGTGCGAACATCAACGGAAGCTCATAACCCAACGCGAGAGCCAGGAACCGGTAGCCGCCCACCAGGCCCGTGATCGAGTTCGGTCCCCAGCCGAGCAGCCACATCACCGCCCACGCCATCACGTCGAACGCGTTGACCCACACCAGCCCCAGCGGGTGGCTCACCAGCGCATGGGCACCCACCGGCACGAAGGCGACGATCAGGACGGCCAGCGGAATCACAGCCGACGAGGCTGACCGCCACAGCAGCCGATCGGCCGAGACGGTGCGGCGCGGGCGCTGGCGCAGCAGGCGTGCCGTCTCGTGCAGCGGCACTGTGAGTCCCGACCGGAGCGGCCGGCCAGCATCACGGGCCTCGAGCCCGGCGGAAAGCCCAGCCACGCACATCGCGACCGCCGCGAGGCCCACCAGCACCGGCAACGCGTAGAACATGGACAGCGAGTCAGTCATGCGCGGTCTCCGAGAGCTCGTGCATGGCCAGGTCTGGCATCAGCGCCGCCAGCCACAGCCTGACCGCGGCCAGTTCCATCCCCCGAACGAGCGCGGGAATGGCCTCGACACTGCGTGCCACGTGTGAGGTCGCGTCCTGATCGAGCTCGACTCGCGCGCGATCAATCAGGCCCGTGAGTAGGTCGTGCAGCTGCTTGGGACCACCGTTGCGGTCCTCAACTGCGAGCCCACCCAGGACCCACCGCAGCGACCGTAGACGCCCGATCCGATCGCCGAACGCAGCCACCTCGTGCCCTCCGAGCAGCCCGCCGGCGAGGCAGCTGTCGCGAAGGCGGTGCGCTCGGGCGTGCTCGGCCGGCAGGCCGACGAGGGCCAGCACCGAGCCGGCCGCGTCAAGCAGGCGCGCTGCCCGCTCAATGGCGTCGTCCGGCTGCCGAGCTCTCGCCATCGCGAGCTGCTCGACGGTGGCGTCGACCACGACATCACCGTGCAGAGTGACGCGCAGCACCACACCGGCAGGCCAGTGCGCAAGCACCGGGCCCAGCGGCAGGCAGAGCTCGTCCATCTCGAGACCGTCGCGATCTTCGGCACCTTCAGCCAGCGGGATACCGTCCGGCATCATCGCGGAGTGCTCCTGCGCGCCACCGCCGTGCTGGTCTTCGTGCTCGTTCGCCATGTCCGAGGCGGAGGGCGTGAAGCCGCGGCGGATCGCCCGACCGGTGAGGTGTGCCGCGGGCTCGCGAAGCTGCTCGCGAGCCTCGCCCAGAAGCAGCTCCGCCTCGTTCGCTGTGCGTACGTGGATCCGCTCCCGTGGCTCTGACATCTGCGCCCACGTGTGCTCGACCTTGGCCGCAAACGCCTCACCGGGATCGCCAACCACAGCCAGGACGTCAGCGTCCGCCACGGACTCGGCCAGGCACCAGCCCATGCGGTTGACGGCGCACTCGAGGGCCACCCGCTCTCGGAACGCCCCCGGGGCCTCCGCGACGAGGACGTGCGCGCGCTTGCTTGCACCTTTGGTCAACATGTCGATCACACCCACCGGAACGCCCCCTCGCGACGGGCCCAACCCACTGCCAGCAACAACAACGACAAGAAGCCGAACATCTCGATCACAGCCCCAGGCCCGAGATCGCCCACGACGATCGCCCACGGGTACATGAACAACATCTCGATGTCGAAGGCGAGGAACACGACGCTGGCCGTGTACCACCGAGCGTGGAACCGCGACAAGGCGTGTTCCGTCGGCGGATGACCGGACAGCCACGGCTCCACCTCGAAAGGGGTTGCCAGCACCGCGGTCCAGCGCGCCAGCACCCGAAGGCCCACCACCGCGGCGACCGACGCAGCGAGCACGTAGAGCAACGACGACACCGGCAACCTCCTCCGTGTGTGATCTAGCTGGCAACGGTTAGGAACCTACGCTGACTGCCCCACATCCGCGCGGTAACGCGGACACGGCCGAGACAGCGAGGGCCCGGACCAGCTCGGTCCGGGCCCCCGCTGAAGGCAGTGCAACGTGCCTCAGGTCACGGCGTGTACTTGAAGATCCACAGACCGTTGTCGCGATCAGAGGCTGCGACGTACTCCTGTCCACCCTTGTTGAACACTTGCACGCCCCAGAAGTTGTTGCCATCAGGCGCGATGTAGTGGCCCTTCTCCACAATCTTGTCGTTCTCTATCTCTGCAACCCGGAACCCGCCCGCGTAGTAGGAGAAGTAGAGCCGCTCCGCCACGGTCTGTGAGGTCGCGACCTCATGCACCGACAGGTCACCGAAACCGCTCGCATAAGCCGGATCGTGCGCCTCCGGGATCGCGTACGTGTCGAGCTCGGTCATCTTGCCGTTCGAGTTTTCGAACAGGTGGACGTATCCCCAGCCGTCGAAGTACGACGTGAACGTGAGCGCTCCCCCTTTGGCGCCGAGGGCAATGGGGGCCCGCTGGGTCCCGTCACCGGCCACGCATGCCGTCTCGTCGTAGGTCGCACCGAAGAGGGCGAACCCCTGCGAGCGCGGCGCCACACCGAAGGTCGGGATGTCGCCAGCGACACTCATGCCGAGCGATCCCTCACACGCATCGGAGCCGGTCCGGTTGAAGATCAGAACGGCGGAGTAGCCTCCGGCTTTGATCACGTTGGAAACCTTCTCAGTGAACGCGCACTCCCCCCGCTCGACAACCGCGATCTGTGATCCGTTCCCCGGACCCGCGGTGGCGTCGGCGTTGCAGCCCCGGCCGAAGAACACCGGAACACCGGTGATCGTTTCGCCCTCTGCCAACTGCTTGGTGTCGCTGCCCTGACTGGCATCAATGGCCCGACCGTTGGAGTCCTTGGCTGTGAGCGCGAAGGGACCGAAGTCCTCGTCCGACCCGACGACGTAGCGGTTGTCCTTCGTGAACTCGGCCTGGTGACCATTGCCCTCGGGTGGGACTGTCAGACCACTTTCGGCGGCCTCGGGGTCCGGGTTGGTGAAGTCGGTGTCCCCGAGGTAGACCGGTGCCAACGGATCGGTCATGTCGACCTTCACGTAGCCGGCGTCCCAGTACGACAGGAGCATGACCTGGCGCCCATCGATCTTCTTGACCACCATGTCGTGCAGGAAGACCTCCTTCAGGTTGTCCGGTGCGGCCTGCAGAATCTGGGGGAATGTCTCGTCGAGGTCGTATTCCGCGATGAGCTTGGGCTTCTTCGGATCGGTGATGTCAACGATGTCAACATCTTTGCCTTCTTCGTTGTCGACCATCACGGCGTAAGCCTCGTCGCCGGCGTCCCAGGCGTAGACGCTGTGAATCTCGTTGGCGTCCTTCTTGCCTTGTCCGTTGACGGTCTTGTCGCCAAAGCCCGCGGCCAGCGGCGTGGGGTGCTCAGGCTTGGTGACGTCGTAGATGTTCATACCGCCGAAGCCGGCCTTGTCATTGCATTTCTCGTTGTTGCTCACAACGATGTCCCCGTCGAACTTGGGAGTGTCGATGTGGATGGCCTGGATGCCCTCGCCGGGGTAGCTGCCCTGCTTGGCTCCGATGAACGCGACCTCCTTGGGGTTGTTCACGTCGGCGATGTTCACGACATGAACCCCGTTGTACTTGCACGTGACGACGCCCCAGGCCGCGAGGTAGGCGTAATCGCCGAGAACGCCGACGTCGGCAATCTTCTCGGGGACCACATTCTTCAGCTTCAGCTTGCTGACCAGATCGATGTTGGGGGTGCTGCTGGCTGGTAGATGTCCACTCGTCTCGCCGTGCTGATGGGAATTGCGCGCCTTGGCGTCAGCGTGCACACCACCATCGGCGGTGACGTCATGACCGGGGTGCCCGGATGCCAGACCTGGGACGAGAATCAAGCCTGCCGCGGACAGTCCAGCGACTACGGCCTTGAACGTTGTTCGGTTCATTCCACTCCTTGCTTATGACGCACGTCACACGTGCGCTGGACGGCCAAGATCGGGAGCTGGTGTCCGGCCGGCTTGGCTCTCGCACGGTGGTGCCAGTGGCAACGACACGCTGCTCGCGATCACTTCACGGCATCCCGAACCGCTGACCGCGGGCTAGAGTCAACAGGGAGGTGGTGCAAGTGACGTTCACAGCTTCGATGTTCGCGCCCGTCGCCCTGGGTT
>NZ_JBAVDI010000008.1:0-4309 GCF_049587115.1 Aeromicrobium sp.
GCCCAGAATTGCTCCTCGCCGTCGGCCAGGAGCTCGTCGAGAATGCGTCGTCCCCGACCCGCGCGGCGCCGATCGGGATCGACCACCACCTCGACCGGCGCATCACCCACGGCGTACGCGGCGGCGGCGATCCTGCCGTCCGGTTCAGATTGCTGCACGATGACGCGGGCCCGTGCCCCTTCGCGGAGCGCGAAGATGCTGGCCTCGTTGAAGGGCGCGACACCATCGGCCGACTCGGCGCGCTCGGCCAGGTCGAGCAGACTCATCGGTTCCGCAGCGCCACGAGCTGGGCACCGACCTCGGCGGCGATGGCCCGCGCCAGTCCTTCGGGGGTGTCGCCCGTGGGCTCGGGCACGATGTGCTGGACGGTGCCGTTCTCGAGCAGGTCGATCGCTCCGACGCGCTGCGCCTCGGCCATCTGCGCGGCGTGGTCGAGATCGCCGTGCACGATCGCGCTGGCGCCCTCGGGCGGCAGTGGCGACAGCCAGGCGTTCTCGGCCGCGATCACGACATCCGCCGGGAGAAGCGCGAGAGCGCCGCCCCCGCACCCTTGACCCAGCAGCACCGACACGGTCGGCACTCGCATCGTGGACATCCAGCTGATGCACCGGGCGATCTCTCCCGCAATCGCGCCCTGCTCGGCGTGGGGCGACAGCTCTGCGCCGGGGGTGTCGATGAACGACACCAGCGGGAGACGTAGCTCGTTGGCCAGCCGCATGCCACGGCGCGCCTCTCGCAGGGCGGCAGGCCCCATGGGCTTGAAGCGGGTCTGAGTCGTCCGGTCCTGTCCGATGACTACGCAGGGCTGTCCATCCATCCGTGCGAAAGCCACGATCATCGCGCTGTCGCGCTCACCCTTCTCGGTGCCCTGCAGCCGCACGGTCGCGTCGCTGCCGTAGCGCAGCACTTCGCGCACGCCGGCGCGCTGGCGCTCTCGGGTGATCTGAATCGACTCCCACGCGGATCGCTCGCGCCGGACCGTGCCGGTTCGCAGCTCGCGGGTCTGTGGGGTCGGGGCATCGACCAGCAGGCCCAGGGCACGATCGACCAGGAGCGGCAGCTCGTCGGGGAGCACGACGGCGTCGATGATCCCACGGTCGGCAAGATTCTCGGCTGTCTGGATGTTGGGCGGGAAGGGTTTGCCCTCCAACAGCTCGTAGACCTTGGGTCCGAGGAAGCCGATGAGGGCCCCAGGCTCTGCAATCGTGATGTGGGCGAGCGATCCCCACGAGGCGAAGACTCCCCCGGTCGTGGGATGCCGCAGGTAAATCAGGTAGGGGAGGCCGGCCGCGCGGTGGTCCATGATCGCGCGGGTGATGTCGATCATGTGGATGAACGCCGGTGTCCCCTCCTGCATCCGGGTACCGCCGGACGCGGTAGTGGCCAGCACCGGGATGCCTTCCGCAGTGGCCCGGCGAACCGCCGACGTGATGCGTAGCGCCGAAGCGCGACCGATCGATCCAGCGAGGAAACGAAACTCGTTGACCACGACAGCCACGGGTCGCCCCCGCATGAGTCCGCGGCCGGTGAGCACCGACTCGTCTGTTCCGGCGCGTTCTGCTGCTGCCGCGAGCTCCTGCTGATACGTCGGATCGAGCCCGGAATGGTCAATTGGCTCGTCCCACGAGACGAAGGATCCTTCATCCAGGACGAGCTCGAGCAGACCGTGCGCAGTGAGATGGGCCATCAGGCCTCGAACCTAGGCCTTTGCGTCGGCGGTGTCGCGTGCAGCCTCGGACTTGGTGGCGACGAAGCGGTAGCCAACGTTGCGGACGGTGCCGATGAGAGTCTCGTTGTCGGTGCCGAGCTTGGCGCGCAGGCGCCGGACGTGAACATCGACCGTGCGGGTGCCACCGAAGTAGTCGTAGCCCCACACCTCCTGCAGGAGCTGCTGGCGGGTGAACACCCGGCCGGGGTGCTGGGCGAGGAACTTCAGGAGCTCGAACTCCTTGAACGTGAGGTCGAGCGTCCGGTTCTCCAGCTTGGCCGTGTACGTCACGTCGTCCACCACGAGTCCGCTGGACGAGATCACATGGCTCTGGCGGTCGCCGTCCTTGCGGGCGGCGAGCCGGCCGCTGCCGAGTCGGAGCCTGGCTTCGAGCTCGGCCGGACCCGCGGTCGTCAGGATCACGTCGTCCATGCCCCAGTCGGCGGCCGCGACGGCGAGCCCACCTTCGGTCAGAATCAGGATCAGCGGGCACTCGACGCCGGTGGTGCGGATGACCCTGGTCAGGCTGCGGACCTGGGCCAGATCGAGCCGACCGTCGACCAGTACGGCGTCGCACGGCGGGGCATCGATCAGGGCGCTTGCCTCGGCGGGAAGGATCTTGACGTGGTGGGGGAGGAGGGCCAGGGCCGGCAGCACCTCGACCGAGGACTGCGTGCTCTTGGTGAGCAGGAGCAGGTGGGACATGCGTCCTCCTCCTGCCGCGTGGCTAGCCGGGTCGGTCTGCGCGAAAGGGTCGCGGTGGATCACCGTGACGCGTTCGCATGGACAACAATACGACATGTGTCTGATCAATTGGCCGGAGGCGACGTGAATGAGAACAGCGTCACAGTGCACTACTGGGCGTCCGCGCGCTCCGCGGCAGGTGTCGCGGCAGAGCAGGTTCCGCCCGGATCGCTGGCGGCGCTGATCGACGAGATCAGCCAGCGCCACCGCGATCGCGACCGTTTCGACGACGTGATCTCGACGTGCTCGATCTTGGTGGGCGAGACCCCTGTCGGCGCGCGCGATCATGCTTCGGTGGCGCTGAACGCCGGCGACACCGTGGAGTTCCTGCCTCCTTTCGCAGGCGGCTGAGTGGCCGCGTCGACTGAAACTCGCGCCGGTAACTGGCATCATGCCGGAGTGCCACGCCTTGGATCGACCCTGATGTCGCTTGCGCTGGTGGGCGTGATCACCCTCACCGCGTACGCCGGGCCGGAGCTCGTCGCGGCCGCGGTGCTGGTCGTGCAGGTGCTCATCGCCCTGGCGCCGAGTGCGATCGACCCTGCTGGTCGCGCGATCCCGTCGCCGCATTTCGTCGCCGCGCTGGTTGCTGGCGTCGTAGCCACGCTGATCACTCTCTTTCCTGGGCTGCTCGACGGAGCCACCGGATCGTCGCCGGACGTGGTCGGGGCGACCGACCACGGAATGCTGGCGGGCATCATGCCTGCCATCGCGGTGGCGGTCTTCGTCGCTTTGATGGCGCAGATGCTGCGCACCGACGGGCGGTCCGACCTGGTCCCCTCGACGACGTACGCCGTGACGCTGGGAGTCTTCGCGGCGCTGGCGACCGGCTGGATTGGCGCGGCGCAGTCGCTCGGCGGAGCCGAGGTGGTCGCGATCGGGTCGGCAGGAGTGGCCGCTGGTCTGCTCGGATGGTTGGTCCCGATCGACCGGTTCGTTGCCGCATCGCTGGCCATCCTCACAGGCGCGTTGGGAGGTGCTGCAGTTGCGGCATCAGTCGACTCGCCCATGACCTGGCTGTTCGGTGTCGCGATCGGCTCGGCCGCCGCCCTGTTCGCAGTGCTGGGCCAGGTCCTGGGCCGGGCCTGGTCGCGCGGACGCAGGCATGCCGCTGCCGGGTGGGGGTTCCCGGGCGCGATGTCGGTCGCCCTGGCAGCGCCACTGGTCTACGTCGGCGGCCAGCTGATCGGCATGTCCGGGGTCTGATCAGGGCGCTGCGGCTCGGCAGCGCGACGTAAACTCGCTGCATGACCGGAATCGTGGTGCTCCTCGTTGCCGTGCTGCTGACGGTGGTCACGGCACTGACGTTCAAGAACCGCAATGGCCGGTTCGGGACGTCGACCAGATCGTCGGGCGCCGAGGTGTTGACTCCCGCCGACATCGGTGGAGCGCTGGGGACGCGCGCCACGCTGGTCCAGTTCTCCAGCGCCTTCTGTAGTCCGTGCCGGGCGACGCGGGTGCTTCTCACGGACATTGCGGCCAAGCTCGATGGGGTGGTGACGGTCGAGATCGATGCCGAGGAGAATCTGGCGATGGTGCGCCGGCTCAACATCATGCGTACGCCGACGGTGCTGATACTGGACGCTGACGGCGCGGTATCCACCCGCGCTTCGGGTCTGCCGCGGCGGGAGCAGGTCCTCGCAGCGCTCGGCGGGGCCCTCGACTAGCGCGGTCAGGCCTCGTTGCGTGCCAGGAGTTCGCCACCATGTGGGACGAATGACCATATCGTGAGACAGGGCGCCCCAGGGGAAAGGTTTGCCCGTATTCTGGAGCCATGTTCCAGACGACACACCTGACGCGGCGCCGAGCAGTGGACAACTGCTGCACGTGCTCGTCGTTGTGTCGCATGCGCTGACA
>NZ_JBAVDI010000009.1:0-3502 GCF_049587115.1 Aeromicrobium sp.
ATCCCCTCCCGCGAGCTCTCCATCAAGCACGACGTCGACCCCCATGACGTCGTCGCGATGGGCGACGTGGTCGAGGCCCTCGTTCTCCAGAAGGAGGACAAGGAAGGCCGTCTGATCCTGTCCAAGAAGCGCGCCCAGTACGAGCGCGCCTGGGGCGACATCGAGAAGATCAAGGCCGAGGACGGCGTCGTCGAGGGCACCGTGATCGAGGTCGTCAAGGGTGGCCTCATCATGGACATCGGACTCCGCGGCTTCCTGCCCGCCTCGCTGGTCGAGATGCGCCGCGTGCGCGACCTCGACCCGTACATCGGCCAGAAGATCGAGGCCAAGATCATCGAGCTCGACAAGAACCGCAACAACGTGGTCCTGTCCCGCCGTGCCTGGCTCGAGCAGACCCAGTCGGCCGTTCGCCAGAACTTCCTCACCGAGCTCCAGAAGGGGCAGGTTCGCAAGGGCGTCATCTCCTCGATCGTCAACTTCGGTGCGTTCGTCGACCTCGGCGGCGTCGACGGCCTGGTCCACGTGTCCGAGCTGTCGTGGAAGCACATCGACCACCCGAACGAGGTCGTCCAGGTCGGCGACGAGGTCACCGTCGAGGTGCTCGACGTCGACATGGACCGCGAGCGTGTCTCGCTGTCGCTCAAGGCGACGCAGGAAGATCCTTGGCAGCACTTTGCTCGCACGCACCAGATCGGCCAGATCGTGCCGGGCAAGGCGACCAAGCTGGTCCCCTTCGGCGCGTTCGTCCGTGTCGAGGAGGGCATCGAGGGCCTGGTGCACATCTCCGAGCTCGCCGAGCGTCACGTCGAGATCCCCGAGCAGGTCGTCCAGATCGGCGATTCGGTCATGGTCAAGATCATCGACATCGATCTCGAGCGTCGTCGCATCTCGCTGTCGCTCAAGCAGGCCAATGAGACCGAGGCCGCAGTCAGCGATGACTTCGACCCGACGCTCTACGGCATGACGTCCTCGTACGACGCCGATGGCAACTACATCTACCCCGACGGTTTCGATCCCGAGACCGGCGAGTGGCAGGATGGCTTCGACGAGGCCCGCGCCACCTGGGAGAAGCAGTACGCCGAGGCGCACGAGCGCTGGGAAGCGCACAAGCAGCAGATCATCGATGCCGAGAAGTCGAGCATCGAGGCCTCCGAGGCGGCGAACTACTCCTCAGACACCGCCGGCGGCGAGGGCGAAGCTCCGCAGCAGGAGGGCTCGCTGGCCTCCGACGAGGCCTTGCAGGCGCTCCGTGAGAAGCTCACGGGCGGCGAGGCGTAACAACCCGTTCCACGACAGAACCCTCGGTCCTCACGGACCGGGGGTTCTGTGTGTTGGAGGGCAGCGACGGTGGTCATGCCACCCAACGGGGTGGGAAGGAGTCCACGTGGCTGCGCGGAGCGGGGCGGGTGCCGTACCCGTCTTGGGGGATCAGCACAGCGAGTGCTATCCCCGATGCGATGACCAGAATGGCCGCGATGGTGATGAACATGGCAGTAATTCTGCTTGTGAGTAGATCGTGCCACCAGTGGCAGAAATGACATGCTGCGTTGATTTTCTGCCATCATCCTGACATGATGATTTTATGAAGAAGGTCGTGGTCATCGTGCAGGACGGGGCCGAGCCGTTCTCGCTCGGAGTGCTCGGTGAGGTGTGGGCGGAGCCGTACCATCCCGAGGACGGCAACCCCCAGTTCGATTACGTCGTCTGTACGCCACGTCCGGGGCGGGTCAAGGGCAGCGTGGGCTATGACTACGTCGTGGATCACGGTCTCGAAGCGCTGGACGACGCCGATCTCGTGGCGGTCGTTCCCAAGCGCAACTTTTTGGATCCGTCTCCCGAGGTTGCGGCCGCCGTGCGCGCAGCGGCCGATCGGGGGGTGCGTGTGCTGGCGTCCTGCACAGGAGTCTTCATCCTGGGTGAGGCTGGGCTGCTCGACGGCCGGGCATGCACTACTCACTGGCGATATGGCGCGCTGCTCGCCGAACGATTTCCGCTGGCGAGGGTCGACGCCGATGTGCTGTACGTCGAGGACGGCGTGGTGCTGACGGGTGCGGGTTCGGCTGCGGGCATCGACGCGTCGCTCCATCTGCTGCGCCAGGTGTTCGGGGCGAAGGTCGCCACCACCACGGCGCGGCGCATCGTGGTCTCGCCGCACCGCGAGGGAGGACAGGCCCAGTTCGTACGCACCCCGATGGGGCAGACCGAGGCCGACACGCTCGCGCCGTTGCTTGCATGGGCGAGCGATCATCTGGACGAACAGCTCTCGATCGAGAGGCTGGCGGCCCAGGCACACATGTCACCGCGGACCTTCGCGCGACGTTTCCGCGACGAGACCGGGACGACACCCCTGCAGTGGCTCAGCAGCCAACGCCTCGCGCAGGCCGAGGAGCTGCTGGAGAACTCGACCTGGTCGGTGGAGCAGATCGCGAGCCGTGTCGGTTTCGGTAACGCAGCGACCCTGCGGCACCATTTTGCGACTGCACGGGGAACGACCCCACAGCAGTACCGAAAGACGTTCACGTGCATCGATCGAGCCGTGTGAGGCCCCCCATTCCAGGGCTGGCGCGCGACCGAGTTGCCGAGGGACGCTACAGTCGCACAGTGCGTAGGTCGGGTTTGGAGTTCAGTTCCGCGCTCGCGGTGGCCACGGTGGTCGTGGCGATCGTGATGGCAGAGTCGCTAGGACTGGGCTTCCACGACCCCGACGGATCGACGGGTCCGACCTACATCCGGCTCCCCTTCATCGTCCTCGTCGCGCTCGTGCTGGACGTGGTCCCACGGGCTCTCTGGCGTGCACGGTCGTGGCGGGACACGCGCGATTCGGCCGTCGAGGTGTGGCGCGAACGCTGGACCCCGGCCAATTTGCGATTCATGCTGATCGGCCTGGTCGGCTGGTATGCGACGTATGCGTCGGTGCGCAACCTCAAGGGCTTCGTGCCGTTCGCCAATCATCAGCTGTACGACACCGACCTGGCCAGGCTGGATCGCGCGATGTTCCTCGGCCATTCACCCGCGGTGCTCCTCCACCAGCTGTTGGGCACCGATCTCGCGGCACAGGCGTTGTCGTTCTTCTACGTCGCGTGGATCGCGGCCCTGCCGGCTTCGTTGGCCATCGCCCTGGTGTGGGCGCGCCGTGATCGGATCAGCTCGTGGTGGGTGACAGCAGTGTCGGTCGACTGGGTGATCGGCGTCGCGCTCAACTTCGCCCTGCCGACACTCGGCCCGATCTATGACCGTCCGGCCGAGTTCGGCGGTCTGACCACGACGGCCACGACGACTCTTCAGCAGTCGATGTGGGCAGAGCGCCTGCAGGTCCTGGCCGACCCGGTCAACACCCACACGGTGCAGAACATCGCAGCATTCGCCTCGCTGCATGTCGCGATCGCCACCACAGCGTGCCTGGTGGCCCATCGAGCTGGTCTCCATCGCTCGATCGTGTGGTCGCTGCGTGCCTTCCTGGCGATCACGATGGTCGCCACGGTGTACTTCGGCTGGCACTACG
>NZ_JBAVDI010000010.1:0-71853 GCF_049587115.1 Aeromicrobium sp.
GCAGGACCGTGGCGAGCTGGTCAGGGTTGTTGACCTCCCAGCCGTTCTGCGGCTCGAGGCGGATGCGTGCACCATTCGCTCCACCGCGCTTGTCGCTGTTGCGGAACGACGATGCCGACGCCCACGCAGTCGAGACGAGCTGGGAGACCGTCAGCCCGGACGCCAGGATCTGCGCCTTGAGGTCGATGATGTCGCCGTTGGTGAGGTCCGCCGTGGCTGCCGGGATCGGGTCCTGCCACAGGAGCTCCTCCTGCGGAACGAGCGGACCGAGGTAACGCTGGATCGGACCCATGTCGCGGTGCGTCAGCTTGTACCAAGCACGCGCGAACGCATCAGCGAGCTGATCCGGGTTCTCCAGGAAACGACGGGAGATCGGCTCATAGATCGGGTCGAACCGAAGCGCGAGGTCCGAGGTCAACATGGTGGGCGGACGCGTGAGCTCGTTGGTCTCAGGATCGGGGAAGGTGTCAGCTCCCGCGCCGTCCTTCGCCACCCACTGGTTGGCTCCCGCAGGGCTCTTGGTCAGCTCCCACTCGTAGCCGAAGAGCGTCTCGAAGAAGCTGTTGTCCCACGTCGTGGGTGTGGCAGTCCAGGTGACCTCCAGACCACTGGTGATGGCGTCGCGGCCCTTGCCGCTGCCGAAAGACTGCCTCCAGCCAAGCCCTTGCTCCTCGATCGGAGCGCCTTCGGGCTCGGGCCCGACGAACTGGTCGGGGTCACCCGCGCCGTGGGTCTTGCCGAACGTGTGGCCGCCGGCGATCAGCGCGACGGTCTCCTCGTCGTTCATCGCCATGCGGGTGAAGGTCTCGCGGATGTCCCGGGCGGAGCCGAGCGGATCCGGCACACCCTCGGGGCCCTCGGGGTTGACGTAGATGAGCCCCATTTGGACCGCTGCGAGCGGGTTCTCCAGATCGCGCTCGCCGGTGTAGCGCTTCTCGCCACCGTCGTCGCCACCGAGCCACTCGTCCTCCGGCCCCCAGTAGACGTCTTCGTCGGGCTCCCACACATCGGCTCGACCGCCGCCGAAGCCGAACGTCTTGAAGCCCATTGTCTCGAGAGCCACGTTTCCGGTCAGGATCATCAGGTCAGCCCACGAGATCGCAGCGCCGTACTTCTTCTTGATCGGCCACAGCAGCCGCCGCGCCTTGTCGAGGTTGCCGTTGTCCGGCCAGCTGTTGAGCGGTGCGAAACGCTGCATGCCGGCTCCGGCGCCACCACGGCCGTCCTTGATGCGGTAGGTGCCGGCGCTGTGCCAGGCCATGCGGATGAAGAATCCGCCGTAGTGACCGAAGTCGGCAGGCCACCACTCCTGCGAATCCGTCATGAGTTCTGCGAGGTCGCTCCGCACGGCGTCGAGGTCGAGGTTGTCGAAGGCCTGCGCGTAGTCGAAGTCGTCGTCCATGGGGTTGGCGACGTCGGTGTGCTTGCGCAGGATCTTGAGGTTGAGCTGGTTGGGCCACCACTCCTGGTTGGCCGATCCCTCGGTCGGATGTACGCGCCCGCCACGCGAGACCGGGCACTGGCCCTGACCCTCGTTCTCCTCGTCATTCATGTCGCCGACGACGGCGTTGTGGTCGTGATTGTCTGGCATGGATTTCCTTCCGATTCAGATGGACGGTTCAAGAGCTGGAGTGGTGACGCAGCCGGGACAGGTGCCCCAGTAGGTCACCTCGGCCTCGTCGATCGAGAAACCGTGGTCGCCTGATGCGGTGAGGCACGGCGCGCTCCCGTGCGCGCAGTCGACATCAGCGACGGCGCCGCAGGTGCGACACACCACGTGATGGTGATTGTCGCCCACACGCATCTCGAACAATGCCGGAGAGCCAGCGGGCTCGATGCGGCGCACGAGGCCAACATCGGTCAGCGCCCGCAGCACGTCGTACACAGCCTGCGTCGACACAGCCCCGAGAACCGCGCGTACGTCCGCGGCGATGCGGTCAACCTCCGAGTGGGGCGCTCGGGACAGAGCCTCGACGACCGCCACCCGCGGACGGGTCACGCGCAGACCCACACGTCGCAACATGGCGACGGGGTCCTCGATGGCCAGCATGGGACTCATCGAAGCACCCTTTTTGGAATGATTCAAGATTAGGCCCTGACTCCCGAACGCCCCGCACGCTCCAGCGCAGTCGCGGTGGGCTATTTTCGGATGCATCCCCCAGGCATCAAGGAGCGTCCCCGTGAGCACAACCCCCGTCAAGGTCGCCGTCACCGGCGCGGCCGGCCAGATCGGCTACAGCCTTCTCTTCCGCCTCGCCAGCGGCGCCCTGCTCGGCCCCGACACCCCGATCCAGCTCCAGCTGCTCGAGATCACCCCGGCGCTCAAGGCACTCGAGGGCGTCGTCATGGAGCTCGACGACTGCGCGTTCCCGACCCTCGCCGGCGTCGAGATCGGCGACGACGCCAACACGATCTTCGACGGGGTCAACCTCGCCCTTCTCGTCGGCGCCCGACCGCGCGGTCCCGGCATGGAGCGCGGCGATCTGCTCGAGGCCAACGGCGCGATCTTCACCGCCCAGGGCAAGGCGCTCAATGCTGTCGCGGCTGACGACGTCCGCATCGGCGTGACCGGCAACCCCGCCAACACCAATGCACTCATCGCCATGACCAACGCCCCCGACATCCCGCAGGAGCGATTCAGCGCATTGACCCGCCTCGACCACAACCGGGCCATCTCGCAGCTCGCTGCCAAGACCGGGGCCCCGGTCACCGACATCAGCAAGATGACGATCTGGGGCAACCACTCGGCGACGCAGTATCCCGACATCTTCCACGCCGAGATCGCTGGCAGGAACGCCGCCGAGGTCGTCGGCGACCAGGCTTGGATAGAGAACGACTTCATCCCGACGGTGGCCAAGCGCGGAGCCGCCATCATCGAGGCGAGGGGTTCGTCGTCGGCTGCCTCCGCCGCCTCGGCGACGATCGACGCCGCGCGCGACTGGTTGTACGGCACCCCCGAGGGCGACTGGGCCTCGATGGCCGTCGTCTCCGACGGCTCGTACGGTGTCCCCGAGGGCCTGATCTACTCCTACCCCGTGACGACCAAGAACGGCGACTGGGAGATCGTCCAAGGCCTCGAGATCGACGACTTCTCGCGTGGCCGCATGGACGCGACGGCTGCCGAGCTGACTGAGGAGCGCGACGCGGTCAAGGAGCTCGGCCTGATCTGAGTCATACCGTGGTGGCCTCGGATCCGCGTCAGACTTCTTCTTTCCGGCCCGGATCCAAGGCCACGACTTCGTTCAGCCGGGCTGACCGGGGATCACGATGGCCAGCAGGATCAGCGCGACGCCCAGCGTCGTCATCCAGAACACGTCGAACGCCTTTCCGCGGACCCGAAGCATGCCGATGTGGCTGATCGGGACGACCGAGCGCGCCACGGCTCCGACCACGAACGCGACGCCGATCACGATGACTCCCGCACGCCACGGCCCGGCCACGACGAGGACCAGGCCGACCAGAACCGCGAGCAGGTGCAGCAGATAGAACTGCGATCCCCGGCTGCGCGGTCCGATCACGGGTTCAGCCTCTCGGCGGTCTCCACGACGTTGGCCAGCAGCATCGCGCGGGTCATCGGGCCCACTCCGCCAGGATTCGGCGAGATCCATCCGGCCACTTCGTGGGCGGTGGGGTCGACGTCGCCGACGATGCCGTTCTCGTCACGGCTCACACCGACATCCAGCAGCGCGGCGCCACGCTTGACCATGTCGGCGCCGATGATGCCGGGCACACCGGCGGCGGCGATCACGATGTCCGCGCGGCTGACTTCGGCGGCGAGGTCGCGCGTGCCGGTGTGGCACAGCGTCACGGTGGCATTCTCGCTTCGCCGGGTCAGGAGGAGGCCCATGGGGCGACCAACCGTGATGCCGCGACCGACGACGACGACGTGCTGCCCGGCGATCGGCACGTCATGGCGGCGCAACAGCTCGATGATGCCCCGGGGCGTGCACGGCAGAGGCGCGTCCCTGCCCAGCACGAGCCAGCCGAGGTTGGTGGGGTGCAGGCCGTCGGCGTCCTTGCCTGGATCGATCCGGCCGATGACGGCGTTCTCGTCGAGTCCCTTGGGCAGCGGCAGCTGGACGATGTAGCCCGTGCACGTGGGGTCGGCATTGAGCTGGTCGACGGCGGCCTCGACCTCCGCCTGCGTTGCGCTGCTGGGCAGGTCGATGCGCAACGACTCGATGCCGACCTCAGCGCAGTCGCGGTGCTTGCCAGCGACATACCACTGACTACCCGGATCGTCACCGACCAGAATCGTGCCGAGACCGGGCACGACCCCCTTGTCCCGGAGGGCGGAAACGCGTACGCGCAGCTCACCCTTGATCGCGGAAGCTGCCGCCTTGCCGTCGAGAATCTGCGCCGTCACAGGAACGAGTGTTTCACGCTCGCGATCGGTCGAAGCCCGGCGGCCCGGTCGTCATAGACTCCCTGCATGGCCACCCGCGCACAGTTGTCCCAAGAACGCAGTCGGCTGCGGCGCGATGAGTTGCTGGCCGCGGCGATCGAGCTGTTTGCCGAGGGCGGCTCGCGGGCCATCACCCACCGCGCCGTCGCGGCCAGGGCGGGGCTCCCGCCGGCAACCACGACGTACTACTTCGAATCGATCGATGACCTGATCAGGGAAGCGCTCGGCGAACATCTCGCGCACTGGACCAGTCAGCTCAAAGCGCTCACCCAGCTCGGCTTCGACGGGGACATGAGCCTGGACGACGTCGCACGATTCATCGCGCACGTCTTCGCCGTCCGCGGGCCCGAGATCGCTGGGCTCGAGCTGGCGATCTTCCTGGCCGCGGCACGGACCCCTGAGCTGCGGGAGAGCTCGCGTCGCTCGGTCGAGGCCTTCGAGTCGTTCGCCGTGGCGACGCTCGAACGGGTGGGTGTCCAGGAGCCAGAATCCCTGTCGGCCGCGATCGTCGCGCTGCTCACCGGCACGGCGATGCGGCGCCAGTCCGGCCGCTACTCCGAGCAGGAGGAGGCATTGCTGCTCACGACAGCGATACGCAATCTGGTCGCATCTCACGTTCTCGGCACCGAGGCCGTCGACCGGGCCCTGGCCAAGATCCACCCCCACCCACTCTGACGGTCTCCCGGGCTCGGTGGGACTGTGCCCGTTCCGCGCTCAATGGAAGAAGTGGCGGGTCCCGGTGAGGTACATCGTCACACCAGCGGCCTTCGCCGCCTCGATGACAGCGTCGTCGCGGATCGACCCGCCCGGCTGGACGATGGCCTTCACCCCGGCGGCGAACAGGATCTCCGGACCGTCCGGGAAGGGGAAGAACGCGTCCGATGCTGCGACCGAACCGGTCGACCGCTCCGCGCCGGCTCGCTCGACCGCGAGCTTGCACGAGTCGACCCGGTTGACCTGGCCCATGCCGACTCCGACCGAAGCACCGTCCTTGGCCAGCAGGATCGCATTGGACTTGACCGCGCGGCAAGCCGTCCAGGCGAACTCCAGGTCTGCGAACGTCGCCTCGTCGGCGGGCTCGCCGGCGACGAGCGTCCATGTCGCGGGGTCATCGCCGGGCGCGTCGACGTGGTCGACACGCTGGACGAGTACTCCACCGCTGATGCCGCGGAACTCGATCAGTTCGGGCTGCTCGTCAGAGGGCACCCGGAGGATCCGGATGTTCTTCTTTCCCTGCAGAACGTCGACCGCGCCGGGCTCGTAGTCCGGAGCGACGATGACCTCGGTGAACACCTCGGCCACCTGTTCGGCCATCGCCACGCTGACCGGCCGGTTGGTCGCGATGACACCACCGAATGCCGACACGGGGTCGCACGCGTGGGCGCGGGCATGGGCCTGCGCGACGTCCTCGCCGACCGCGATGCCGCAGGGGTTGGCGTGCTTGATGATCGCCACGGCAGGCCCGGCGAAGTCATGAGCAGCACGGCGGGCCGCATCGGTGTCGACATAGTTGTTGTAGGACATCTCCTTGCCGTGCAGCTGCTCGGCGGCCGCCAGGCCACCGCGACCGTGCAGATAGAGCGCCGCCTCCTGGTGCGGATTCTCGCCGTACCGCAGCACGGCCGACTTGTCCCAGGTCGCGCCGGTGAAGTCCGGCCAACCGTCCTCGGCAGGTGCGTAGGTGCTGGCGAACCATGACGCGACGGCGACGTCATACGCAGCGGTGTGCGCGAAAGCCTCGGCTGCCAGCCGCTTGCGCTGGTCGAACGTGAAGCCACCGGACGCGATGGCGGCCCGCACGTCGTCGTAGGCGCCGGGTGAGACGACCACGGCAACACTGGGGTGGTTCTTGGCCGCGGCACGCACCATCGACGGACCGCCGATGTCAATCTGCTCAACGCACTCATCAGGCGTCGCGCCGGACACCACGGTCTCGCGGAACGGATAGAGGTTGACGATGACCAGGTCGAACGGCTCGATCTCGAGCCCGGCGAGCTGCTGAACGTGGTCATCGAGGCGCAGGTCGGCCAGGATCCCTGCGTGCACCCGCGGGTGCAGCGTCTTGACCCGCCCGTCCAGGCACTCCGGAAAGCCGGTGAGCTCCTCGACAGGTGTCACGGGCACCCCGGCGGCCTCGATCGTTTTGGCGGTCGAGCCGGTCGAGACAACCGAGACACCCGCGGCGTGAAGGTCGCGAGCCAGCTCCTCGAGCCCGGTCTTGTCGTAGACGGAGACGAGGGCTCGCTTGAGGGGGCGGGTTTCTTCGGTCATGGTTTCGCTCCTCCGGGCCGTACGACCCGGTCATCGATGTGGAAGTCTTCGCGGGCCAGCTTGCCGACCCACTCGACGAGCATGGCCCGCTCGCTGGTCTTGATGCGCTCGTGCAGGGTCGACTCATCGTCGTCGTCGAGCACCGGGACGGCGACCTGGGCCACGATCGGGCCCGTGTCGACGCCTTCGTCCACGACGAAGAGGGTCGCGCCGCTGACCTTGACGCCGTAGGCCAGTGCGTCGCGAGGACCGTGCATGCCCGGGAACGCCGGCGAGAGCGCTGGATGCGTGTTGAGGGTGCGACCACCGAACAAGGCAAGGAAGGCCGGGCCGGTCAGCTTCATGAACCCCGCAAGGACCACCAGGTCGGGATCATGCGCAGCGACAGCCTCGGCGAGCGCGACGTCCCACGCCGCCCGATCATCGAATGAGGAGACCGGGAGAACGAAGGTCGCCACGTCGTTCCGTTCCGCACGCGCCAGGCCCTCGATCCCGGGCCGATCGGAACCGACCGCGACGATCTCGGCGCCGTAGTCAGGACTTGCCGTCGCGTCGATCAGCGCCTGCAGATTTGTGCCGCCACCAGAGACGAGGACGACCAGGCGCGCTGGCGTCCGCTGGCTGTGAGGCACGGTCTCCACGATAGTGGGCCAGCGCCGCGCCGAGCGCGCCGCCCACCGCCATGACGGGCACCGCGACCAACAACGGAGTCAACGCCGACGGTCCGGCCTCAGCCATGCGACCCGGCCCGACCGCACCCCCGGACAGTCCGATCGCGATGCCAAGCAGGAATCCTGCCACCCCTCCGGCGGCTGCCCCCAGCGCGACTCGCGCCAGAACACCCTCACGCTGACCTGGATCGACCCGCCACCCCGCCACCATGCCGGCGATCAGGGGCACCACGCCCAGCACGGCGACCCAGCCCGGGAACGCGCCGGGGGCCGGTAGCGCGGCCAGCATCGGAAAGCCCGGGACGTTGCCGAGCTGTGATCCGGACAGGTCGACCGAGGTGTCGGCGCCCAGCAGGAACCCGGGCCCGATCAGCACCGACGCGGTCCACAGGACCAGTGTGGGCACCGCCAGCAGGCAGCCGAACGCCAGTGCGATCCCACCTCCCACGCCCGGATCGAGGCCGGCCCAGATGTCGCCAGCCCGGTCCACATTGCGCGCGAGCTGAACGACCACGATCACGGCGGCCGAAGCCAGCACCACGATGACCCCGGGCACAGCGGCGCGCGTTGCCCGTCGTACGTCTGCCGAGACCGTGAACCACAGACGTTCGGTCTGGCCGTGCCGGCGGGTGACGCCCAGGGCGGCACCGAGCCCACCCACGACGAAGGCGCCGAAGGCCGCGCGTGGGACCGAGGTGGACACGTCGCCGGACGCCGAGGCAGCCGAGGTGATGCCTGCGATGACGCCGTAGACGCCCGCGGACGTGGCGATGTAGGCAGCCAGATCCTCGGGCGGCTCCGCGACGACCCACGCCGCGACGACGGCGAGCACAACGATGCTGAGCAATGTCGCGCCGATCGGGACCAGACTGAACCACACAGCTCCCACGTCCATGCCCGAGCCCACCGCGACGAGCCACGCGCGCACCGATGCCCGCGCGATCGAGATCGGCGATGCGCCTTCCGCTCCGCCCGCGACGAGGACGAGGCCAGCGCCCACCAGGACCGACAGGGCCGCCGCCGACAGGGCCGTCAGGATGGCTGGGCGGAGGTAGGAGGACTCGACGGACAGGGGCACCCCTTCATCCAACCTGTAAAGTAGCGGCGTCATGGACAGGCACGCCGGACGTCGAAGGAGGCTGGGTCATGACTCGCGTCGATGAGTTCAACAGCTTCTACACCTCGACCTTCTCGCAGGCCGTCGAGGTCACCTACGCGGTGTGTGGCGATCGGCAGGTCGCCTTCGAGGCGACGGTCGACGCATACCGACGCGCTTGGCGCGACTGGTCCAAGATTCGCGACCGGAACCCGCTCGGCTACGTCCGCAACGAGGCGTGGAAGCTCACGCCCCTGAGCCGCGGGACCCACCCGCTGCGGCGCAGGCACGAGGAGGACGGGGACACCGAGCTGCTCGAGGCCCTCGCCGAGCTCGGAATCGACGACCGCCGGCTGATCGTCCTGATGACCCTGGGCAACACCGATCTCGAAGAGGCCTCGAGGGAGGTCGGTCTGCCCGCCGAGGAGGGCATCGAGAACATCACGACGGCGCTGTCCAGGCTCGAGATCTCGCTGGCACAGAGCATCGACGTCATCGAGCGTCGCATGCATGCGCTCGGATCGGCCACCAAGTCGCTCGAGATCCCACCACCGGCCACGGTGCGCGACGCCGCCAAGCGCGGACGACAGCGCAACACGGTGCTCCTGGTCGCCGCAGCGATCGCCATCATGCTCGGCGGCGGGCTCGTCGCAACCGACGGTGATGCCTTGGCGAGCGGGAGCACACTGCCTCGTCGAGAAAAGATTGGCGCGGAGCAGGCCGACGTCCTGCTCGACTCCGAGAAGATCGACAAGGGCAATCTGCTGTCGGCGGCTCAGGTCAGCGGGCTCGACCCGCAGAGCAAGTGGACGGTCGACGGCACGGACGAGAACGTCAACAACACGACGCCGTACGCGACCTGCCCGACCAAGCGGTATGCCGACTCGGACCCGCTGAAGGTCTTCGTGCGCACGTTCACTGCGTCAGGCACCACCAACGAGCGGGTGGCCCAGGCGATCGAGGTGTCTCGGAGCGACGCCATCGCCTCGCAGGCCTACGAACGGCTTGTCCAGTGGTACTCCGACTGCGAACATCCTCGCGTGCAGCTGGTCGCGGCATACACCGTGCAGCGCCCCTTCGGCGACTTCCAGATCCTCAAGCTTCGCTCGCACCGCTCTCCCGAACGCACCTTCACGGTGGGCTTCAGCCACTCCGGCACCATCACCAGCACCCTGGTCCACGAGGCGGACGGCACGGATGGACCCACCATCCAGGCCTTTGCCCGCACCCTCGACGACTCGGTCGCCAAGGTGTGCAAGGACAGCGGCGGCAAGTGCAGCGACACGATCCAGGTCAGGCGAACCGATCCGCCCCCGACAACCGATGGACCCGGCTTCCTGGGCATCGTCGACCTGCCGCCGATCGGCGACATCGACAAGGTGTGGGCGGCCGCACCAGTCTCGGCCAAGTCCAATCCGGCCTCCACACAGTGCGACAAGGCGGACTTCTCCGCCGGAGGAGCCGATCTCAGCAGGGCCCGGATCTATGTGCTCTACCAAGCCACCAAGCTGCCCGATCAGTTCGGCGTCGCCGAGACCGTCGGGCGGTTCCCGACAGCCAAGGCAGCCAAGAAGTTCGTCAAGAAGGTCAGCCGACGGCTCGACTCCTGTGCCAAGGACAACCTGTCGGCCAAGATCGACCAGAAGTCCTCGGTCAAGGGCCCGCAGTTCTCTGGCAAGGTCTGGCGGGTGGGGCTGGAGATCAACAAGGGCAAACGCACCTACTACCGCACGGCGCTGATCCGTCGCGGCGCTGATGTGGCGCAGGTGACCTTCACGCCGGCTGGCTCGTACGACATCACCCAGCGGGCCTTCTCGTCCCTGGCAGAGCGAGCCGCGACCCGGCTGAAGTACGCCGAGTAGCCGGTGACGACGAAGCCCCCTCAGCACCGACGCTGAGGGGGCTTCGTGTCGAGCGCTTCACAGACCCTTGAGGATCTCCCGCATCAGCTCGGCGGTCTCGGACGGCGTCTTGCCAACCTTGACGCCAGCAGCCTCCAGCGCTTCCTTCTTGCCCTGTGCCGTACCCGCACCGTCGGCGACGATCGCCCCGGCGTGGCCCATCGTCTTGCCCTCCGGAGCGGTGAATCCCGCCACGTAGCCCACGACCGGCTTGGTGACGTGGGACTTGATGTACGCCGCGGCCTTCTCCTCCGCGTCGCCACCGATCTCGCCGATCATGACGATCGCCTTGGTGTCAGGATCTGCTTCGAACGCCTCGAGGGCGTCGATGTGCGTCGTACCGATGATCGGGTCGCCGCCGATGCCGATCGCCGTGGTGAAGCCATGGTCACGCAGCTCGAACATCATCTGGTAGGTCAGCGTGCCCGACTTCGACACCAGACCGATCGGACCACTGCCGGAGATCGTTGCCGGAGTGATGCCCGCCAGCGCCTCGCCTGGCGTGATGATGCCCGGGCAGTTGGGACCGATGATGCGAGTCTGCTTGCCCTGCGCATACGCCCAGAATTCGGCACTGTCCTGGATCGGCACACCCTCGGTGATGATCACGAGGAGGCCGATCTCGGCGTCGATCGCCTCGATGACGGCGTCCTTGGTGAACGCCGGGGGGACGAACGCGACCGATACGTCAGCACCGGTCTTCTCGATCGCCTCGGCGACCGTACCGAAGACCGGCAGCTCGACGTCACCGTGAGTGACGGTCGTACCGGCCTTGCGCGCGTTGACACCACCGACGACATTGGTGCCGGCCTTGAGCATCAGGGCGGTGTGCTTGGTGCCCTCGCCGCCGGTGATGCCCTGGACGATGACCTTGGAGTCCTTGTTCAAGAAGATCGACATGTCAGGCTCCTTCGTTCGCAAGCTCGGCGGCGCGGTCAGCCGCGCCGTCCATCGTGTCCACCAGGGTCACGAGCGGGTGGTTCCTCGTCTCGAGAATCGCGCGGCCCTCTTCGACTGCGTTCCCGTCCAGGCGAACGACCAGCGGTTTGGTTGCCTCGTCGCCGAGGATGTCCAGGGCGCCGACGATGCCGTTGGCGACCGCGTCGCACGACGTGATGCCGCCGAAGACGTTGACGAATACCGACTTGACCTGCTCGTCGTTCAGGATCACGTCGAGGCCATCGGCCATGACCTGCGCCGACGCTCCGCCGCCGATGTCCAGGAAGTTGGCGGGCTTCACACCACCGTGTGACTCACCGGCGTAGGCGACGACGTCCAGGGTCGACATGACCAGTCCTGCGCCATTGCCGATGATCCCGACTTCGCCGTCGAGCTTGACGTAGTTGAGCCCCTTGGCCTTGGCCTTGGCCTCGAGCGGGTCGGCCGCGTCCTTGTCCTCGAAGGCTGCGTGGTCCTCGTGGCGGAATTCGGCGTTCTCGTCGAGCGAGACCTTGCCGTCGAGCGCCTCGAGGATGTCGCCCTCGAGTCGGGCGAGCGGATTGACCTCGACCAGCGTGGCATCCTCCTCGACGAAGGTCTTCCACAGTGTCAGGACAGTCTTGACGGCCTGATCCGTGAGGACCTCGGGGAAGCCGGCTTCGGCCACGATCGACCGCGCCTTCGCCTCGTCGACACCGGTTTCGGCGTCGATCGGGATCTGCTTGACCGCGTCCGGGTTGGTCTTGGCGACCTCTTCGATCTCGACACCGCCCTCGACGCTGGCGATGCACAGGTAGCTGCGGTTGGCCCGGTCCAGCAGGAAAGAGAAGTAGTACTCCTCGACGATGCTGGCGGCAGGTGCGATCAGCACCCGGTTGACCGTCAGACCCTTGATCTGCATGCCCAGGATGTTCGACGCGTGCTCGAAGGCCTCATCCGGCGTCTTGGCAAGCTTGACGCCCCCGGCCTTTCCGCGTCCGCCAGCCTTGACCTGTGCCTTGACGACGACGACGCCGAGCTGCTCCGCAGCTGCCCTCGCCTCGTCAGGGGTGGTGGCGACAATGCCGGTGGTGACCGGTACATCGTGCTTCGCGAAGAGCTCCTTCGCCTGGTATTCCATCAAATCCACGGTGGAGTCCGTCCTCTGTTGACGTCCGATACGCTCGGGAGCCGGCCGACGGCCGGCAGAAATTGAGCCTGTGCGACTCTAGCCCGTAACCCGCCGTTCATGCGCGTTGGCTTCGTCACACCCCGTTCCGGAGGAATTCGTTGACCACCCAGAGCATCCCGTCCTCCGACGTTCACCTGCAGGTTCGGGTCGAGGGCCCGGATGACGGCCCGGTCATCATCCTCGTCCACGGCTTCCCGGACAACCAGAGAGTGTGGGACCGGATTGTCCCGCTGCTGACTCCGACGTTTCGGGTCGTGACCTACGACGTGCGAGGCGCCGGAGGGTCGACCGCACCCCGGTCCCGGTCCGGCTATCGCATCAGCAGGCTGGTCGGCGATCTCGTCGCGGTGATGGAGCACGTGCAGCCCGACGGCGGCGCGGTGCATCTGGTCGGACACGACTGGGGCTCCGTGCAGCTGTGGGCCGCGGTGATGCGCGAGTCCTCCGATGCCCGCCTGACTGGTCGGATCCTTTCGTACACCTCCATCAGCGGGCCGGGGCTCGACCTGTTCGGACACTTCCTGCGCGACGGCATCGCCCATCGACGCTTCGCGGCGGTCGGTCGCCAAGTTGCGCACTCCTGGTATGTCCTGGCGTTCCAGACACCACTCGTGCCCGAGCTGCTCGCCCGACGATTCGGCGGACGGATTCGCGCCCTGCTCGCGCGCGGTCAGAAGCTCGACGAGAACCACTGGGATGACTCGTTCGACGACGACTTCGGCCACGGCGTCAACCTCTACCGCGCCAACGGCCTGAGCTTCTCCCGTGGGGTCACATCGGTACCGGTGCAGCTGGTCGTGCCCACCAAGGACGCCTTCCTGTCACCCGCGATCTATGCCGATGTCGCCGACTTCGCTCCTGACGTCCGCAGGGTCGACGTCGTGGCGGGACACTGGATCGTGCAGACCCAGCCCGCGCTCGTCGCAGACATGATCCGCGCCTACGTCACCGAGATCGACGCCCGACGCGAGTCGCGTCGAGAGGCGTGACGACGAGATCGGGGGCGCCGAGCGCCCCGCACAGATCAGCGATCGCACCCAGCGCATCAGGATCGGCATCGACCACCAGAGCCGTGGCATCCTCGGCCACCGCGGTCCTGACCAGCTGTTCCGGCGTCTGACCGCCGCCGACGTAGACCACCTCCTGACCCGCGTCGCGCAGGCGGCGGGCCTCGTGGCGTACGGCGTCATCCCCGCCCGTTGCTCCCAGCACTGTGCGCTCCCTGACCATGCCGACGATGTTCCCACAGCGTGAAGGTCGTCACAGTTTGTCCACATGTCAGGCGGGGAACATGATTTATCTCGACAGAGAAGTCGATTCGGTTTCACTGCCTTGCTCTGGTCCGTTAGGCTCGTGGGGTCCTGTCGTCATGCCTCGGAGGTTTTCTGCGTGAGTTCATCTGCGCCCAAACGCCGTCTCGATGTACGCCAAGAGACCCCGCGTAAAGTCGCCGGTAAGCGAACCGCAGCACGCCGAAACGTTCGAAAGCGTGGGATTCGCCCGACGCCAGCCATGGCCGGGGCGTTCGTCCTGGTGCTGGCCGCCTTCTGCGCCACGGTTCTCGGCAACACGACCGATGGCAACTCGCTGTCCAGCAGCAAGTACCAGACCATCTCGCAGAGCTACATCGGTCCTGACGACTCGACGTCGGGCGGCAAGGTCGACGTCAGCCGCGACTTCAACCGTTCGCTGGTCAAGAAGCAGGCCAAGATCCAGGCCGAGCAGGTCATTCAGGCCCAGGCCGATCTGGCGAAGAAGGTCGACAAGCAGTCCGACCTGTTGCGCAAGAACCAGTGGGTTCTTCCCGTGACCGGTTATCACCTGTCGGCACGCTTCGGCCAGCGCAGCGGACTGTGGTCGACTGTCCACACGGGTCTCGACTTTGCTGGCCCCTCCGGCTCGACCATCGTTTCGGTCGCTGCCGGTGTCGTGAAGTCGACGGGCTACGAGGGCGCGTACGGCAACCGCACCGTCGTGACGCTGACCGACGGCACCGATGTCTGGTACTGCCACCAGAGCCGGATCGCGGTCAAGCCAGGCGACCGCGTGGATCCCGGTCAGACCATCGGTTACACCGGATCGACCGGCAACGTGACCGGACCGCACCTGCACCTGGAGATCCGTCCCAACGGCGGCGGCCCGGTCAACCCCGAGCCCGAGCTGATCCAGCACGGCATCCGCCCCTGAGCCTCCCCCGCTCCAAACCCTCGCGATTTGTGACGGTTTCAACCGTACCGAAGCCTCGGACGGTGCAGAACGCAACAAATCGCGGTGTCCACAGGGGGTCCGCTCACCTATCTGTTTCCCCTGCTGACGCGGCGGCCATGGATACCTCCGAACGGGATTCGGCAGCGTGGCGGGTATGGCATCCCGTCGGCCGCTTCCGGCCTCAATCGCCAGCCGTGCGTTCACCGTCACCGAGGCTCTCGCCTGCGGCCTGTCCCGGCGCATGCTCCAAGGGTCACGGTTCGTCAAGATCCACCCGGGCATCTACGCCTCGGCCCAGCTTGAGCAGGCGCTCACCGTGCTCGTCGCGGCAGACCTCCTCACCCTTCCCGCTGATGTCTGCCTGAGCCACACGACGGCGCTCCACTGGTACGGCGTGACCGTGGGTTCGGCCTCGACCCGGCACTACTCGACGAACTCGACGTCCCAGACCCGGCTCAAGAATGTCGTGCTGCACCGACGGCTCGGGACGCTGCATCCGCGCATGCTGCACGGCGTCCGAATCCTGGGACCTGACCGGACGCTTGTCGACTGCGGGACCGTGCTCGACTCGGTCGACCTCGTCAGGGCCGGTGACTGGCTCGTACGGCTTGGCCTCACCACTCCCGACGTGGCGCAGCGCTACAGCGAGCAGCGACATCTCGACGGGGTGGTCCGTACCAGGTCGTCGGCCACGCTGGTTCGCGAGCGGGTGGACTCGGTTCGCGAGACGGATGTTCGCCTGACGCTGGTCGCCTGCCGCCTCCCCGAGCCTGAGACGAATGGCGTCATCCGCGACGATCGCGGACGATTCTTGGCCAGAGGCGATCTGGTCTACCGGCGATGGAAGATCGTCATCGAGTATGACGGTTGGCACCACGAGCGAAATGCCGAGCAACGCAGCAAGGACATCCTCCGACGCGAACGTCTCGAGGCGGCCGGATGGCGCGTCATCGTCGTCACTCACGATGACATGGGGCATCCCACGTCAGTGGTGGCCAGGGTCTGGGAGGCGCTCAGCTTGGCAGGGTACGCCGGCTCCGCACCGGTCTACGACCGTGCACGCATCCGCACCCTCCGCGATTTGTGACGAGTTCGACCGTTCCGGCGTCGAAGACGGTGCAAAGCGTCACAAATCGCGGGGTTTAGAGCTTTTCGACGGGGGCGTACCGCAGCAGGAGGCGCTTGACCCCCTGCGAGCCGAAGTCGACGTTGGCCTGCATCTTGTCACCACTTCCGTCGACGGACACGACCGTGCCGAGGCCGAAGCTGTCGTGGCTGACCCGGTCGCCGGGTGAGAGCGCGACGACCTCGCGACTCGCCCGCTTCGATCGTGCCGCCACGTTGGAGGATCGGAATGCCGACTGGGCCGACGCGGACGGCGAGCTCGGGGTCCACTGAGTCGGCGGAGACGCCAGCCGTCGCCAGTCGACCAACGATTCGGGCAGCTCGTCGAGGAAGCGCGACGCTGGGTTGTACGACGGCGCACCCCACGCCGAGCGGGTCGAGGCCCGGGTGACGTACAGCCGGGTGCGGGCTCGGGTGATGCCGACGTAGGCCAGACGGCGCTCCTCCTCCAGCTCCTTGGTGTCGGCCAGCGACCGCATGTGCGGGAAGACGCCGTCCTCCAGTCCGGTCAGGAACACGACCGGGAACTCCAGGCCCTTGGCGGTGTGAAGGGTCATGAGCGTGACGACACCATCACCCTCGTCGGGGATCTGGTCTGCGTCCGCGACCAGCGCCACCTGCTCAAGGAATGCCGCAAGCGATCCGACCGCCAGATCGGGGTCGTCGGAGATCGCGTCCACCGCTACGGAGGGCTCCTCGTCCACCACGGGTTCGTCCGGCACCGTGCTGGCGCCCACGACGAACTCCCGGGCGACCGCGACGAGCTCGGCGAGGTTCTCGACCCGGGTCTCGTCCTGCGGATCGGTGCTCTGCTCGAGTGTCGACAGGTAGCCGCTGCGGGTCAGGGCCGCCTCGAGCACGGCATCGGCCGCGACGCCCGACTCCGCCATCGCCATGAGCTCGGACATCATCGCGGTGAACGACTCGATCGCATTGCGTGAGCGGGACGCCAGATCGCGTGCCTCGTCGGCCCGGGTCAGCGCCTCCCAGAAGCTGATGCCCTCGCCGGTCGCAAGCCGCTGGATCGATGCCTCTGCCCGCTCACCGATCCCGCGCTTGGGCTCGTTGATGATGCGCCGCAGGGAAACCGTGTCGCGCGGGTTGACCAGCACCCGGACGTACGCCAGCGCATCCTTGATCTCCTTGCGCTCGTAGAATCGGACTCCGCCGACGACCCGGTAGGGCAGGCCGACGCGGATGAAGACTTCTTCGAACACTCGAGACTGGGCGTTCGTGCGATAGAAGATCGCGACGTCCTTGGCAGCCGCCCGCGCGTCGTCGGTCAACCGATCTATCTCGTCGGCGATGAACTGCGCCTCGTCGCGCTCGTCGTCGCCCACGTAGCCGACGATCTTCTCGCCATCGCCTTCTGCGGACCACAGCTGCTTGTCCTTGCGCCCTTCGTTGCGGCTGATGACCGCGTTCGCCGCTGACAGGATCGTCTGGGTCGAGCGATAGTTCTGCTCCAGCAGGATCGTCGCCGCGTTGGGGAAGTCGTCCTCGAACTCCATGATGTTGCGGATGTTGGCACCACGGAATGCGTAGATCGACTGGTCCGAGTCGCCCACCACCATCAGGTCCGACTCGACATCGGTCAGCTCCCTGATCAGCTGGTACTGCGCGTGGTTGGTGTCCTGGTACTCATCGACCAGGATGTGCCGGAATCTGCGCCGATACGTCTCGCACACGTCTGGCCAGGCCTGGAACAGGTGCACCGTGTTCATGATCAGATCGTCGAAATCCATCGCATTGGCGGCCTGCAGGCGCGCCTGGTAGGTCCGGTATGCCTCGGCATAGATCTCCTCGGTCGGATTCTGTGCTCGGCTCGCCGCGGCTTCGTGGTCGACCAGCTCGTTCTTGAGGTTGGAGATCCAGTTGAGCACCGCGCGAGGGTTGACCCGCTTGGGGTCGAGATCCATGTCCCGGCAGATCAGCGTCATGAGTCGGCGCTGATCTGCGGAGTCGTAGATCGTGAACGTCGACGTGAAGCCGAACTTGTCGGCTTCTCGTCGCAGGATCCGCACGCAGGCGGAGTGGAAGGTCGAGACCCACATCATCCGCGCCCGCGGACCCACGAGCTCGGCAACCCGCGACCGCATCTCGGCCGCCGCCTTGTTGGTGAACGTGATGGCCAGTATCGAGCCCGGATGGGCACCGCGGGCGGCGATCAGCCAGGCGATGCGCCGGGTCAGCACCCGGGTCTTGCCCGAGCCCGCGCCAGCCACGACGAGCAGCGGCCCACCGGGGTGCGACACGGCTGACTGCTGAGCCTCGTTGAGGCCCTCGAGCAGGGTCTCGGAGCGGGGGCGCCGCTGGTCCGCGGTCGTGGCGGGAGCGGCCGAGGGGACGGGGAACGGCAAAGTCATCGTGCCTCCCAGCCTAGTCGCCGAGGCGGACAGCGGATGCGCCGGACGCCTCGGACGTAGACTCCCGAGCCATGGACCACGGCGTCTCGATCAGGCTGGCCGGCGAGGCCGACTTCGACGCCCTCACCGACATCTGGGAGCGCGCCGTGCGCCCGACCCATTCCTTCATGTCCGACGGGCATCTCGCAGACCTTCGTCCTCGTGTCCGAGACCTGCTCCTGCCGTCGATGGATGTGTGGGTCGCCCTGGTTGAGGACCGACCCGTCGGATTCGTCGGGGCCCACGATGCGCATGTCGAGCTGCTCTACATCGATCCGGAGGCCCAGGGCGCGGGCATCGGCCCGGCGCTGCTGGCTCGGATCGCAGACGGTGCCGGCCCACGTAGCGTCGAGGTCTATCTCGGCAACGCCGCAGGACTCGCCTTCTACCACTCGCAGGGCTTCAGCGAGACCCGGCGCGACTCCACCGATGTGGCTGGTCGGCCAGCGGCGATCGTCCATCTCGAACGGCAGGAGCAACCATGAGCATCGTGACCATCGAGGCCCACAGCACCGAACCGCCATTCGAGCAGGTGCGCCGCCAGATTGCCGGGCAGGCGTCCGAGGGGATCCTGCAGGCCGGGCACCAGCTGCCGACCGTCCGGGCACTGGCCGTCGAGCTCAACCTCGCGACCAACACCGTCGCCAAGGCCTATCGCGCACTGGAAGCCGATGGCGTGACCGAGAGTCGTGGCCGTGCAGGTACGTTCATCGCCAGCCGGCGCATGGACGACACCGAAGCAGCTGCGGCTGCGGCACAGTTCGTGGCCGTGGCCCGCCGCCAGGGCCTCTCGCTCGCCGAGGCGCATCGGCTCGTCGAGCGGGACTGGGCCTGATCCGAGCCGCGCGGTCCTGCGACGCCGGAGTAGCGTGGTGGCGTGCCCTTCCACCTCGTCCTCGGACTCCTGTTCATCGGCGGACTCGCCCTGATGGCCTTGACGCTCACCGGCTATGGCGCCCCCGACCGCTCCGACCAGCCGCCGCCGCGATTGCCCGGGCACGACGTCCAGGAGCGCCTGAACAACCCGGACTCCTAGACCGTCACTCTGCCATCGTGTTGGGCCTGCGCCACGTGCGCTCGAACGGCAGGCGCCAAGCCCGCGGCGCGATCAGCTGGTGCACCGAGTTCGGTCCCCACGTGCCACCGGAGTACGGCCGTACCGGCGGGAGGTCAGCCAACAGCGGCGCAGAGATCTCCCACAGCCGCTCGATGCCCTCAGCGGTCGTGAACAGCGTCCGCTCACCCCGCATGGCGTCGTAGATCAGCCGCTCGTACGCCTCCAGGACCTCGCCGGCCCGCTCGGTCTCCTGCATCGCGAACTGCATGCTGAGCTTGTCCAGGCGCATGCCCGGACCGGGACGCTTGCCATAGAACGACAGCGACATCCGCGAGGAGTCCGCCAGGTCGAAGGTCAGATGGTCCGGACCGGCACGACCAACCCCGGAGCCGGCGGGGAACATGCTCTTGGGTGGTTCCCGGAATGCGATCGAGATTATTCGCGCTCCTTCGGCGAGCTTCTTGCCGGTGCGCAGGAAGAACGGCACACCCGCCCATCGCCAGTTGTCGATCTCGGCCCGCAGCGCGACGAATGTCTCGGTCTCGGAGTGCGACGGAACACCCTCCTCGTCCCGGTACCCCTGATACTGGCCGCGAACGACGTGACGCGGGTCCAGCGGCAACATCGATCGGAAGACTTTGTTCTTCTCCTCGCTGATGGAGTCCGAGTCCAGCGACGTCGGCGGCTCCATCGCCATGAAGGCCAGAACCTGGAACAGGTGCGTCACGACCATGTCCTTGAAGGCGCCCGTGCCCTCGAAGAAGCCTGAGCGGCCCTCCAGAGAAAGCGTCTCGGGGACGTCGATCTGGACATGATCGATGAAGTTGCGGTTCCAGATCGGTTCGAAGAGTCCATTCGCGAAGCGGAACGCGAGGATGTTGAGCGCCGCCTCCTTGCCCAGGAAGTGGTCGATGCGGAAGATCTGGTCCTCCGCAAACACCTCGTGGAGCTCGGAGTTGAGCGATCTTGCACTGTCCAGGTCGGTGCCGAAGGGCTTCTCCATGATGATGCGGGCCCGATCGACGAGCTTCGCCGCGGCGAGGGTGTGCACGACGTCTAGCGCCGCCTTGGGCGGAACGCTCAGATAGTGCAACCGCCGCGGACTTCCGCCCAGCTCGGCCTCCAGCTCGGACGCCGCCGCCGCCAGCGCTTCCGGCCCGGCCTTGACGTTGACGTACGACAACTTGGGCGCGAACTCGCGCCACTTCTGCTCATCGACCTCACGGGTGCTGAACTCTCGGTAAGACTCCCCCGCGAACTCGCGGAAGCTGTCATCGTCGAAGTCGTCCAACGACACCCCGATGATGCGGGAGTCCGAGACCAGCCCCGACTGCAGGAGGTGCATGATCCCGGGAAGCAGCTTGCGGCGGGCGAGATCGCCCGTGGCACCGAACAGCACGATCAGGTGTGGCTCGTCCATGTCGTCAGGCTAGACCCTCCTCGCTGGCCGGGGCGCTCCCCAACGGGGCCCGCGCCGAGTTCGGGCGATGTTCCTTGGCGATCTGGAGACGCCTACGCAGTGGCTCGGGTGGCGGCCAACGAGCGGCGCTCCTCCCACCGGGAGCGCGCCAGCACGGCGGTCTTGGTGTAGTCGGAGAAGACCCCGTCGACCCCGGCCTCGAAGAAGGAGAGGTACTCGCTCTCCGCGTCGCCGTGCGCGGCCTTGTTGGTGCTGGAACGCAGCTCGGTCGGGAGGAAGTTGTTCTCGCTTCGCATCGTCCAGATGTGCACCAGCAGCCCGGCATCGTGCGCGCGACCGACCAGCCCGGTCTCGCCAGCCAGCCGGTACCTCTTGTCGCGCGCGATCACCTGGCTCTTGTTGGGCCCGATCCCGTCGGCGTAGGTGGCGATCGCTGCCAGCTCGGCGGGGGAGGTCAAGGCCGCATACGTCCGGGGGTCACGAGCATCCATCAAGTCGTACGGAGCGCCCTTGCGGTCCATCAGCTGGATCAGGGGCAACGGTGTCCGGTCCCGCAGTCCTCGCAGGTTGCCGGTCTCCATCGACTGGATGATGACATGAGTGCCGGTCCGGTTGACTCCTCGGCGCTCCAGCGCCTCGATCAGCAGGTCGTTGAGGTCCAGACCGATGCCCGCGAAATAAGTCGGATGCTTCGTCTCGACGTACACCCCGATCGGCCTCCTCCGGCCGGCTTCCTCCGCGATCAGCAGCACCTCGTCAAAGGTCAGGATCTGCTCGGCGTGCTCCAGCCGGATGTTCTGCGGACGCAGCGCCGGTAGCCGCTCGCGCACCCGCAAGGTCTTGATCTCCGCGAGCGTGAAGTCTTCGGTGAACCACCCCGTGTGCGGCACCCCGTCGATGAACTTGGAGATCTTGCGCTCGACGAACTCAGGTCGTTCCGCGACGTCCGTCGTGCCGCTGATCTCATTCTCGTGGCGGACCACCAGGACACCGTCCTTGGTGCTGACGACGTCCGGCTCGATGTAGTCGGCACCCTGCTCGATCGCAAGCAGGTACGACGGGCGGGTGTGCTCCAGCCGTTCGCCGGGCACTCCACGGTGGGCGATCACGATGGGCGGTGTCAGGGACACCCCACCATCAAAGCGCATCGGGTACGGGATCCGGGGCGGCGCGCACGAGCCGGATCGCACCATCGCGACGGGGGTCGGCGGCCGCGACGAGGTGTCCGTCGTGCCGACGAAGCGTCGCTGCCACGCCGCCGTAATACATCGTCAGGTCGGTCTCGGTCTTGACGACCTCTTCGATCCGGCCAGCGCGGTGAACGTGGACACGCGGGTGATTGATGGCCTGCTGCAGGCCCATCCCGCCCACGAATCCAGCGAGCGCCTGCACGATCGCGGTCGTGATCCGGTCAGCACCGGGCGAGCCGATCGCAAGGACAGAGCCATCGACGTGGTGGCCAACGGTCGGTGCCATGTTCGACAGCAGCCGAGCACCGGGCTGCAGCCCGTGCAGACCACCGGCGTTGAGCTCCTGTTCACCCAGGCAGTTGTTGAGCCAGATTCCGGTGCCCTTGGCGATCATGCCGGAGCTGTATCCCGAGGACACCGTCACCGCGCATGCCCCGCCATCGCTGTCGGTCGCTGAAATGTGTGCCGTCGAGCCGGATTCCAGCACCGCGAGATGGTTGCGGTCGACAAGGCGCAGGTATGCCGCGGCGTCGCGCTCGAGGTCGTCGCTGTGGTCGAGCACTTCGAGCCGGTGGCCCAGCACCGCTCGCTGCACCCGAACGAGGTGAGCGACATCCTCGGCGTCCCAGTGCGCGTTCGGCCGCCCTTCCAGCAGGCGCAGCATCGCCGCGATGCACACGCCACCGACCGAAGGTGGCGGATTGGTGCCGAAGGTCCAGTCCCCTACCGTCGCGAGCAGGGCTGGGCGAACCACCGGGCGGTAGGCGGCGAGATCGTCCGGGGCCAGGATCCCGCCTCGGTCCAGCACGTCCGCGCTGATCAGGCTGGCCAGGTCGCCGGTGTGCAGGACTCGGGGACCGTCGCTCGCGATCAATTCGAGGGAGCCGACCAGATCAGGCAGAACGATGAGCCCGGTCTCGAGCTCGCCGTCCGCGTCGTGGACCGCGGCGCGGCTCTGTGGATCCCAGCCGAAGATGTCGTCGTGGACGTACTCCAGGTAGTAGCGAGAGGCCGATCCCAGTCGGAAACCGCCTCGGGCGACCGCGATCGCTGGCGCCACGATCTCCCGCCACGGGACGCTCCCCCACCTGCTGTGTGCTTCGCCGAACGCGGCAAGAGACCCGTGCGCGGCGACGGACCCCGGCCCGATCGTGACGGTGACCCCGCCGCCGTACGCCGTCTCGATGTCCCAGGTGCCACCCCCGAGGTCGCGGCCCCGGCCGGGCATGTCCATCCAACCGTCAACAGTCTGTGGTGGGCTGCCGTCAGCGGGTTGTACCGTGATGAACCCCCCTGAGCTCAGCGAGACGATGCCGACCTCGTTCACCATCGTGACCAGGGCCGCTGCCAGCGCGGCGTCGACCGCGTTGCCTCCGGACCGGGCCACCTGCTCACCCGCGTCGGCTGCAGCCTCGTTGGGCGCGGCGAGCGCGACGTCCGGCATGACCGCAGGCTACCCGTGGAGCCGATCACTCGCGCCGCAACCACATCCCCCACTGTGTGACCCCAGTCACAACTGACTACACGATTAGTTCGAATTGACTAGTCCACAATCTGTGGGTAAGGCTGTGAAAATCCCTCCGACAGCAGTCGGAGCACCTCGCAACAATCGTTGGTCTGGCTGTTTGTCGGGTCCGCGAAGGGGTACGTCCGTGCCGACCTGTTCCGCCCGGTCATGTGCCACGTGCATCGATGGCTGTTGGCCACCACGATGAGGACCCCGATGCTGCTCCCGAAGGCGCGCGGCGACCTGAGCCAGACATTGTTCGACGCACTCCGCCAGGGTGGTGACCAGATCTCGGGGGTCAGGGGCATCAACCCCACCGATCACGACGACGCCCAGATCGGGCTGTGGGCGATGTACGAGCTGCACTACAGCGGCTTCGAGGACGTCGACGACATGATGGAGTGGCACCCGGGCGTCCTCGAGCTGCGCAATGATCTGGAGACCGAGTTCGAACACACGCTGCGTCGCCGCCACCGGGTCACGCCATCCGAGGCCCCGTTCGCGGAGCACTTCTTCGCCTTCGTCGAAGCGCACGACGGCGCCTCGCTGGCGACGCACGTGCAGCGCCACGCTGACCGCGACGAGGTACTGGAGCTGCTCCGGCACCGCACGATCTACCATCTCAAGGAGTCCGATCCGGTCGCATGGGTAGTTCCGCGGCTCCCGACCGTCCCGAAAGCAGCGCTGATGGAGCTGCAATTCGACGAATATGGCGGCGGTGACCCCAACCGGCTGCACGGACATCTCTTCGCGCTCGGACTGGACGCCTCTGGTCTGCGCTCGGACTATGGCGCGTACATCGATGACGTCCCGGTCGAGACGCTGGAGGAGAACAACGCCATGTCGCTGTTCGGACTGCACCGTCGCCTGAGGGCCGCGGCCCTGGGCCATCTCGCGGCCTTCGAGGCCACCAGCTCGCTGCCGTCGCGGCGCATGGCGCAAGGTCTGGCCCGGCTCGGTTTCCCCGCAGAGATCGTGGCGTACTACGCGGAGCATGTCGAGGCCGATGCGGTTCACGAGCAGCTCGCGGTACGGACGATCTGCGGGTCACTGGTCGAAGCCGAACCACAGCTGGTCGACGACGTGATGTTCGGGGCGTTCACCTGCTTGGACCTGGCCGATCGCTACGCCCGCCGGATGCTCGAGCAGTGGGCGGCGTGACCGACGACCACCGGATCGAGCATCCGGACGTGATCCTCTGCCCGGGCGGACCCATGCTGATTCGCGGAGATCATCTGATCGAGGACGCCGACGGCCTGCTCCACCCAACCCGGCGCCCGGTCAGCGCCCTGTGCCGGTGCGGCAAGTCCAGCACCCAGCCATGGTGCGATGGCACCCACAAGGTGCTGCCCGACCGGACCAGGCCCTAGAACTCCCACCGGCAGAGGGAGCGTCGTCGGCCGACCTGAACCAACCGGCCTAGGTGTGGGAGGTGCCCCGCCGGCCCTCGACCACGAAGGCAAGTCGCCGCAGCGTCTCGACGTTGCGCCACTTCAGCGACAGTCCTGTGATCGGCGCAGGTATGGCCTTGCCCGGACCTGCCACGACCTCCTCCTCGATCGTGACCTCGGTCTGCACTCCGACGTCCTCCAGACGGATGACGACGTCAGCCTCACCCATCGGCCACGCCCGGGCGCGCAACGTGATCGATCGTCCTGGGACGGCAGCGAGCACTCTGGTGTGGTCGTCGATCATCACCGGCCACACGCCGACCGAGTGGTGGATGCGACTGCCCTTTGCGGGCCAGTCCTCATCGACGTCCCGAATTCTGGTCGCCCCCACGACCCAGAGCGGATAGAGCCAGCCGTCGGCCAGCACGTCCCAGACCTCGTCCGGCGTCGCGGTGATCATGCGCCGGTTCGACGTCACGGCGCACACTGCGTGAGTGATTCCTGCATGCCGTGGTCGTACCCCTGTCGAGGGCCGACAAACCGCACGACGGCTGCGGGCCCGTTTGCTGCGCCCGACACCGGGATCTCGAACAGACCCTGAGGCAATGAGAGGTGTCGAACCGACCACCAGAACGAGGATCAGTCGTAGTCAGACTCGTTGTCCAAGGAGATGAACTCCGAGGACTTCTGCGTCGTGGTCGAGCCGTTCTTCCTGATCAGCAGCGTGCCGTCATAGGCCTGCACGGTGAACGAGGTGCCATTCTGCTTGGCCACGAACGCGTCGAGCTGCGATGCGTAGCTGCCCGGAAGATCGATGACCTCACCGCCGGTCGGTCTGGTGACGAACCGAAAGGACTCGCCCGAGGCGTCCTTGCCGCAGATCGAGGTCTTCGCGTTCGTGGTCGTCGTCTTGTAGAGGATCACGGGGTAGGTGCCGCCGCAGCCCAGTCCGAGCCCGGACTTCTGCTGCTGCCCGGTGGAGACTGGGGTGACGCCACAGTCCGGAAGCAGGCTGTCCTGCTCGACACCCTCGACGTTGAACAGGGTGCCCGGACCCTCGCAGGTCGGTGCGGCCGTCGCCTTCGGGGCGCGCTTCGACGTGGTCGCCTCGGACGTCGGGATCGTGGTGAACGGCTCTGTCGTGCCCTGCGTGCCTGCCGACAGTGGCGTCGCCTGGTCGTCTCGGCCCAGACGCCACAGCGCGAAGGCCACCACCGCGACAAGACCGAGCGCGACAACGATCAGAAGCGCCTTCTTGGGCCTCTGCGCGGCGGTCTGGCTCACGGCGATTCCTTCTGATCGAATGCCCAGATCCTAACAAGCCCGGGAGCGATCACTCCCACTCGATCGTGCCGGGCGGCTTGCTGGTGATGTCCAGGACAACCCGGTTGACCTCGTCGACCTCGTTGGTGATGCGGGTCGAGATGCGCTCGAGGACCTCGTACGGGAGTCGGCTCCAGTCGGCTGTCATGGCGTCCTCGCTGCTGACCGGTCGCAGCACGACAGGATGACCGTACGTGCGACCGTCGCCCTGGACCCCCACCGAGCGGACGTCGGCGAGCAGCACCACGGGAAACTGCCAGATCTTGCCATCGAGCCCTGCGGCTGTGGTCTCCGCGCGAACGATCGCATCGGCCTCGCGGAGGATCCGCAGCCGTTCGGCGTCGACCGCGCCGACGATGCGGATCGCCAGGCCCGGTCCGGGGAATGGGTGGCGCCCGACGATGCCCTCGGGCAGGCCCAGCTGGCGGCCGACGTCGCGCACCTCGTCCTTGAACAGCGTGCGAAGTGGCTCGATCAGACTGAACTCCAGGTCCTCGGGCAGTCCGCCGACGTTGTGGTGGCTCTTGATGTTGGCGGCGCCCTCGCCGCCGCCGGATTCGACCACGTCGGGATAGAGCGTGCCCTGCACGAGGAATCGCACCGGCGGACCCGGCGTCGCCAGCACTTCGCGCTCCGCCTGTTCGAATGTGCGGATGAACTCGCGGCCGATGATCTTGCGCTTGACCTCCGGATCGGAGACGCCGGCAAGAAATCCCAGGAACTGCTCGCTCGCCTCGACAACCTTGAGGTCCACGCCGGTCGCCTTGACGTAGTCGGTCTCGACCTGCTCGGCCTCGCCCTCACGCAGCAAGCCGTGATCGACGAACACACACGTGAGCTGGTCGCCGATCGCCTGCTGCACGAGCGCTGCGGCCACCGCGGAGTCGACGCCGCCGGACAGTCCACAGATCACCCGCGCATCGCCCACCTCGGCCCGGATCAGCGCGACCTGCTCCTCGACGATGTTGCTGCTGGTCCAGGTCTGCCGACAACCGGCGATGTCGACGAGGAACGACTCGAGGATCCGCTGACCATGCTCACTGTGCAAGACCTCGGGGTGCCACTGGACGCCGGCGAGTCTGCGGCCGGTGTCCTCGAACGCGGCAACGGTCGCGCCCGCGGAATTGGCGTTGACGACGAACCCCTCCGGGGCAGCGACCACCTCGTCGCCGTGGGACATCCAGGAGGTGAGCGTCTCGGGAAGTCCGGCGAGCAGGGTGCCGGGCTCGAGGACGTCGACCGATGTCCGGCCGTACTCTCGCTGTCCGGTGTGGGCGACGTTGCCGCCCAAAGCCTGCGCCATCGCCATGAAGCCGTAGCAGATACCGAAGACGGGGACTTCGGCGTCGAACAACGTGGCGTCGAGCCGCGGCGCACCGGACTCGTAGACCGACGACGGCCCACCGGACAGGATGATCGCGGCAGGCTGCTTGGACAACATCTCCGCGACCGGCATGGTGTGCGGGACGATCTCGGAGTTGACCTGAGCCTCCCGCACGCGGCGCGCGATCAGCTGGGCGTACTGCGCGCCGAAATCGACGACGAGAACAAGGTCATGATCAGCGGTCACGTGGCACATCCTATCGGCCCGAAAATAAGTGGTGAAACGTCGTAACCATGCGAGAGCGGGGTCGTTTTACAGAGTGGATCTAACAACACTCCCTCCCGTTAGATCATGTGCTGCTCCTCGTGGCACAACAGGGCCCGACCCGTGAGCTCCCTCCCGGTCGGGCTCTGTGCGTTACGGGACATGTGCGTCACGGGACGGTCTGCGGCCCGCGAGCGAGCGGCTGGCCGTCAGGACACGCCGACGATCGGCAGTCTCAGTGCAGCAGGAGCGTCCGCCGGGACCACCGGGTGCTTTGGCGCAATCGGGTCCACCGAGCGGTACGGCTCGCCGACGGCCGGCCGCACGTCCGGCTCTCCCTTGTTGGGCCAGTACGACATGGCCCGCTCCGTCTGGGCCGTGATCGTCAGCGAGGGGTTGACGCCGAGGTTGGCGGTGATCGCCGAACCGTCGGCGACGTGGAGGCCGGGGTGGCCGAAGAGTCGTTGATAAGGGTCGACGACGCCGGTCTCCGGCGAGTCGCCGATCGCGCAACCGCCCATGAAGTGAGCCGTGAGCGGCACGTTGAACGGCTCCCCGATCGTGCCCCCGGGGGTGCCGCCCATCTCCTCGGCCATCATCTGCACAGCGCGGTGACCGGGCTCGATGAATGCTGGGTTGGGAGCGCCGTGGCCCTGCTTGGACGTCAGCTTGCGTCGGCCGGTGATGCCGCGCTTGGTGTACGTCGTGATCGAGTTGTCGTGCGTCTGCATGACCAGCGCGATGATCGTCCGCTCCGACCAGTGCCGCAGGTCGTACAGCTTGAGCAGGTTGCGCTTCTGCTTCCACATCTCCTTCAGCCACACGCGCCAACGCGGGGTGTCGCCGCTGCCGTCGGTCAGGACAGTCTGCATCAGCGACATTGCGTTGGAGCCCTTGCCGTAGCGGGTCGGCTCGATGTGGGTGAACTCGTCGGGGTGGAACGACGACGTGATCGCGACGCCCTCGCTGTAGTCGACATCCTTGCCGTCGGCGATCGAGCCCAGGAGGGCCTCCGAGTTCGTCCGGGTCAGCAGGCCGAGCCGGTCCGAGACATGTGGCAGATTCCCTTGATCCTTCATGGCGTGCAGCAGCTTCTGAGTCCCCATCGTGCTGGCTGAGAACACCACCTGCTCTGCGGTGATCTTCTGGTGCGGGCGAAAGCGCCGATTGGTTCGCCGGGTCTCGATCTCGTAGCCACCACCAGGCAGTGGGCGCACAGCCGTGACGGTCGTCATCGGGTGAACCTCCGCCCCGGCGGACTCGGCGAGATGCAGATAGTTCTTCACCAGGGTGTTCTTCGCGTTGTGCCGGCAACCAGTCATGCACTCACCACAGTTGAGGCAGGCATTGCGTTCGGGGCCGGCGCCGCCGAAGTACGGATCGGCAACCTTCTCGCCCGGCTGACCGAAGTAGACCCCGACGGGCGTGTGATGAAACGTACCGCCGACACCCATCTGCTCAGCGACCTTCTTGACGATCTCGTCGGCCGGTGACACGTACGGATAGACCGTGACGCCCAGCATCCGCTTGGCCTGGTCGTAGTACGGCGCGAGCTCAGACTTCCAGTCCGTGATGTGGCCCCACGCGGTGTCCCGGTAGAACGGGTCGAGCGGCTCGTAAAGCGTGTTGGCGTAGACCAGCGATCCACCGCCGACCCCGGCGCCCGAAAGGATCAGGACGTCCTTGAGCTTGTCGATGCGCTGGATGCCGTAGCACCCGATCTGCGGCATCCAGAGGAACTTGCGCAGCCGCCACGAGCTCGTGGCGAAGTCCTTGTCCGCGAACCGCTTGCCAGCCTCGAGCACCGCAACCCGGTAGCCCTTCTCGGTCAGGCGAAGAGCCGAGACGCTGCCACCGAAACCAGAACCAATGACAACGACGTCGTGATCGAACTCAGGCACGGCGTTTCCTCCTCCAGAAGCCCGCGAGGATCGCGGCATACTCAAAGTATGACATCGACGGTGGCGCATGGCCAACGACGAATGGCTGCCGCGCGCTGTGCCCCCGGCCCCTCCAGCCGCAGCGCGACACTGCGGACTAGCCGACGACTGTGAGCTTCTGCCGAATGCCGTCACCGGTCATGCCGGGCTTGCAGGCACCTTCATAGCTGCCCTGAGCCAGGTTGACCACCAACGTTCGTGACAGCCCCGGCCCGATGTTCTCGACTTCGCCCACGATCCGGTCACCGCTGGCGTACAGGTAGAACTCCGTGACCTTGTTGCCGGTGTTGGTGACCTTGAACGTGGACTCGCCGGCCTCGAGCTCGGTCTCCGAGATGATGCACGACGAATCCCCCGCGTCGACCGTCAGGGAGCTGGACGAGCCGGAGGAGCCGGCGTCCTTGGCGCACGCGCCGACGCCCAGGGTGACGGTCGCAACGACGACCAGCGCCATGAACTGCCTCATGCAGGATTCCTTCGGATCAGAGGTGCTTGCCTTGCCGATAAGGCAAGCCTCACCATGCTAGAACACTGACGGCTCGTGTCACCAGCCGGCCGCAGCCGCACGCTCGAGCGAATTTAGTCAGGACGCGATGACGGGGTCCCCGACCGACACCGTGCCGGTCTCCAACGGGACCACCCGGATGCCGAACCACGTCTTGCCGTCCCACCTTCGGTGTCGTGCCAGCGCCCGGATTGGCTCTTTGCCGTGCGCCAAGGTCACCGGGTCGATCGTCGTGACGACACATCGATCGCAGTGCTCGGCAAACCGGAACGCCACCTCCCCGATGTGGATGTGCCGCCAGTGGTCCTCGACGAACGGGGTGGCAGAGCCATCGATCACGATGTTGGGTCGGAACCGGCTCATGACCATCGGCTCGGCTTCGTGATCCTCGGCGATCCACGCATCGAGCTGGGCCAGCGAGGCGCTGGTCGCCACCAGCAACGGCCCCGCATCGGCCAAGTTCATCGGCTCGGCTCCACGCCCACCGTGCAGGTTGGAGATCGGCCTACGACCCGGATCGTCCTGCCACACCAGACGGACCGACTCACCCAGCACCGCGCCGAGCCACGCAGCCGGCTCATCGCCGGCATCGATCATGGTCGGCAGGCGCGAGACATTGACCGCGACCTCTTCGCCGTCGTGCGGGACCCGCACATGCAGTGGCGCCGAGCCGGATCGCGTCAATGTCAGCGCCCCGTCGGTGTGCGGCGTGGCGGTCACGGTCAGCAGCAGATCGTGCGTCGTCGCGTTGAGCCGGCTGCCGAACGGGTCGACCACCGCCCAGCGCCGGTCGTCGCGCAGCCCGGCGAGATCAACCTTGGAGTGCGTCAGACCGACGGGAGCGGTGGCCTTGATGGGGTGGATGTGAATGGAACCGACCTGCATCAGAGCAGCTTCTCAAAGCACAGTGAGTAGGTGGCCTGCTCGTACGGCGGATAGATCGGGATCGGCGTGTAGCCGTGACGCGCGTAGAACCGTAGCGCCGCGTGCTGCCGGTCGCCCGTATGGATCACGATGCGCTGGGCGCCCTCGTGGCATGCCGCGTCCTCCATCTCCGACAGCAGTGCGTCGGCGACCCCCGAGCCCCGGCTGCCGGGAACGACGTACATCCGCTTGATCTCGAGCTGACCGTCCAGACGGCGCAGGCATGCGTGTCCGATCGGACCCGCCTCGGCGTACGCGACGACGGTGGTGACGACAGAGCTGGGGTCGATGCCTTCGGCTCCCGAGCGATGCGCAGCCGCAGGGTCCGACGCGTACAGCTGATCGCCGAACGCCACGTGCTCGGCGCGCAGCGCCACGGCATCGGGATGCTCGAACGGCACCCGCTCGAGCTCGTAGCCGCCGCTCAACCGATCACGACCTCGACCCGCTGGAACTCCTTGAGGTCGGTGTATCCGGTTGTCGCCATCGCCCGGCGCAGTGCGCCGATCAGGTTCATCGTGCCGTCCGGCACCGAGGACGGCCCGAACAGCACCGACTCAAGATCTCCCACGGTGCCCATCTCGACCCGGGCGCCACGTGGCAGATCGGGATGCCACGCCTCTGCCCCCCAGTGGAAGCCACGACCCGGTGCCTCCACCGCGCGGGCGAAGGGTGAGCCGATCATGACCGCATCAGCGCCGCAGGCTATCGCCTTGGCGATGTCGCCGCTGCGACCGATCGACCCGTCCGCGATGACGTGCACGTAGCGGCCGCCGGACTCGTCCAGGTAGTCCCGGCGCGCTGCCGCGACGTCCGCGACTGCCGACGCCATCGGCACCGAGATGCCGAGCACGCTTCGCGTGGTGTGCGCAGCGCCGCCGCCGAAGCCGACCAGCACGCCGGCGGCTCCGGTCCGCATGAGGTGCAGCGCCGCTTGATATGTCGCGCATCCGCCCACGATGACCGGGACGTCGAGCTCGTAGATGAATTCCTTGAGGTTGAGTGGCTCGGTCTGTCCTGAGACGTGCTCGGCCGAGACTGTCGTGCCGCGGATGACGAACAGGTCGACTCCGGCCTCGACGACGACGTCGGCAAACTCCTTGGTCCGCTGCGGTGACAACGACCCGGCGACCGTCACCCCCGACGAGCGCATCTGCTGCAGCCGCGCCGTGATGAGCTCCGGCTTGATCGGCTCGGCGTAGATCTCCTGCAACCGTCTGGTCGCCAGGCCTCCCTCGACCCCGGCGACCTCGTCGAGCAGCTTTTCGGGGTTTTCGTAGCGGGTCCACAGACCTTCCAGGTCAAGGACGCCCAGCCCGCCGTGCTTGCCGAGGGCGATCGCGGTCTCCGGGCTCATCACCGAGTCCATCGGTGCGGCAACGACCGGGAGCTCGAAGCGGTAGGCGTCAATCTGCCAGGCTGTCGAGACCTCTTCGGGGTCGCGGGTGCGCCGACTCGGCACGATCGCGATGTCGTCGAAGGAGTACGCGCGGCGTCCCCGTTTGGCCGTGCCGATCTCGATATCTGCCATGGGTACAGCCTAGTGGTGGTCCCGGACTACTGAACGCCTCGCTCGATGTCGTCCAGCGAGAGGTCCGACAACATCCCGGCCGGATTCGCCGTGCGCCGCACCAGTACCGGCTGGACATCGTCACTCTCGCGCGCCAATGCGTACTGCGTGCCCGCCAGCGCGAACCGCAGCGCCCGCGACAGGGTGCTCACCCGTGCGTCTGAGGGGCTGAGCTGCGGGGCCGCGGCCTTGATAGCCATCGCGAGGATCGGCAGCGTTCCGCCAGCATTCGCCAGCTTGTCCGAGAAGCTGCGAACCTTCGGGTCCGACAGAACCTGCTTGACGATGTTCTTGTAGTCCTCCGGAGACTTCGCCGGGCCCGCATGCACGACCGAGATCTCCTTGGCCATCTCGTGCCAGTTGGCCTTTCCGCTCGGCTTCTTCGCGGCCGCCTGCTGCTTCGTCGGCTTCGGCTCTTGCTTCTTCGGCTCCTGCTTCTTCGTCGGCTTCGGCTCCTGCTTCTTCGCGGGCGGCCGATGCGTGTCCCCCCCCTGCGAACCCGGCTCGGGCTGCTGCTTGGCGGCCTTCTTCGCTGCCTTCTTGGCGACCGGCTTGCTCGCGGGGGACGTCGTGGACGCGGACTCGGCAGAGAAGACCGGCTGCAGCCCCGCGGCGGGCGGGGTCGGTTTGGTCTTGAGCGCGACGTACTGGTCGACCTCCTGCTCCAGCACCGAGTTCACCGGATGGTCAGCCAGCGTCGCGCCGATGACGTACTTGTCCAGCTCGTGAAGCCGGCGGACGAGCGGGACGAAGTCCCCATCGGCCGACACGATGATGAAGACCTCGAGGTGCTCCAGGTCGGCCGCAGCCCGCAGGCAGTCCACGACCAGCACGATGTCAGCGGCGTTCTTGTCGGCCTTCCCGACCGAGAAGACCTGGATCGGCTCGACGCCGCTGCGCTCGACGTCCCGGCGGTAGTCATCGATGCCGAGAGCACCCCAGTCGGCGTACGCGCGAGCCAGCGCGATGCTGCCGGCGCCGGCCTCGCGGGATGCCGCCTTCTCGAGCTGATCGAGGATGTCGTCCATCGACACGTCGGGGATCTCGAGCTTGCCGTAGCCCTTGAACAGGTTCTCCGCGTCGATGAAGACGGCAACGTTGCGATTGGTCACGTCACGAGGCTAACGGTGGTCGCACCGGTCGGTGACCGCACCACGCCTCGGAGTGCAACCGTCCGGCTTCAGCGCGATGCGTAGTTCGGAGCCTCGGCGGTCATCTGGATGTCGTGAGGGTGGCTCTCCTTGAGCCCCGCCGTCGTGATCCGGACGAACCTGCCGCGATCCTTGAGCTCAGGCACCGTGCGCGACCCTACGTAGAACATCGACTGGTGGAGACCGCCGACCAGCTGGTGCGCGACCGCTGACAGGGGGCCGCGATAGGCCACCTGGCCCTCAATGCCCTCGGGCACGATCTTGTCGTCGCTGACGACATCGGCCTGGAAGTAGCGATCTCTCGAGAAGGACTGCTTGCCGCGCGAGGCCATCGCCCCGAGCGAGCCCATCCCGCGATAACTCTTGTACTGCTTGCCGTTCATGAAGATGAGCTCGCCGGGGCTCTCCTCGCAGCCGGCCAGCAGAGATCCGACCATGACGGTGTCAGCACCGGCGACCAACGCCTTGGCGATGTCCCCGGAGTACTGCAGACCACCATCGGCGATCAGCGGCACGCCAGCCGGAGCGCAGGCCAGTGAGGCCTCGTACACCGCGGTGATCTGCGGGACACCGACGCCCGCGACGACTCGCGTCGTGCAGATCGACCCCGGCCCGACACCGACCTTGACGGCGTCGACGCCGGCGTCGATCAGGGCCTGCGCACCGGCCCGAGTCGCGATGTTGCCGCCGATGACCTGCACCGTGTCGAAGGCTCGGTCGGCCTTGATTCGACGCACCATGTCCAACAGCAGTCGGGCGTGACCGTGCGCGGTGTCGACCACGATGACGTCGACGCCGGCTTCCCGCAGCGAGTTGGCACGCTCCCACGAGTCACCGAAGAAGCCGACTGCGGCACCCACCAGCAACCGTCCATCCTCGGCCTTGCTGGCGAGTGGGTACTGCTCGGACTTGACGAAGTCCTTGACCGTGATCAGCCCGGCAAGGTGTCCCTCGGCATCGACGATCGGCAGCCGTTCGCGCTTGTGCGCCCGCAACAGCGAGGACGCATCCTCCCGGCTGATGCCGACCGGCCCGGTGATCAACGGCATCGGCGTCATGATCTCGCCCACGGTGCGGGTGGCCCATTCGGCGACCGGCACGAACCGCAGGTCGCGGTTGGTGATGATGCCGAGCAGCTTGTTGTCGGTGTCGACGACCGGCAGGCCCGAGACGCGGTACTCGCCGCAGATCTCGTCCAGCTCCTCCAGCGTCGCCTTCGGATTGATCGTGACGGGGTTGGGAATCATGCCGGTCTGGGTGCGCTTGACCAGATCGACCTGGTACGACTGGTCCTCGATCGACAGATTGCGGTGCAGGACTCCGATCCCACCCTCGCGCGCCATCGCGATCGCCATGCGCGACTCGGTCACGGTATCCATGGCGCTGGACAACAGCGGGATGCGCAGATCAAGCTCGCGGGTCAGGCGGGCCGTGGTGTCGACCTCGCTGGGAATCACGTCAGTCTCCCCCGGCAGCAGGAGCACATCGTCGTACGTGAGCCCGAGGGATGCGAACTTGTCAGGAATGCCCGTCTGCTCCATGGCTTGATGGTATCTCCCGGGCGAAGTCGCCGGGGCGGGGAGCATGCAGCTCGGGCGACTGACGGATCAGACGGCTCCTGACCCGTACCGCAGGTATGATCACACGATGAACCGCAAGCCCGGACGTCCCCGAGGACTCACCGTCGAGGCCATCGCGCAAGCCGCACTCGACGACGGGATCGGCACCTTCAGCATGCCGTCAGTCGCCCGACGGCTCGGCGTGGCGCACTCCGGGCTCTATCGCTACGTCGAGGATCGCGACGACCTGCTCGTGCAGGCACTCGACGTGGCGGCCGACCGCGAGTCGTGGCCTGAGCCCGACCTGCCGTGGGAAGAGCTGCTCAGCGAGATCTCCGAGACGGTGTGGCGCATGTGCGAACGCTATCCGGGGCTTGACCGAGCCTTCCAGCAGATTCCTCGACCTGCACCGAGCGTCTTGGCCCGGATGGAGAAGTACATCGAGTCACTTCAGGATCAGCGCTTCCTCTCCGAGGACGCTGCGGTCGCGGTCGAGTTCGCCATCACACTGGTGTTCGACTGCTCAGCGCACATGCGCAACTACGCCGCGATGCAGGCAGCGCATCCTGATCGCAAGGGCCTCCTCGTCCTCAAGGCCTACGACATCGACGAGGTGTGGGTCGGTCGCGGCTTCTACTTTCGCAAGCGCGACATCTTCATGGCCGGTCTGCGTACCCGTCGCGTCGACTCGTAGCCCCGGATGCCTGTCGCCGTCGCACGTTCACCTCATGTCGCCGACGCCGGGCGTCCACCGGTGTAGCTGAACTCGATCTCACGGTCCTGCGGATCCAGCGTGCTGAGCACCACGCTGACCTGTGCCCCCTCGACCAGTCCAGCCCCGATGCACCGCGCGATGACCGGCGGCTCGACCAGCATGACCTCGCCACCGGTTTCGTCGGCGTGCACCACGACACCCTCGAAGGCCTCCCCGATACGGCCCGTGAGCATCCACACCTCGGCCAGGTCGATGCACGCACGATCGGCCCCGGCAGCGCGCTGGTCCGACGTGCGCATGATGTCCGGCAAGGTGGGCAACGCATCGCGCACCCACTCCGGGACCTTGCTCCCAGTGCACAGCGCGAGGCACACCTCGGTGCCGAATCGGTCGGCCAGCCGGCGCAGTGGGGCCGTGACGTGTGCGTACGGTCCGCCGATCCCGGCGTGGTCGGCCTGCTCGGGCTCCGAGCCGTCGAACGATTCGTAGCCAGCGCCACGAAGCAGTCGGGTCGCCTCGGTCATCAATGCGATCGCGGCCGGCTGGTCCGGATCGAGGCCTGCGATGACCTGCGCCGGAGTCGCCCCGTCTGGCACCTGCACGCCCAGCGCCCTCGCGGTGCGCAGGAACTCCACGCCGACCCGGTGATCTGCGCGCGGCAGTGTCCGCAGCAGGCCGATTCGGGCCTCGATCATGAGCTGTGCGGCGGCCATCCCGGTCAGCAGCGAGATCTCCGCGTTCCATGCGTCGACGGCAGTCCGGATTCGCATTCGCACCCGCCAGTTGTCGCCAACGTGCACCACCTCCTGCTCTGGAAGTGCGAGCTCGATCGCCCCACGCTCGACTCGGACCTGCAGGCGCAGCCTGCCGAGATCCGCCAGCGGTTCGATCGACGGATGCGGAGTGCCGGCATCGAAAGCGGCCTGGACACCCTCATAGTCCAGCTGCGCGACCGAGCGCACGACCGCGCGACGCACGGAGGCGGGACCGGCGACCCCGTCCGACCCCACCTCGATGGTCCAGACTGCGGCCGCACGATCCTGACCCGCCAGCAGGCTCAGCTCTCCCTCGGACAGCAGCGGCGGGTGCAGTGGGACGCGCCCGTCCGGCAGATAGATCGTCTGACCGCGGCGTCGCGCCTCGGTGTCGACGGCCCCACCGGCCGGGATGGCCGACCCCAGATCGGCGATGGCGTAATGGACCCTGAAGCCGTCGCCCACACGTTCGAGGAAGACTGCCTGGTCCAGATCCTTCGAGCCGGGCGGATCGATCGTCACGAAGGGGACCTCGGTCGCATCCTCGCGGTCGTCGCGGGGGGCCGCAGCGATCGTCGCCGCCTCAGCCAGGACATCGGGCGGGAAGCTGTCTGTCGACGTCGCGGAAGGGAGCTCGAGCTCCGCCCGCACTCCGTCGAAGTCGTGCGGGATTGCGGTCATCGCACGAATGTATCGGGGAAAGCGAGAACGGGCCGCCCGATGGGGCGGCCCGCTCTCAGGTGGTGCTGATCAGTGCTGGTGACCGGCGTGCGCGTCGTCCGCCTCGTCAGCGGGCTTCTCGACGATCAACGTCTCGGTCGTGAGCAGCATGGCGGTGATCGATGCGGCGTTGGCCAGCGCCGAGCGCGTCACCTTGACCGGATCGAGAACGCCCTGGGCGACCAGGTCGCCGTACTCCTCGGTGGCCGCGTTGTAGCCCTGACCGGTCTCTCGGACCTTGTTGACGACAACCTCGCCGGAGACGCCGCCATTACGGGCGATCCACTCCAGCGGAGCGTCAGCACCGATGCGGACGATGCGAACACCGACTGCCTCGTCGCCGGTCAGGCCGAGGTTGTCGTCGAGCACCGACACGGCGTGGACGAGAGCCGAGCCGCCGCCGGCGACGATGCCCTCCTCGATCGCCGCACGAGTCGCCGAGACGGCATCTTCGATGCGGTGCTTCTTCTCCTTGAGCTCGACCTCGGTGGCCGCACCGACCTTGATCACGCAGACGCCACCGGCGAGCTTGGCCAGGCGCTCCTGGAGCTTCTCGCGATCCCAGTCCGAGTCGCTTGACTCGATCTCGGCCTTGATCTGGCTCACGCGACCCTCGACCTCGCCCTTGTCGCCACCGCCGTCGATGATCGTCGTGTTGTCCTTGGTGATCACGACACGGCGTGCCGTGCCCAGCACCTCGAGGCCGATCTGGTCGAGCTTCAGGCCGACGTCCGGGGTGACGACCTGTGCGCCAGTCAGTGTCGCGATGTCCTGCAGCATGGCCTTGCGACGATCACCGAAGGCGGGAGCCTTGACTGCCGCCGAGGTGAAGGTGCCGCGAATCTTGTTGACGACGAGGGTCGAGAGCGCCTCGCCCTCGATGTCTTCGGCGATGATGAACAGCGGCTTGCCCGCCTGGACGACCTTCTCCAGGATCGGCAGCAGGTCGCTGACCGAAGAGATCTTGCCCTGGTTGACCAGGATGTACGGATCGTCGAGAACGGTCTCCATGCGCTCGGTGTCGGTCACCATGTAGGGCGACAAATAACCCTTGTCGAACTGCATGCCCTCGGTGAACTCCAGCTCGGTGCCCATCGTGTTGGACTCCTCGACCGTGATCACGCCGTCCTTGCCGACCTTGTCGAATGCCTCGGCGATCAGCGAGCCGATGACACCGTCACGGGAGGAGACCGTCGCGACGTCGGTCATGTCCTTGATGTCGTCGACATCCCGGGCGACAGTGTGGAGCTGCTCGACCACGGCTGCCACGGCGGCCTCGATGCCCTTCTTGAGACCGACCGGGTTGGCGCCGGCCGCGACGGCACGCAGGCCCTCGTGGACCATCGCCTGAGCGAGCACGGTGGCGGTCGTGGTGCCGTCACCGGCGACGTCGTTGGTCTTGGTGGCGACTTCCTTGGCCAGCTGGGCGCCAAGGTTCTCGAACGGGTCGTCGAGCTCGATCTCGCGAGCGACGGTCACCCCGTCATTGGTGATCGTGGGGGCGCCCCACCTCTTGTCCAGCACGACGTAGCGTCCCTTGGGACCGAGCGTCACCTTGACGGTGTTGGCGAGCTTGTCGACGCCGCGCTCGAGCGAGCGGCGGGCGGTCTCGTCGAATTCGAGAATCTTGGGCATGTCAGCTTCTTTCGAAAAATGTGGGTGCGACTGGAAACGTGAGAGGCCCCGGCGCCCCTCGGTGGGGGCGCCGGGGCATCAGATCACGAAACGACAGCGAGGACGTCGCGAGCGGACAGGATGAGGTACTCCTGGCCGTCGTACTTGACCTCGGTGCCGCCGTACTTGCTGAAGATGACCTTGTCGCCGACGGCGACATCCAGCGGAACGCGGTTGCCGTTGTCGTCGACCCGACCGGGTCCGACGGCAATGACATTGCCTTCCTGCGGCTTCTCCTTGGCGGTGTCCGGGATGACCAGACCTGATGCAGTGGTCTGCTCGGCTTCGACGGCCTGGATTACCAGACGGTCCTCGAGCGGCTTGATGGTGACCGACACGTGTCGACCTCCCCTTTCAGGCGGTGGAACAGTGGATGCTGGTGGGCGCGCCGTCGCGGGGGTCGCACTCACCGATGCTTGGCACTCTCATAGTGAGAGTGCCAATACGAAATCTAGCACGCCGCTGGCACTCGACCCAAGGGACTGCTAACCGGACCCCTCTCGAGCTCGTGTGGATCTCGCCGCTCGCGCCGAACGGTTCCCCGCGACCCTCCTGGTGGTGGTCGGGTCGACCGGCACGGCACACTTCACTCCATGGATCTTGAGACATTCGAGCAGCTGCTGACCCCCGCGGGTCAGCTGCTGCTCGCGGAGATCGCCGAGCGGGCCGGAGTCGAATCGGATCTGGCGCTCGGGACCCGACTCCGCAAGACCTATGTACCGGGCCTGGTGGCAGCCGCGGTCACCCAGAACCACCTGCGGGGCAAGGCAGTGGCGAAGTTCGGGGACGACGCCGCCCGGATGTACTTCACCCACGACGCCCTCGAGCAATCGACCCGCAGGTCCGTCGCCGACCACCGCGCCGCGCGGCTCGGGACCCACGGTGCGACCGCCGTCGTCGACCTCGGGTGCGGCATCGGGGGCGACCTCGCCGCGCTGGCCCGGGCTGGCTTGCGGGCACGCGGCGTCGAGCTGGACCCCGTACGAGCGGCCATCGCCACGGCGAACCTGGGCGCGCTCGAGCTGGATGGCGAGGTCATCTGCGGCGACGTGCGAGAGGCGGCGATCAGACCCGACGAGGTCGCGTTCGTCGACCCCGCGCGCCGGGACGGCCGCGGGCGCACCTTCTCGACCGCGGAGCTGCAGCCACCATGGGACTGGGTGCGCCATCTGCTGGCCGGACGGGCCGTCGCCAAGCTCATGCCGGGTCTGGCTCACGATGTCGTCCCACACGGCGTCGAAGCCGAGTGGGTCAGCGATCGCGGCAGTCTGGTCGAGGCATGCCTCTGGGGCGCGCCGTTCGCGTCCGCAACCCGACGAGCCACCGTGCTGCCCTCCGGCGCTGAGCTCGTCGCGACCGGTGAGCCGGCCGCGGTCGCCGACGTCGGCCCGTATCTCTACGAGCCGGACGACGCGGTCATCCGCGCCGGGCTCGTGAGCGAGCTGGCGGCGAAGCTCGGCGGCTGGCTGCCCGATCCTCACATCGCGTACATCGCGTCAGACGGCGTCCACCCGACGCCGCTGGCGCGTGGCTTCCGGATCGTCGATGAGCTGCCCTTTCGGGAGAAGCCCCTGAAGGCGGCACTCCAGGTCCGACGAATCGGGACCCTGACCATCAAGAAGCGCGGCGTCGACATCGTTCCCGAAGAGGTCATCCGCAGGCTCAAGCTCAAGGGGCCCAACACCGCGACGGTCGTCATGACTCGGGTCTTGGGCGAGGGCCGCGCATTTCTGGTCGACCGACTCTGAACCACCGGGTGGCATGAACTGCGGCGCTACCCTCGGGACATGCGGATCGACCTCAACGCCGACCTCGGAGAGTCCTGGGCGCGCTGGGAGTCCGGGCACGATGTCGCGCTGCTCGACATCGTGACGAGCGCAAACGTCTGCTGTGGGGCGTATGCGGGTGATCCTGATCTGATGCGGGCGACGTGCGAGGCCGCCGTACGACGCGGCGTCGCCATCGGTGCACAGGTCGGCTATGCCGATCGCGAAGCCTTTGGCCGCCGGGACGTCGACCTGCCGGATGACGTGCTGACCAACGAGGTGCGCGACCAGATCAATCTGCTCGACCACATCGTCCGATCGGTCGGCGGCCGATTGACCTACGTCAAGCCGCACGGCGCGCTCTACAACACGATCGTCCATGACGAGGTGCAGGCCCGAGCAGTCGTCGACGCCATGATCTCGCTCACCGAGCAGCTGCCTCTGCTCGGCCTGCCGGGTTCGGTCTCCCTGGCGATTGCCGAGGCCGCTGGCATCCGGGGCATCCGCGAAGGGTTCGCCGACCGCGCCTACACGTCCCAGGGGCGCCTCGTCCCACGCAGCGAGCCCGGCGCAGTGCTCGATGACCCGGATCTCGTCGCAGCCCAGGCCATTCGACTGATGGGCAGCGTCGAGTCGGTGTGCGTTCACAGCGACAGCCCCGGCGCCCTGGTCCTGGCCCGAGCCGCCCGGACGGGTCTCGAGGCGGCCGGCGCGCAGCTGGCGAGCGTCGAACCGTGAACATCAGACCGTGCGGAGACACCGCCCTCCTGCTGGACTGCGGGTCGCTGGCGGAGGCGCAGATCTGGTTCGAGGCACTGCGGAACGAGGCCGACGTGGTGCTCGGAGCGCGCAGCGTCCTGCTCCGCGGCAGACCAGCCGATCTCCGGGCGCTGGTCGCACGTACCTCGCTGTCCGAACCGTCTGGCCCGGGAGTGGTGGAGCAGGTCGAGATCGACGTCGTCTACGACGGCCCGGACCTCGACGAGGTGGCTCGACTCACCGGGCTGACGTCGCGGGAGGTGATCGCAGCACACACCGGCTCCTCGTGGAGGGTGGCGTTCGGAGGATTCGCCCCGGGATTCTCCTACCTGGTCGACGGTGACTGCCGCCTGCAGGTGCCGCGACGAGCCTCGCCCCGGATCTCGGTCCCGGCGGGATCTGTCGGCCTGGCCGGCGAGTTCAGTGGGATCTATCCCCGCGAGTCGCCCGGCGGGTGGCAGCTGCTCGGCCGCACGGCCACCACGATGTGGGACTCCGGACGTGAGCCGCCGGCGCTGCTCCACCCCGGAATGGCCGTACGGTTCGTGGCTTCATGACACTTCTTGTCGAGCTGCCCGGGCCGCTGAGCCTGGTCCAGGACCTGGGTCGGCCAGGGCTGGGCCATCTCGGCGTCAGCCCGTCTGGATCCTTCGACCGCCGTGCGGCCCGGCAGGCCAACGCGATCCTCGCCAATCCGGTCGGCCGTCCCCTCATCGAGTCCCTGGGCGGGCTCGTGCTGCGCGCGGAGTCCGCTCACGCCGTCGCGGTGACCGGCGCCTCCAGCGACATCGCGGTGGATGGACGTACTGCGCCTTACGGGCGGGCTGTCCTGCTGCGACCCGGACAGGTCCTGCGGCTCGGCATCCCCACGACAGGCATGCGCACGTACGTCGGCGTCGCCGGGGGGCTCAACCCGGGTTCTGAGCTCGGCTCAGCGTCCACGGACACGCTGTCGGGGCTCGGCCCCGCTCCCCTTCGATCCGGCGAACGTCTCGCGGTTGGGCCGTCCTCGGCGATACCCGATCTGGAGGACGTCCCACCGCTCGGGAGCAGCGGGGACGCCACCCTCGACGTGATGTTGGGTCCGCGCGACGACTGGTTCACACCTGAGGCCGTCCGACTGCTGCTGCAGCACTCGTGGCAGGTCAGCCCGGACTCCAGCCGCATCGGCGTCCGCCTCGTCGGTGCCACTCTCGAACGATCACGGCACGACGAGCTGCCCAGCGAGCCGTGTGTCCGCGGAAGCATCCAGATCGCGTCCGACGGTCAGCCCATCGTCCTGGGCCCCGATCATCCTGTGACGGGCGGTTATCCAGTCATGGCCGTCGTGGCCGACACGCACGGCGACCGGCTCGCCCAGGTCCGACCGGGCCAGGTCGTGCGATTCCGTCGAACCTTCTAGCAGCGGGTCGTGGCCGGGAGCCCGACCTCGACGGGCAGCCGACCGAGAGCGCGCTGCCGCCCGAGCAGGATCTTGACGAGGGCCCGCATCGCGGGCACGTCGGCTCCGTACAGAGCAACCTTCGTGGGCGCTGCGCTGCTCGCCAGCCCATACGGGGTGTCGGTCGACACCACGATGTCGGCGCTGGCCGACCGGTAGCCCGGGCCCAGGAAAGCGATCGACGTCCCAGCACCCAGTGGCAGACCCAGCTCCTGCGCGGCCGTCCGGAAGGCGGCCACGGCCGACGCCTGGCCGGTCGGGACGATCGCCGTCACCGCCGGCACGGGGCACGGGTGGGCGACCACGGTTGCCGCCAGGGCGCTGAGCGCCTCGGACTCCTCGGTATGGCTCCCTGGGGTGCCGGGCAGCGTCTGGAGCTGCTGCACGTGCAACAGGTGGGCGATCACCCGGGCCGCAGACTTGCGGGCCTGCTGCTCCGGAAGCTCGCCGGACTTGAGCGCTTTCAGGACAGCGGCATGGGCCTGTTCGTTGTCGGCAGGCATCAGGGCCAGGTCACTGCCAGCCTTGAGCGCCGCGACGGTGGCATCGCCTCCGGGGTGGCGGGACATCACTGCGCCCATCCCCAGCGAGTCGCTGATCACGATGCCGTCGTAGCCGAGGTCGTCTCGCAGTCCCTTCGTCACAGCCTTGTAGGACAGTGAAGCCGGAACCCCCCGCTCGATCAACGGCACATCGAGGTGACCCGTCATGATTCCGGGCGCTGCAGCGCTGATCGCCGCCACGAACGGGACGAGATCGTGATTGCGCAGGCGACTTCGGTCGCTGTCGAGGACCGGCAGTCCACGGTGGCTGTCGGTCGCGACGTTGTGGCCCGGGAAGTGCTTCACCGCCGAGATGAGACCTGCGTCGGAGTACCCGTCGATCGCCGCGACGACGGCGCGCGCCACGATGTCGGGATCGGACCCGGCCGAGCGACTACCGATGATCGGGTCGGCCGGACCGATCGTGATGTCACCGCTCGGCGCGAAGACCATGTTGTAGCCCGCTGCTCGCAGCTCGGCACCGGAAGCGCGTGCTGCCGCGGTGACGGCCAGCTCACCGTCGCGGCCGTGGCCAGTGATCGCCGCACCGGCCGACATGAAGGTCGGGAAGGTGGTCAACGGATCGGTCAACCGGGCCACGAGGCCGCCCTCCTGATCGATCGGCACCATGACGGGATAACCGCGCCCCTCACCTGCGTCCTGGAGCTCTTGGTTGAACGCCTTGACCTGGTCGAGCGGATCGTTCGTCGTGACGTCGAGGATCTGCTGGCCCGTGACCATGACCCCTGCAAAGTGCTTGTCCCGCACGAGGGCGAGAGACGACTCGTGGGAGAAGCTTCTCGCCACGATGAGCTGACCGGCGAGCTCGTCCAGACTCAGTTCTGCTGCCAGCGACGCACCGCTGGCCCGCTCGGCATCGGTCGGCACCCAGCCGACCGGTTCGGGAGCGGGCTCGGCTGTCGGCGCAGTGGTCGTCGGGGACACCACCGCTGGGGTGGTGCGCTCGTCGCCGGGGCCCGCAATCTCAGCCGCCCAGCCCGCGCCGCCGAGGACCAGCATGAGCGCAAGGGTCATCCTGACGGCGGCACGCTGACGCCCGCCGTCAGTTGGGTGCGCCATCCGCTACGCCGCCACGACCTGGATCACCGGCATGCTCGAGTCGACCGGCAGGTCCAGCGACGACGGCGCTACTCCACGGCGCACGACCTCGGCCCCTAGCGCAGCGACCATCGCACCGTTGTCGGTGCACAAGCCCATGCGCGGCACGCGGACCTGGATGCCGGCCTTGGCTGCGCGTTCCTCGGCCAGGTGCCGGAGTCGGCCATTGGCTGCCACCCCACCGCCGATGATCAGTGTCTCGACGTCATGGTCGAGGCACGCCGCGATTGCCTTGCTCGTCAGCACGTCACACACCGAGTCCTGGAACGATGCCGCGATGTCGGCGACCGCGAATCTGCGCCCCATCCGGTCCTCGTGCTGAACGTGCCGGGCCACGGCGCTCTTGAGTCCGGAGAACGAGAAGTCGTAACGATGCTTGTCCAGGTCCCGCCCCGTCAGGCCTCGGGGGAAGGCGATCGTGGTCGGATCGCCCTCGCGGGCCACTCGATCGATGTGCGGACCACCGGGATAGGGCAGGCCGAGCAGCCGGGCAACCTTGTCGAATGCCTCCCCTGCCGCGTCGTCGATCGTCTGGCCCAGGAGCGTGATGTCGGTGACGATGTCGTCGACCAGCAGGATCTCGGTGTGCCCGCCGCTGACCAGCAGCGCCACGACGCGCTCGTCGAAGCGGCCGTGATCGAGCTGATCGACCGCGACGTGCGCCGCGAGGTGGTTGACGCCGTAGAGCGGCTTGTCGTGGGCCAGTGCGAGGGCCTTGGCTGCGGCGACCCCCACCAGCAGCGCACCGGTCAGCCCGGGGCCGCTGGTGACTGCGATGGCGTCGACATCCTGCACTCGAACGCCACATTCGGCGTACGCCTGCTCCAGTGTCGGAACCATCGCCTCGAGGTGGGCGCGGCTCGCTACCTCAGGCACGACCCCACCGAAGCGGACGTGCTGCTCCATGCTCGAGCTGAGGGCGTGCGCCAGAAGTTCAGTGCCGCGCACGATGCCGACGCCGGTCTCGTCGCACGACGACTCGATGCCCATCACCAGGGGTTCGCTCACCAGATCATTGTGGCAGGGTCGCGCAATGGTTCCGGCGGCCGACCAGCGTGGCAGAGTGAATGCATGGTTCGTACCGACACGCCTGCCGCCGGCGATGAGCGTTCAGTCCAGATGCAGCTCCTGGAGTACGTCCAGCAGACCGCGCTGTTCAAGGTCCGCGGTCTCAGCCAGGAGCTCGCGCGAAAGGCGCCGGTGGCGACCTCTCCGTTGACGAACCCCGCCTCGCTCCTGCACCATCTGCGCTGGAACGAGCATTACTGGGTCGAGGTCATCACCATGGGGCGCGAGGACCGCGCGCCGTGGAGCGACGAGAACCCCGACGGCGAGCTCGAGCAGGGGCTCACGCTGCCGATCGAGGAGATCATCGACGGGTACAGCAACCAGGTCCAGCTGACCCGCAGGCTCCTGGCCGAGCTGTCGTTCGACGCCGAGACCGAGCAGGCGCTCGCGGACTTCCATCCCACGGTCCGCTGGGTCGTCGGACACCTGATCGAGGAGACCGCCCGCCACAATGGTCACCTCGACCTGCTGCGCGAGATGGCCGACGGAGCGGTCGGCGACTGAGGCAGCGACTTCCGGCGCCGCGGCCGGTATCAATTCCGGGCGGCGTCCGCCATCAGGACTGCTCGTTCCTCGAAGCTCGCCTCGCCGCGCGATCGCTGAGCTCCTGCTCGTCGAGCTTCGCTGCCTCCGCCAAGGTCGGCGCCGTGCCGCCGTGACGCGCGGGCGCCCACCACTGCCCCTCCGGGCTGACGGGATACTCGGTGATCGCCTTGTCCAGCAGGGCGCTCATGGCGTCCCGCAGGAGCATGGTCTCGGCAACCGGATCGTCTCCTGTGACCTCGAGCGGCTCACCGACGTGCAGTCCAATCGTCCGTCCACGCCGCTTCAGGTCGGGCTCGTGATCCTTGGTCTTGAGCAGCTGCGTTCCCCAGGTGACCATCGGGATCAGGGGCACGCCCGCCTCGGCCGCCATGCGGACGGCTCCGGTCTTGAGCTCCTTGATCTCGAAAGAGCGGCTGATCGTTGCCTCGGGGAAGATTCCGACGATCTCGCCATTGCGCGCGTATTCGACCGCCTGGTCGTATGACGCCTGGCCGTGATCGCGATCGACCGAGATGTGGTGGAACGACCGCATGATCGGCCCGGAGATCTTGTGCTCGAAGGCATCCCGTTTGGCCATGAATCGCACGAGTCGATTGCTGGGTTGTGCGGCGAGACCGTCGAAGATGAAGTCGACGTACCCAATGTGATTGGCCGCAAGGATCGCTCCCCCGGTGCGCGGAATGTGCTCGGTCCCGGACATCTGGAACTTCATCCCGAATGCCTTGAACAAGGCCTTGGCCGTGATGATCGTGGCCGGATAGGTGTAGTCGCGCATCAGGTCAGACTAGAGCACCCGGGCCGCCCCGCAGCCTGAGCGAGAGCCGCTCATGCCACCGTTCATCCATCCTCGGCCACGATGTGCACCGCGGCCTCCTCGGCGCTGGCGCCCGCTCCGTCGATACCGACGTCATCGCCCACGAGGTCTTTCTCCGTGTCGTCGCCGCTGCCCTCGTCCGGGTCGACCAGGCGCCCGGCCCGGGTCGACCCGACCTCGCCGTCGTCGAGGTCCTCGCCCTGCTCGGCGTACGGGTCGACATCCGGCTCCTCCTGCCGCATGCGCTCGTCGATCGACTCACCCTGCAGGGCTTCGTCGGCGGTCGTGCCGAATCCCTCGCCGCGGTAGCTCTCCGGCGGCGAGTAGCTCGTGTCCATCATCTCGTCGACATCCTCGACCAGGGCCTCCTGGTCCGGGTAGTCGTCGCCACTCACGTCATCAGGTGTCTGCGTCATGAACCCAGCCTTGCACGCCAGACCGAGAGCGCGACCTCTCGCGAGATGACCGACCTGATTCTCACCGCCACTCCCGGATCGTGAGCTCCATGACGAGCGCGTCGACACCGCCGGGATAGTAGGCAGTGCGGGTGCTGATCGTGTCGAAGCCGGATGCCTCGTACAGCGCGATCGCGACCCCGTTGTCGGCCGCGACCTCCAGCAGCATGCGTCCTGCACCAACGTCCCGGGCACGATCCACCAGGCCGGTGAGCAGTCCGCTCCCCAGGCCCCGCCCTCGCGACGTGGTGAGCACGGCGATCCGGTCGAGATCGGCGGTCTCACCGGCCAGCGAGATCGCGCCGTACCCGTCCCGGTCCTCGGTGACCAGAACGATGTGTCGATCGCTGCTGAGCTCGGCGGCGACGAGGCCAGAGCTCCACCCCTCGGGCCCGAAGCAGTCCAGCTCGATCGCCACGATCGCGTCGAGATCGGCCGTGGTGGCGGTGATCATGTGCGCTTGGGGAACACCTGCGGGACGGCGTCCGGCCGGCGGAGGTACAGCGGCTCGAGCGGGAGCTCCCGCACGGAGCCGGCAATCACGATCCGGGCGAGGGCCACTGCGTGCGGATCGCTCGCGTCACCGGCCGGACGCAGGACGTCCGGATAGAGCTGGCCGCCCCGGCCGTAGGTCGGGAGGGCGGGGTGCTGGCGGGCGAGATCGGCGGGGGTCGCGACGTGTGGACCGTCCAGACGGACGTGATCTGCGCCGTAGCGGGCCCAGTAGACCTCCTTGCGGCGCGCATCGGTCGCCACCAGGAACTCTCCTTCGATCTGGACGTCGGCGGCAAGGATGTCCAGCGAGCACACGCCGTGGGTCGTCAGACCAAGGGTCGAACCGAGGGTCAGTGCCGTGACGACACCCACCCGCAGGCCCGTGAACGGCCCCGGGCCCACCCCGACAGCGACGTCGGTCAGGTCAGCCATCGTCATGCCGGCCTGGGCGACGGCGTCGCGGATGGCCGGCGCGAGCAGCTCGCCGTGCGCCATGGTCCCCTCGCCGGCGGCCTGGCCCACGACGCGCGAGCCGTCGTGGACGGCGACGGTGATGACCGGGGTGGCGGTGTCGAACGCGAGCAGAAGCACGTCAGCACCCTAACGCTGCGAAGGAGCGTGCGGGGAGGTGGCGAGGAGGGTCGAACGCAGCGGAACTCCGACCCAGCGAGGGCCGTGCGGCTTGACCGTGACGACGCGCGGCTCGGCCTCGTCGACGAGGTCACCTTCGTGCGAGGTTCCGAGCGGGTCGATGGGTCGTGCACCGCGAACCTCGATGCGGATGTGCAGCCAGCTTTCAGCGAGCTGCTCGGCCATCCCATCACCCCACTCCACGACCGTCACGGCCTCGTCGGTCGTGGCGTCGAGGTCGACGTCGTCGAGCTCGGCCGCATTGCCCAACCGGTAGGCGTCGACGTGGACCAGTGGCACTCCCTCGACCAGCGATGGATGGCTGCGTGCGATGACGAAGGTCGGCGACGTGATCGGACCGCGAACTCCCATGGCCTCGCCGAGGCCCTGCGTGAACGTCGTCTTGCCGGCGCCGAGATCGCCCGACAGTACCAGCAGGTCACCGGCGCGCAGCAAGGTCGCAAGGCTGGCCGCCAGCGCGTGCATCTCGTCGGGGGTCGGCACCTCACGGGCCAACCACAACGTCTTCCCGAACTCGATGAACGGCTCGTCCCGTCCGACCGGGTGATAGAGCCTCCGCGACCAGAACTGAATGGTCTCGGGCAGCTCCTCGCGCACGTCGAGCCAGATACCGTCCTTGCCCCGCTCCTCGGCGGTGTCCTCAGCGACACCCAGCATCGCGGACGCGACCCCGCGAGCCTGGATGTCCGGGTCGACGCAGACCCGCCGCAGACCCAGCTGGCCCGGACGCGACTCGTCGAACAGCATCGCGCCCATCGGCAGTCCACGCCGCTCGACCAGCAGGCCACCGGCGCTCGCGAGCTGGCGCGCCACGGAATCAACGGTCTCGTCGAGCGCCGTGGACCGGGGCTCGAGCTTGGGCCGGGCACCGAACGAGCGGTGGATGATGTCGACGATGACGCCGGCGTGCTCGGGCTGGGCGTCGATGACATTCAGCGCGTTGCCGGTCATGTGATCGCCCCCAGGATGTCCTGGATGATCTCGGTGACCCTCTGGTGCTCCTCGAACATCACCATGTGACCGACGTCGTCCAGCACCACGAGCTTGGCGTCCGGGATCAGATCGGCCAGCCGCCGGCTGTGCTTGACCGGCGTCATCATGTCGGCCGTGCCACCCACCACCACCGTGCGTGCCCGGCCCAGTGCGTCCAGGCCTGCCGTCAGGTCCAGCGACATGAAGTTGGGATAGAAGTCCATCAGCACGTGGGTCGGCGCCTTGAGAATCATCTCGTTGGTCATGTCGACGTGGCGTTCCTGCGCGTGCGGTCCCAGGCCCCAACGCCGAACGACGGAATAGCTGTTGAAGGCTCGCCCCCAGTCCAGCGCCGGCGCGGCGATCCTGAGCAGCGGGATCAGGTGGCGCAGGCCCGGGCTGCTGCGCATCAACCGTCCTGCGCTGGTCCCGATCAGCACGACTCCCCTGACCCGATCGCCGAACAGATCGGGTTCAGTCGACGCGAGCTGCATGATCGTCATGCCGCCCATCGAATGTCCGACCAGCACGATCGGGCCGTCGGGAACGAGCTGACCGAGCACGTCACGCAGGTCGTCCGCGAGGTGCGCGAACGACGAGGTCGCCCGGGAGGAACGTCCCGACCGGCCGTGCGAACGGAGGTCGACGAAGACCATGCGCACCGACCCCCTGAGCGCGAGTCGCTGGTAGTGCCACACGTCGATCGACTCGAGCCAGCCGTGCACGAACACGACCGTCGGCGCCGCGGGATCGACCTCCTCCATCTCGTCGATCTCGGCGTTGAGAACGACACCGTCAGAGGCGGTGATCCGCTGGCGGTCGCTGTGCACCGAACCGAAGGCGACATCCTCGCCACGTCGCCGCTGCCGCTGCCGCCGCTGCCGGCCGTTGAACAGAGTCGCCACCGCGCCGGCCGCCACGAAGGCGCCCGCGGTCGTCGCGATCTTGGCTGTGCGGCTCATTTGGCTCCTCGATAGGTACGGTGAATGCGGCCACCCAGGCGCGTCACGACCTCGTAGGCAATGGTGCCTGCCGCGATCGCCCAGTCCTCGGCGAGGGGCTCACCATCAGTGCCCGGGCCGAACAGGGTCACGATGTCGCCCCGGTTCGCGGTCGCGTCGCCGAGGTCGATGACGAACTGGTCCATGCACACCACCCCGCGCATCGGTGCACGACCACCTGCGAAGCCGACCTCGGCACGGTTGGAGGCAGTACGGGCGATCCCTTCGCCGTAGCCCAGCGGCACCAGACCCAGCGTCGTCTCCCGCTCGGCAATCCAGGTGTGCCCGTACGAAACCCCAGCTCCTGCAGGCACCCGCTTGACCGCGGCGAGCCGGCCACGCAACGTCATGACCGGCGTGAGGCTGGTCGGGTAGCTCAGCCCGGGGTCAGGACGGATGCCGTACGCCGCGATACCGACTCTCACCAGATCGAGGTGCGCCGAGGGTCGGACGAGGGTGGCGGCAGAGTTGCTGAGATGGCGAAGAGCCGGTTCGACCCCAGCGTCCGCCAGCTCCGCCACGGCTGCCGCGAACGCCGACTCCTGGGCCTCATTGGCCGGGTGACCCGGCTGGTCTGCGGCGGCGAAGTGCGACCACACCCCGGTGATCTCAGCATGGCCGGCCGACTGTGCCGCTGCGGCAGCAACCGCAAGCCTGCTCCACTGCTCACCGAAGGCGCCGTTGCGCGAGAGACCGGTGTCGACCTTGACCTGTACCCGGGGGCGCACCGAGGTGGGCGCCGAGAGGATCTCGGCCAGCTGTTCCGTCGAGGACGCGGTCACCTCGATACCGGCGTCGACTGCCGCTGCGAAGTCCGCCCCCGGCGCCGCGAGCCAGCACAGCACGTCACCGCTGTCACCCGCGCGTCGCAGCGCCAGCGCCTCGTCGATCGTGGCGACCCCGAGCCACGCCGACCCGGCCTGCCGGGCCGCCCGCGCCATCGGCAGCATCCCGTGCCCATACGCGTTGGCCTTGACGACCGTCATGAGCGCTGATCCGGGAGCGCACCCTCCCAGCGCCATGATGTTGGTCCCGAACGCTTCGAGGTCGATGACCGCCTCGGCCTGTGGTGCCGTCATGCGAGGCTCCCGCGGATGAAGGCGGCGACCGCGGCCGGCAGCTCCAGAGCGACGTCCGTCGCCACGATCGGGCCGCCTGGATTGGCACGCTCCGCAGCGACCCCGTGCAGATATGCCGCGACTGCGCCCGCGTCGAGCGGTTCGAGGCCCGCGGCCAGCAGGGATCCGGCGAAGCCGGCCAGGACGTCGCCGGCTCCAGCCGTGGCGAGCCATGGCGTTCCGCTCAGGTTGACCCGGGTCGGTGCGCCAGCCTGCGCGATCAGGCTCCGTCGACCCTTCAGCAGCACCGTCGCATTCCACCGCTCGGCCGCTGCCGAGGCGTGGCCGAGTGGATCCGCCTCGACCGCCTCGCGCGTCGTACCGAGCATCTGAGCGAGCTCGCCGGCGTGCGGGGTCAGCAGAGCTGGCACGTCGAATCGGCCGGGCAGGTGCTGCAGGGCGCTCGCGTCGACCACGACCGGGACGCCATCCTCCAGCGCCATCGCCAGCTGATCGGCCGCGTCGTCACCGCTGCCCGGCCCGATCACCCACGCCTGCACACGGCCGCGTCCCGCGACGACCTCGGGCGTGCGGTCGACGATCCGGCGGCCCAGCTCGGGCGTGCCGACGAACCGGATCATCCCGACCGGTCCGGCCTGGGCGCCGGCCACACAGAGGTGTGCCGCGCCGGCATACTGCTCGGATCCGGCCGCGATTCCCAGGACCCCGCGGGTGTACTTGTGGGCAACCCCACCCGGCACGACCGACCTGAGCAGCTCGCCGTCGCTCGACTCCAGCGCTTCCAGCGCAGGGGCAGGCAGGTGCGTTGCCAGCCCGATGTCGACCAGGGACGAGGGTCCGGCGACGGCCGCCGCAGGGTCGACGAGCAGCGCGACCTTTCGCGTTCCGAAGGTGACGGTCCGGTCTGCCACCACATGCGACATGGGGAGTGTCGCGCCGTCGACGTCGACGCCGGACGGGACGTCGACGGCGATCGTGAACGGCCGCCGTTCTGCCAGCCAGGAGGCCCACTCAGCCGCTCGACCGGTCAGTCCGCCGCGACCGCCGATGCCGAACACCGCATCGACGCACCACCGCTGGTCGCTCGGCCCGTCGACGACCTGCGCGCCCGCGCCTGTGGCGGCGGCGAGGCCGGGCGCGTGTACCGCGTCGGCGTCGAGCAGGCTCATGTCGACCCGTACGCCGCGATCCAACAGGTGCACGGCCGCGTACATCGCGTCACCGCCGTTGTTGCCCGGACCGATCAGCAGCAGAACCAGGTCGCCCGGAGGAATGCAGTCGAGGTGGTCTGCGAGCCCACGAGCCGCGCGTCGCATCAGCTCGCCCGCCGGCAGCGTCGCAGCGAGAGCTTCCTCGGCGGCGCGGACATCCTCGACGCGGTGAACCCTCAGCATTCGGCCACCACGAATGCCGTGGCCACGCTGGTGTCGTGCGAGATCGACACGTGAGCCGTCGTGATGCCCAGCTCGGTGGCGCGGTCCAGGGCGGCTCCGTGGAGCCGGAACTCCGGAGCACCCTGGGGCCCGTTGACGATCTCGATGTCCTGCCACGACATGCCCGCCGGCGCCCGCAGAGCCTTGACGAACGCCTCCTTGGCGGCGAACCGTCCGGCGAGGGACTCCACGGGTAGATCAGCCTCCGCCGTGGTGAAGAGCCGGCTGCGCATCGTCGGTGTGCGCTCCAGCGTCGCGGTGAAGCGGGCGAGGTCCACGACGTCGACCCCGATTCCCAGGATGGCCATCACTCCACCGTGACGGACTTGGCCAGGTTGCGGGGTTGGTCGACATCGTGGCCGAGCTGGCTGGCGAACTCGCAGGCGAAGATCTGCAGCGGGACCACCGCGACCAGCGGTTGAAGCAGGGTCGGGACCTTGGGCAGCCGGATCAGGTGATCGGCGTACGGCACGACGTCATCATCGCCGTCCTCGGCCAGCACGATCGTCCGGGCGCCGCGGGCGCGGATCTCCTGCATCGAGCTGACGGTCTTCTCCTGCAGCTGGTCGCGGCCCTTGGGAGGAACCACGACGAAGACCGGCAGCCCCTCCTCGATCAACGCGATGGGCCCGTGCTTGAGCTCGCCGGCGGCGAAGCCCTCGGCATGGATGTAGGCCAGCTCCTTGAGCTTGAGCGCTCCCTCGAGCGCCACCGGATAGCCCGCGTGCCGGCCGAGGAACAGGATCGACCGCGAGCCAGACAGCTCGGCAGCCATCTTGCGCACTTGGTCGCCCTCGTCGAGCAGGCGCTGGATCGCGGCCGGGATCTTCTCGATCTCGGAGATGATGTCGGCGATCTCGTCGCCGTACTTCGTGCCCTTGACCTGGGCGAGGTACAACGCCAGGAGGTAGCACGCGACGATCTGGGCCAGGAACCCCTTGGTCGAGGCGACAGCGATCTCGGGCCCGGCGTGGGTGTAGATCACGGCGTCTGACTCACGTGGGATCGTCGATCCGTTGGTGTTGCAGATCGACAGCACCCGCGCCTTCTGCTGGCGCGCGTAACGGACCGCCATCAGGGTGTCCATGGTCTCGCCGGACTGGCTGATCGAGACGACCAACGTCGAGCGGTCGATGATCGGGTCGCGATAGCGGAACTCCGAGGCCAGCTCCACCTCACACGGGATGCGGGTCCAGTGCTCGATCGCGTACTTCGCGACCAGGCCCGCGTACGCCGCCGTGCCGCACGCCACGATGATGATCCGGTCGATCTCGCGCAGCTCGTCGTCGGACAGCCGCATCTCGTCAAGCTGCAGGCGACCATCGGCCGAGTGCCGACCCAACAGGGTGTCACCGACGGCCTGCGGCTGCTCGGCGATCTCCTTGAGCATGAACCAGTCATAGCCACCCTTCTCGGCCGCGGAGACGTCCCAGTCAACGTGATACGCGTTGGTGTCAGCCGGTTCGCCGTCGAAGTCGGTGACCACGATGTCGTCCGGCGTGATCGTGACGACCTGGTCCTGGCCGAGCTCGATTGCTTCACGCGTGAACTCGATGAACGCCGAGACATCGGATCCGAGGAAGTTCTCCCCATCGCCGCGGCCGACCACCAGTGGCGAGTTGCGACGGGCACCGACGACGACGTCGGGCTGGCGCGCGTCGCAGATCACCAGGGTGAAAGCGCCCTCGAGACGGCGGCACACCGTGCGGACCGCATCGGACAGGTCGCCGGTCGTCTCCAGCACGTCGTGCAGAAGGTGAGCCACGATCTCGGTGTCGGTCTCGGACTTCAGCTCGTGGCCGCCTGCCTCGAGCTCGGCGCGCAGCGTCGCGAAGTTCTCGATGATGCCGTTGTGCACCACGGCGATGCGCCCGGTCTCATCGAGATGCGGATGGGCGTTGCGATCGTTCGGCGCGCCATGCGTGGCCCACCGGGTGTGCCCGACGCCGGTGTGCGCGACCGGCAGCGGGCGGGCCGCCAGCTCGGCGTCGAGATTGACCAGCTTGCCAGCCTTCTTGGCTGAGACGATCGCACCTTCGTGCACCAGGGCGACCCCGCCCGAGTCGTATCCGCGGTACTCCAGTCGTCGGAGTCCGCCCATCACGACGTCCAGGGCTGACCGATGACCGACATATCCGACAATTCCGCACATGGGATCAGGGTACTAGCGCCGAAGGCGCGGAAGGTGCGCACTGTGAGCCGTGGAGGGGGCCGAGTGCATGACCCCGCGGGAGCACGCGGGACAATGGCAGCATGCCGCGCGACCAGTCACCGTATGTCGAGCTCGAGCGCGCTGCGTGGGCGGAGCTGGCAGGGGACGCCCCCCAGCCGCTCCAACCGGCCGAGATCGAGCGGGTTCGGGGGTTGGGCGACGAGCTGGACCTCGAGGAGGTCCGTCAGGTCTATCTGCCGATGACCCAGCTCATCAGCATGCGCGTCCGCCTCGCCGGCGCGCTCTACCAGGCCACCGAGGCTTTTTTGCACGAGCCGCAGACCAGGCGCACGCCGTTCGTCATCGGCATCGCCGGTTCGGTCGCCGTGGGCAAGTCGACGACGGCCCGGCTGCTCAAGGAGCTGTTGTCACACTCCCCGGAGCATCCTGTCGTCGAGCTGGTGACGACCGACGGCTTCCTGTTCCCCAACGACGAGCTCGAGCGCCGCGGTCTGCTCGAGCGCAAGGGATTCCCCGAGTCCTACGACCGCAAGGCCCTGCTGCGCTTCGTCATGGAGGTCAAGTCCGGCGTGGAGGTCGTGACGGCGCCGGTCTACTCCCACCTCACATATGACCGCACCGATGCGGTCGTCACGCTCAAGGAGCCTGACATCGTGATCGTCGAGGGCCTTAACGTGCTCGCGCCAGCCCGACCCCGCGGCGATGGGAGCCCGGGGCTTGCCGTCAGCGATTTCTTCGACTTCTCGATCTACGTGGACGCCTCCGGCAAGGATCTGCGCCGCTGGTACATCGACCGGTTCCTCAGCCTGCGCAAGACCGCGTTCGCCGATCCTGAGTCGTACTTCCACCGCTACAGTGCCCTCACCGACGACGAAGCCGTCGAGCGGGCCAGCCGCCTGTGGGACACCATCAACTGGCCCAACCTCAGGGAGAACATCGCCACGACCCGTGGCCGCGCCTCGCTGGTTCTGCGCAAGGGCGCCGACCACTCGGTCGACTGGGTCCGCCTCCGCAAGCTCTGAGCCCCGACGTCTCGCGGTGTCAGGTCCGCATCAGAGAGCGAGGGTCGAGCGTACGACTTCGGCCAGATGCTGAGCGACCTGCTCGGCCTCGTCGTGGGTGGCTGCCTCGACCATGACGCGTACGAGCGGCTCCGTCCCGGATTGACGCAGAAGGACGCGGCCCGAGCTGCCGAGACGGGCGTTCGCGATTGCGACCTCGCCCTGCAGCACCGGATCGGTGTCGGCACGCCCCTTGTCGACGTCCGGCACATTGACCAGGACCTGCGGCAGCCGGGTCATGACCGAGGCGAGGTCCTCCAGAGTCCGCCCGGTCTCGCGGATGCGGGAGGCCAGGTGCACTGCCGTCAGCACCCCATCGCCGGTCGTGGCGTAATCGCCCATGATGACGTGTCCGGACTGCTCGCCGCCGAGGTTGAACGCTCCTGAGCGCATCGTCTCCAGGACGTACCGATCGCCGACCGCCGTCTGGATCACGGTGATGCCCGCGGCCTGGAGCGCTTGCACGAATCCGAGGTTGCTCATGACCGTCGCGACCACGGTGTCGTGCGCAAGCCTTCCTGCGTCGCGAGCCGCGATGCCCAGGACTGCAAGGATCTGGTCACCGTCGACCACCTCGCCCGAGTGGTCGACCGCGAGGCACCGGTCGGCGTCGCCATCGAAGGCGAATCCCGCGTCAGCACCGTGGGCGACGACCGCCTTCTGCAAGTCGCCCAGATGCGTCGATCCGCAGTCGAGGTTGATGTTGAGCCCATCCGGCTCGGCATGGATCGCGACCACCGTGGCACCGAGCTGCTCGAAGACCTGTGGCCCCACGTCGTACGCTGCGCCGTTGGCACAGTCGAGCACGACTCGCACGCCGTCCAGCGGACCGGGTGCCGACTCGATCAGGTGCTTGACGTAGGCCCCCACGCCCGCGTGGCTGTCGCCGATGCGACCCACCCCGGCACCAGTGGGCCGGTTCCACGGCTCCTCGAGCCGGTTCTCGATCAGGACCTCAAGATCGTCGTCGAGCTTGAGCCCGCCGCGGGCGAGGAACTTGATGCCGTTGTCAGGCATCGGATTGTGGGAGGCCGAGATCATGACACCCATGTCGGCCTTGAGGTAGGACGTCAGGTAGGCCGCACCGGGCGTCGGCACCACGCCGAGCCGGTGGACGTCGACTCCTGCAGACGCAAGACCCGCGACCACCGCAGCCTCCAGGAACTCTCCTGAGGCGCGGGGATCGCGGGCAATGACTGCGGTTGGACGTTGGTCGGCAAAGGCGCCGACCTCGCCCAGGATGTGGGCCGCGGCAACCGCGAGGTCAACAGCGAGCTCGGCGGTCAGATCGCGGTTCGCGACTCCGCGAACGCCATCGGTGCCAAAGATCCGGCCCACGGCTGGAATCAGCGCTTGCTGTACTGCGGAGCCTTACGGGCCTTCTTGAGACCAGCCTTCTTGCGCTCCTTGATGCGCGAGTCGCGAGTCAGCAGACCGGCCTTCTTGAGCGCGGGGCGATTGACCTCTTCGTCGATCTGGTTGAGCGATCGAGCCACACCGAGACGCAGCGCGCCGGCCTGACCGGTCATTCCGCCGCCGGTGACCCGGGCGATGACGTCGAAGCGGTCCTGCAGACCGGTCTCCGCGAGGGCTTCCTTGGCAATCTGCTGGTGCAGCTTGTTGGGGAGGTACTCCTCGAGCGGCTTGCCGTTGACAGTCCACACTCCGGTGCCCGGCACGATGCGGACCCGGGCGATGGCCTCCTTGCGGCGGCCGGTGGCAGCTCCCGGAGCAATCGTCGCGGGCTTGCCCGCGGTCTCGGAGGAACCAACGGTCTCGGAGGTGTATGCCACACCTTCGGCGTTGGTCTCGAACTCGGTCTCGGTGGTGGTGGTCTCAGCCACGATGCGCCTGCTTCTCTTCTTTACTGGGAGATCTGCGTGATCTCGAACGGCTGGGGCTTCTGGGCGGTGTGCGGGTGCTCGGGGCCGGAGTAGACCTTGAGCTTCGTGATCAGCTGATCACCCAGACGGTTCTTGGGGAGCATGCCGCGCACCGACTTCTCGATCGCCTTGCGCGCATCCTTGTCGAGCAGGTCACCGTAAGCGATGGACTTGAGTCCGCCCGGGTAACCGCTGTGGCGGTAGGCGAGCTTGTCGGTGCGCTTGTTGCCCGACAGTGCCACCTTCTCGGCGTTGACGATGATGACGAAGTCGCCACCGTCCACGTGAGGTGCATAGGTCGGCTTGTGCTTGCCGCGGAGCAGCGTCGCAGCCTGAACGGCGAGACGACCCAGGACGATGTCCTCGGCGTCGATGACGTGCCACTGACGGGTGATGTCAGACGGCTTGGGGCTGAACGTGCGCACGGCGTGACCTTCTCGTTCTTGGGGGTGTGTCTGGTGATGAATCGAATGCTGCGATGGTCGATCCCTCGGAACTGGCCGACGGAGACACGACACACAAGGTTAACCGGCCGCAGCCACTCGGGTCAAAACGAGTCCCGTCCCTCGGACCCCACATCGTGGGAATTGCCCAGCGGCACTAGGTTGGTTGCTGGCTGCATCACCCCGCAGCAGGGCATTGTCCGCCGTCACAGGAGACCCATCGTGACCGAGAACCACACATTGACCGTCCGCGACAACCGGACGGGCGAGGAGTATGAGCTCCCCATCACCGACGGCACCGTCCGCGCGAGCGACTTCAACCAGATCGGCAAGTCCGACGACGATCCCGGCCTGGCGCTGTACGACCCGGGATTCACCAACACCGCCTCGACGCGCAGTGCCGTGACCTACATCGACGGAGACAAGGGCATCCTGGAGTACCGGGGCTACCCGATCGAACAGCTTGCCGAGAAGTCCACCTTCCTCGAGGTGGCCTACCTGCTGATCCACGGCACGTTGCCGACGCAGCAGCAGCACGAGCAGTGGGTGCACGAGATCACGTTCCACACGTTCGTGCACGAGAACCTCAAGACGCAGCTCCAGGGCTTCCGCTACGACGCGCACCCCATGGGAATGCTGCTGTCGAGCGTCGGCGCGCTGTCGACGTTCTACCCCGAGGCGCGCAACATCCACGATCCCCGGGTCCGGCACGACCAGATCGTGCGCCTGATCGCGAAGATGCCGACCCTCGGCGCATGGTCATTCCGCCACGCGCAGGGCAAGCCGTACGTCTACCCCGACAACGACCTGACGTACACCGAGAACTTCCTGTCGATGTTGTTCAAGATGAGCGAGCAGAAGTACAACCCCGATCCGCGCCTGGCCAAGGCGCTGGAGGTCTTGTTCATCCTGCACGCCGATCACGAGCAGAACTGCTCGACCAACGCGGTCCGCTCGGTCGGGTCCAGCCAGGTCGACCCGTACTCGGCGGTCAGCGCCGGCATTGCCGCGCTCTACGGGCCGTTGCACGGAGGCGCCAACGAGGCCGTCCTCAAGATGCTGAAGCGCATCGGCACGCCCGACAAGATCCCGGCGTTCATCGAGGGGGTTAAGAAGGGCGAGGAAAAGCTCATGGGCTTCGGCCACCGGGTCTACAAGAACTTCGACCCTCGCGCCACCATCATCAAGAAGGCGGTCGACGACGTCTTCGAGGTGACCGGCGTCAACCCGTTGCTGGAGATCGCCCAGGAGCTCGAGCGCATCGCGCTGGAGGACGACTACTTCATCAGTCGCAAGCTCTACCCCAATGTCGACTTCTACTCCGGCCTGATCTACGAGGCTCTGCAGTTTCCGCCCGAGATGTTCACCGTCCTGTTCGCGATCCCGCGCACGGCCGGCTGGCTCGCCCAGTGGGTCGAGCTGGTGGACGACAAGGAGCAGAAGATCGCGCGTCCCAAGCAGATCTACACCGGCGACCGACGACTCGACTTCGTGTCTGCCGACGAGCGCTGGGCCTAGGCCGCACGCTCGCGGCGCCGGCGGCCGGTCCTTGTGATCGCACCACCGCTCCGGCCCGCTAACGTTGCGGGGTGCGCCTGCGAATCGATCTCTCGTACGACGGGACAGGTTTCCGGGGCTGGGCGGCCCAGCCCGGTCAGCGGACTGTTCAAGGAGACATCGAGGCCGCAATCGCGATGATCCTTCGGCTCCCCGAGGCTGCGACGCTCACCGTGGCCGGGCGGACCGACGCCGGGGTGCACGCGCGCGGTCAGGTCGCTCACGTCGACCTCGATGATGTCGACCCTCAGCTGATCGAGCGTCGACTCCGCCGCCTGCTGCCCGATGACATCCAGATCCGGTCGGTCACTGCGGCCCCCGAAGGGTTCGACGCGCGGTTCTCCGCGCTCGAACGGCGCTACACCTATCGCATCGTCGATGGCCGCACCGGTCCCGATCCGCTGGTTCGTCATTCGGTCGTGCGGTGGCAGAAGCGGCTCGACATCGACGCCATGAACGCCGCCGCCCAGCATCTGCTCGGACTGCACGATTTCGCGGCGTTCTGCCGCCGCCGGGTGGGTGCGACGACGGTCCGCACCCTTCGTGAGCTCAGTACGGTGCGGGTGGGTGACGTCCTGGAGACCACGGTTCGTGCCGATGCCTTCTGCCACTCGATGGTCCGTGCCCTGATGGGTGTGCTCGTCGCGGTCGGCGACCACCGATTCGAGCCGGAGTGGGCCGCGGAAGTGTTGACGCATGCCGGTCGGGACAGCCGGGTCAACGTCATGCCTCCGCACGGACTCGTTCTCGAGGAGGTCGTGTACCCCGACGACGCCGGCATGGTCGCGCGAGCCGTCGAGTCACGCCGTCAGCGAGCACTGCGAGCCTGACCTCCGCGCATTGACCCGCCTGCGGCTGCGAGGATGGTGCGGTGTCAGAGCACTACTTCGATGCGGCCCCGTCGACCCCAGACCGCCGCCACGACGTCACCACACGAATCCGGGGGCGTGATCTGACCTTCACGACCGCAGCGGGCGTGTTCTCCCACGACGGGCTCGACAAGGCGACGGCCGTGCTGCTGCACGCGTCGGTGCCGCCCGATACAGGAACGGTCCTGGATCTGGGCTGCGGCTGGGGTCCGATCGCCTGCGTCCTTGCCCTCGGAGGCGCAACGGTCTGGGCGACCGACACCAACGAACGCGCCCGTGAGCTGACTGCCCTCAATGCTCAGCGCCTCGGCGCCCCGGTCACTGTCGCAGCTCCTGACGACATACCGGCTGACCTGGTCTTCGACGAGATCTGGTCCAACCCTCCCATCCGCATCGGCAAGCAGGCACTGCACGACCTGCTGCTGCGGTGGCTGCCACGGCTCGCACCTGACGGCAAGGCCCGGTTGGTCGTGGGCAAGAATCTCGGCGCGGATTCGCTCCAGCGCTGGCTCGGCGAGCAGGGCTGGCCCACCGAACGGGTGACCAGCGAACGCGGATTCCGGATCTTGGAGGTCCGCCGACCGACCTGAGCGCCAGGACGCCCGCCACCTCACGGTGACGGGCGTCCTGGCAATGCGATGACTACTTGGTGTCGTCCTCGGCCGTTGCGTTCTCGTCGGCCGGAGTGGCAACCGCGTCAGCTGCCTCAGCAGCGTCGTCGGTCGCGTCGACCGGGACGTCGCTGCCCAGGTCGTCCTCGGGAGCGACGTCGTCGGCAGGCTTCTCCTCGACGACCGCAGGCTTGTCGGCCTTGGCCTTCTTCGGAGACTGGTTCTGAGCACCGAACTGCTTGGCCTCGACGATCTCGATGACGGCCATGGGGGCGTTGTCGCCCTTGCGCGGCGCGACCTTCGTGATGCGCGTGTATCCACCGGGGCGGGTTGCCATGGCAGGCCCGATCTCGGTGAACAGCGTGTGCAGGATGCTCTTGTCACGGATGACCTTGACGACCTGGCGGCGGTTGGCCACCGTGTCGGTCTTGGCCTTGGTGATGAGCGATTCCGCGTACGGCCGCAGACGACGGGCCTTGGCTTCGGTCGTGGTGATCTTGCCGTGCTCGAACAGGTTCTGCGCGAGGTTGGCGAGGATCAGGCGCTGGTGCGCCGGGCTGCCGCCGAGGCGAGGTCCCTTGGTGGGGGTGGGCATTGTCTATTCTCCAAAATCAATCGGGCTGGGCCGTCGAGGTCGAGCAGTACTCAGTACTGCTCGTCCTCGGCGAAGCTGGCGTCGTCGTCATACGCATCGATGACGGCCGACGGGTCGAAACCAGCGGGGCTGTCCTTCAGCGCGAGGCCCATCTCGGCGAGCTTGGCCTTGACCTCGTCGATCGACTTCGAACCGAAGTTGCGAATGTCGAGCAGGTCCTGCTCCGAGCGCGTGATGAGCTCACCCACGGTGTGGATGCCCTCGCGCTTGAGGCAGTTGTACGAACGAACGGTGAAGTTGAGATCCTCGATCGGCAGCGCCAGATCGGCCGCGAGCTGCTCGTCGACCGGCGACGGGCCGATGTCGATGCCCTCCGCCTCGACGTTGAGCTCACGAGCCAGACCGAACAGCTCCACCAGGGTGGAACCGGCCGAGGCGATCGCGTCACGCGGAAGGATCGACTTCTTGGTCTCGACGTCGATGACGAGCTTGTCGAAGTCGGTACGCTGCTCGACTCGGGTCGCCTCGACCTTGTAGGTCACCTTGAGGACCGGCGAGTAGATCGAGTCGACCGGCATGCGGCCAATCTCTTCGTCACCGGACTTGTTCTGCACCGCCGAGACGTAGCCGCGGCCACGCTCGACGACGAGCTCGATCTCGATCTTGCCCTTGGCGTTGAGCGTCGCGATGTGCAGGTCCGGGTTGTGGACCTCGACACCGGCCGGGGGCTGGATGTCGGCTGCGGTCACCGCACCGGCACCGTCCTTGCGGAGGTACATGACGACCGGCTCGTCGTTCTCCGAGGAGACCACGAGCTCCTTGAGGTTCAGGATGATCTCGGTGACGTCCTCGGTCACGCCGGGAACGGTCGAGAACTCGTGCAGAACGCCGTCGATCTTGATCGACGTGACGGCCGCACCCGGGATCGACGACAGCAGCGTGCGACGCAGCGAGTTGCCGAGGGTGTAGCCGAAGCCGGGCTCGAGGGGCTCGATGACGAACCGCGAACGGAACTCGTCGACGACCTCTTCGGACAGGGCGGGGCGCTGGGCGATGAGCATTTTTCTTCCTTTCCGAACCAACCTCTATTTGAAGGTCCGGGTCATGTTTCCTTGGTGGAGGGTGCGGATCAGGTCAGATCTTGGAGTAGAACTCCACGATCAGCTGCTCGTTGATCGGGACCGTGATCTGCTCGCGCACAGGCTGGCTGTGGACGAGGATCCGGCCGCGGTCGGGCGACGCGTCGAGCCAGGCCGGGACGGTGTCGCGGTCGTGGGACTCGCGCGCCACGATGAACGGCGTGGTCTCCAGCGAGCGGGTCTTGACGTCGATGATGTCGTGCTTGCTCACCTGGAACGACGGGATGTCGGTCTTGACGCCGTTGACCACGAAGTGACCGTGGTTGACGAGCTGGCGGGCGTGCCGACGCGTGCGGGCGAACCCGGCACGATAGACGACGTTGTCGAGTCGCGACTCGAGGATCTGCAGCAGGTTGTCGCCGGTCTTGCCGGGACGACGCGAGGCGAGTTCGTAGTACTTGCGGAACTGCTTCTCGAGCACTCCGTAGGTGTAACGCGCCTTCTGCTTCTCGAGCAGCTGGTTGCGGTACTCCGACTCCTTGACGCGCGCGCGGCCGTGCTGGCCGGGAGGGTAAGGACGCTTTTCGAATGCAGCGTCACCACCGACGAGGTCGATGCCGAGACGGCGCGACTTCTTGGTGAGAGGTCCGGTGTAACGGGCCATGGTTGATAGCTCCTAGAAACTGTGTGAATCGTGGGGCAGCGTCGACGTCAGAGACGACGGTGCTTGGGGGGACGGCAGCCGTTGTGCGGGCTGGGGGTCACGTCGGAGATGGTGCCGACCTCGAGGCCGACTCCGCTCAGCGACCGGATCGCGGTCTCGCGGCCCGAACCGGGGCCCTTCACGAAGACGTCGACCTTTTTCATCCCGTGCTCCATCGCCTGACGACCGGCCGACTCGGCGGCCATGCCGGCCGCGTACGGGGTCGACTTGCGCGAGCCCTTGAATCCGACAGTTCCGCCGGAGGCCCAGGCGATCACGGCGCCCGAAGGATCCGTGATGGTGACGTGGGTGTTGTTGAACGTGCTCTTGATGTGGGCCTCGCCCTGAGCGACGTTCTTCTTCTCCTTGCGGCGAACCTTCTTAGCAGCTGTCTTGGGAGGCATGCGCTATCACTTCTTCTTTCCGGCGACGGTGCGCTTGGGGCCCTTGCGGGTGCGCGCATTGGTCTTGGTGCGCTGGCCGCGAACCGGCAGATGCGCACGGTGACGACGGCCTTGGTAGCTGCCGATCTCCATCTTGCGGCGAATGTCACCGGTGACCGTACGACGCAGGTCGCCCTCGGTCTGGTAGTTCGCCTCGATGTGATCACGCAGCGCGACGAGGTCGGTGTCGTCGAGCTCGTGGACGCGCTTGTCCGGGCTGATGCCGGTCGCGTCGAGGGTCTGGGTGGCGCGAGTGCGGCCGATCCCGAATACATACGTGAGTGCGATCTCGATGCGCTTCTCGCGCGGGAGATCCACTCCCATGAGGCGTGCCATCTAGGCATTTCCTTCCGTACTGCGAGGTGTGGCCACCTGATGCATCCCGACTGCCTCCAGGATCTTGGACGATCCTGAGTCGGGCTCCGGCCTACGCTTCCGGAGGTAACCCACCACGATCGTGCGTGTGGCGGGAGCGATCAGATGTTTCGTGTTGCTGCGGTGAAGAAGTCTGTTCAGCCCTGGCGCTGCTTGTGACGCGGGTTTTCGCAGAGGACCATGACGCGGCCGTGGCGACGAATCACCTTGCACTTGTCACAGATCTTCTTCACGCTCGGGTTGACCTTCATCGAGATTCTCTCTTTGGGATCTGAACGTGTGTACGTGTGTTCACTTGTAGCGGTAGACGATGCGGCCGCGGGAGAGGTCATAGGGCGAGAGCTCCACCACAACACGATCCTCGGGGAGGATGCGGATGTAGTGCTGGCGCATCTTGCCGCTGATGTGCGCGAGAACCTTGTGGCCGTTGGCCAGCTCTACACGGAACATCGCGTTCGGAAGCGCCTCTACTACGGCACCTTCCATCTCGATGACGCCTTCTTTTTTCGCCATAACCTCTTCTTTGTGTCGCGTGTCTGACCAGTTGACCCGTTCTGGCGCACCCCAACCCCGCCGCCTGAGCGACAGAGGACATGGGAATGCGGACCTGAAAGGGTCGACTCTCGATTCTACGCCCACGGGGGCGGCAGACTCAAATCGCGGGTCCCAGAGGTCAGCCGCTCGACGCGGTCATGAGGGCGGTTTGAACTCCGACTGCCCCGGGCCGTGTCGATCGATCAGGCGCGACAACACGATCGCCGTCGAGGTGTGGTCGATGTTGGCGACCTCGTCGCGGACCCGCTCCAGAGCGCGCTCGAGATCGCGGACGTCCCTGGCGACGATGTGCAGCAGCGCATCCGCGGCGCCGGAGACGGTCGCGGCGGTGTGCACCTCGGGCACCCGGCTGAACGCCGCCCGCAGCTCGTCCGGCGAGAGCGCGCCCTTGCAGTGCACCTCCACATAGGCCTCGGTCGCCCAGCCTACGAGATCTGGGTCCAGCACGGCGGTGAACCCGCTGATGACTCCATCGTCCAGCAGGCGGTCGATTCGCCGCTTCACCGCCGGAGCTGACAGGCCGATCCTGGCGCCGATCCTGGCGTAGCCGGCGCGGCCGTCCTCGAGCAGGCAACCGATGAGCTCGCGGTCCAGGTGATCCATCCCGTCAGTATTGCAAGAAAACCCTGTACAACCCGGACTGACGCAAGAAATCGCCGGGTATTGTGCGATTTAAGATTCGTTGTCGACCTTTCTGCGCCCGTAGCATGGATTCATTGCATCACGCTAACCAGGAGGCCCCGTTGACCGTTCTCGACACCCGCCCCGCGCCGGTCCACGCCCGCGAGTCCCGGCCCCGTCACTACCTGATGTGCGCACCGACCCACTTCGCCGTCACGTATGCGATCAATCCGTGGATGGACATCAGCACGCCGGTCGACGCGGAACGCGCCCGATTGCAGTGGGAGGTTCTCCGGAACACCTATCTCAGCCTCGGACACCGGGTCGACGTCGTCGAGCCGATGTCGGGCCAGCCCGACATGGTCTTCGCCGCCAATGGTGGTCTGACCGTGGGTGGTCGCTCGTACGGGGCGAAGTTCCGTTTCGCCGAACGCGCTGCCGAGGCCGCAGCCTTCGCGACCTGGCTGCGCGGCAGCGGTTTGACGGTCGTCGAGCCTGAGCACATCAACGAGGGCGAGGGCGACTTCCTCGCACTCGGGTCGATGATCCTGGCCGGTGCGGGCTTTCGCACCGACCTCGCTGCGCACATCGAAGCGGCCAATGCTGTCGACCGACCCGTCGTCTCGCTCGAGCTGGTCGATCCGCGGTTCTACCACCTCGACGTCGCCCTCGCCGTGCTCGACGACGGCAATGGCTCGGCACCGGCCGAGATTGCCTACTATCCAGGCGCCTTCAGTCCACACAGCCAGCGCACACTGCGCGACCTGTTTCCTGACGCGATCATCTGCTCGGAGGCGGACGCTCTCGTCCTGGGTCTGAACGCCGTCAGCGACGGGCACCACGTCGCCCTGCCGACTGAAGCACGCGATCTCGCTGACGCACTCCGGTCTCGCGGGTATCTCCCCATACCCATCGAGCTGGACGAGTACATGAAGTCCGGAGGCAGCGTCAAGTGCTGCACGATGGAGCTGCACAGCTGATCGTCGGCCTTCTGCGAGGTAGACCTTCGCACGCTGATTTAATTGATTTCATTCCCACCAGTCACATCAGTCACGTAGGGTGACGGCGTGTCGCGGCTTCGAATCGTACTCATCGTGCTATTTTTCGCTGCCCTTTTGACCCCGGCCCTGCCGGCGCAGGCAACCTCCTCACTGCTGTGCACGGGCTACTCGTCCTGCGGCGACAAGGGGTACTCGAACTTCGGCTACTCCACTCACCAGTCGACGAGCTACTGGCGCATGTACACCGGCACCAACTGCACCAACTACGTTGCGTACCGTCTGGTGACGACCAACGGCATGCCGAATGTCCGCCCGGCCTCGGGCGTGGGCAATGCCCAGGACTGGGGCTTCGCGATGGCGTCGATCACCGACGGCACCCCGGTCGCCGGCTCGGTGGCCTGGTGGGGACGTACGGGCCATCACGTCGCCTACGTCGAGAAGGTCGTGTCACCCGACGAGATCTGGGTCTCGGAGTCGAACTGGAGCGGCGCGTTCGACTGGCGGAAGATCATCCGCTCCGGATCGGGGTGGCCCGACGGATTCATCCACTTCGCTGACCCGGACCGCCAGATCATCAGCAAGACCGCTCCGGCCATCCTCGACGAGCCGCACGTCGGCGCCCAGGTCCTGGCATCGGGTGGCAGCTGGAGCCCGACCGGCAACACCTACGACTACCAGTGGCTTGCGGACTCGCAACCGATCTCCGGAGCCATCGGCCGCTCCTACGTCCCCACCGTCGAACAGAACGGTCAGGCCCTGTCCGTCCGGGTCACGGCCTCGCGACCCGACTATCCGACCGTCACTGCCACCTCGCCACGGCGGACGATCCAGCCCGGCACCGTCACCAATCTCTCCCCACCGGGAATTGCCGGGTCCCCCCAGGTCGACCAGCCGCTCACCGCGAGCACCGCGGGTCGCTGGACCCCGACCGGCAACGTCTACACGTATCAGTGGCTCGCCGACGGCGCAAAGGTCGCGGGTGCCACGGATCGCTCGTTCGTCCCCGCCCCCGAACATGCCGGCCGCCAGATCACGTTCGCGGTCACCGCCACTCGCCCCGGGTACTACCCCGTCACGGCGGTCTCCGAGCCGACCGCCAACGTCGCGCCGGGAACGCTGACCAGTACTGCTCCGCCAACCATCTCCGGCACGCCACAAGTGGGATCCCCGCTGACCGCCCAACCCGGCACGTGGTCTCGGTCCGACGCCACCTACTCCTATCAATGGTCCGTGGGTGACCGACCGGTCCAGGGAGCGACGGCATCGACCTATACCCCTCGGGCCGCCGATCTCGACCTGCCGGTCTCGGTCGAAGTCGTCGCGACCCGCCCGGGATATCTGCCGGCGGGTGCGACGTCTGCTCCAAGCACCCCGGTCGTGCGCGGAACCATGGTCAGTCAGACCACGCCCTGGATCGGCGGCGTGCCGCGCGTCGGCGCTCAGCTCATCGCACACCCCGGCTCATGGTCGGCTCCCGCGAGCTTCACCTACCAGTGGTCCGTCGCGGGCCAGGCTGTGCCCGGCGCAACCGGGAAGACTTTCACCCCGGCCCCTGCTCAGCGCGGCGCCGGGGTCCACGTGCGCGTCACTGCTCGCGCTGCGGGCTACTCCTCATCGGCAGCTGACAGCCGCGAGACTGCCGCCATCGGCTACGGGCGAATCACCTTCTCCCGCAGCCCCAGAATCAGCGGCACGCTGTCCAGGGGCGCGGTCGTCGCGGTCGATCCCGGCACCTACACACCGTCGGCCGCTCGCCTGCGCTACCAGTGGCTGCGTGACGGCAAGTCCATCTCTGGTGCCACCGGCCGGACTCGCCGCCTGAACACGGCCGACCGCGGGCGCCTGATGTCGGTCCGGGTCAGCTACTCGTCTCCGGGATACACCAGTCGGACCGTCACGACTGCCGCGAGGCGCGCGGCCCGCTGAGGAAGCAGGTCACGCGACGGAATCGAACACGACCCGCCAGCGGCCGCCGATCCGCTGGACGTCATATGACTCGGTGGGTTGGCCCGCGCCCCACATGATTCGAACGGTCGCGCTGGCGTCGTGGGTCGGACCGGCCCGATAGTCAGCCTCGTCCAGATCGATCCCCTCGTCGGCGAATGACCCCGCCGCCTGCTCGACCGTGTCACATTCCAGCTCGGACGGTGTGACGACGAGTTGCTTGGCCCGCCGGCAGTTGCCGGCGTCCAGGGCACGCATCAGCTGTTCGACGGCCGCCTCGGGGCCTGTGCGGGCTGGGGCGGTGGACGCCGGCACGGTCGAAGCAGGAGCGGTCGGATCGTCGTACGCGCCAGGCTCGGGCGAGGCGCAGGCCGCTACCACGAGCAGTGCACCCGCTGCGACCAGTTGCCTCATCTCCCTAGTGTCCCCCGTACGGCACTCCGAGCTCAGCGAGACGGGCAGCGCCACCGTCCAGAGCCGTCAACACCCACGCGCCTCGGTCGGTCAAGGTGAATGTGTGCTCGTAGTGCGCCGCGCGAGAACCATCGGCGGTGACGACAGTCCAGTCGTCGGCGAGGGTACGGGTCTCGTCGGTTCCCATGGTCACCATCGGCTCGACCGCGAGCGCCAGCCCTTTGACCAGCTTGGGCCCGCGGCCCGGTCGCCCGTAGTTTGCGACATTGGGAGGCTGGTGCATCGCCGAGCCGATCCCGTGTCCGGTGTAGCCCTCGACGATGCCGTACGGTCCTGCCGCCTGGATCGTCGTCTCGACCGCATGGCTGATGTCGGAGACGCGGCCACCCAGCGCGGCCGCCCCGATGCCACGCCACAGCGCCTCCTCAGTGGCCTGCATCAGCCCGAGGTCCGCGTCTGTCACCTCGCCAATCGCGACAGTGGTTGCCGCGTCACCGTGCCAGCCGTCGATGATCGCGCCGCAGTCGATCGACAGGACGTCGCCGTCACGGAGCACCCGGGGGCCAGGAATGCCGTGCACGACCTCCTCGTTGACCGAGGTGCAGATCACGCCAGGGAAACCGTGGTAGCCCAGGAAGTTGGAGGTCGCGCCGCACGAGCGGATGAAGTCGTGCGCAATCGCGTCGAGCTGAGCCGTCGTGACTCCCGCCACGGCGGAACCCCGCAACAGCTCGAGCGTCTGGCCCACGACCAGCCCAGCGGCACGCATCGACTCGATCTGGTCACGAGTCTTGATCTCGATCCCGCGGTCGAACATGGTGATGCGTCAGCCCTCAGGACGGAAGAGCCGCGTTGATTCGTCCGGAGACTTCGTCGACCTCACCCATGCCATCGACCTCGATCACGACGCCGCGGGTCCCGTAGACCTCGAGCAGCGGCTGGGTCTCTGCTGTGTAGACCTCTTGCCGGTGCCGGATGACGTCCTCGGTGTCATCGGCGCGACCGCTGGTCTCGGCCCGCTTGAGCAGACGCTGGATGAGCTCCTCGGGATCGACCACGAGCTCGAGCACGCCATCCAGGCGGGTGCCGAGACCGTCGAGAATTCGGTCCAGGGTGTCGACCTGATCGACCGTGCGCGGGTAGCCGTCGAGGATGAACGCGTCCCGCGCGTCGTCCTGGCCCAGACGATTCTCGACCATGGCATTGGTGACCTCGTCCGGAACGTACTCGCCCGCATCCATGAAGCGTTGCGCCACGCGGCCCAGCTCGGTCTGCTGCTGCACGTTGGCGCGGAAGATGTCACCGGTCGAGATGTGGGCGCCGCCGATGCGCTTGGCCAGTGCGACCGCCTGCGTGCCCTTGCCCGCGCCCGGCGGACCCATGATCAGCAGGCGCATTACTTCAGGAACCCTTCGTAGTTCCGCTGCTGCAACTGGCTCTCGATCTGCTTGACCGTGTCCAGACCCACGCCGACGATGATGAGGATCGTGGTTCCGCCGAACGGGAAGTTCTGGCTGGCGTTGAGCACTGAGATCGCGATCATCGGGATGAGAGCGATCAGACCCAGGTAGAGCGCACCCGGAGCCGTGATCCGGCTCAGGACGTAAGCGAGGTACTCCTGCGTCGGACGTCCGGCCCGGATGCCCGGGATGAAGCCGCCGTACTTCTTCATGTTGTCGGCGACCTCCTCGGGGTTGAAGGTGATCGACACGTAGAAGTAGGTGAAGAACACGATCAACGAGAAGAACGACAGCATGTAGAGCGGGTGATCGCCGCGCACGAAGTTGTCGTTGATCCACGACGCCCATGGGGCGCTGGAGTTGAACTGGGCCGCCAGCGCGGGGAGGTACATCAGGCTCGAGGCGAAGATCACCGGGATGATGCCGGCCTGGTTGACCTTGAGCGGGATGTACGTCGACGAGCCGCCGAACATCTGCCGTCCGACCATGCGCTTGGCGTACTGCACCGGGATGCGTCTCTGCGCCTGCTCCATGAAGATGACGCCGGCGACCACCACGAGGCCGACCATCGTCACGATGATGAACGTCGTCCAGCCCTTCTGCTGCTTGATGAGCCACAGCGCGCCGGGGAAGGTGGCGACGACCTGGGTGAAGATCATGATCGACATGCCGTTGCCGACGCCGTGCTCGGTGATCAGCTCGCCGAGCCACATGATCACGGCGGTGCCGGCGGTCATGGTGACG
>NZ_JBAVDI010000011.1:0-3426 GCF_049587115.1 Aeromicrobium sp.
CATGAAGCGCTCCCGTGACGAGCGCGCCCTCAAGCGCAAGAGCACCTGGGGGAAGGTCGTGGCCGCAGGTGAGTGGGCCAGCTCGGAGTGGGCCGCGCTCAAGAGGCTGCACGCGATCGGCCTACCAGTCCCCTACCCCGTGCAGATCGATGGCAGCGAGATCCTGATGGAATGGATCGCTGTCGAGGGCGAGACCGCTCCACGGCTGGCCCAGACCCGGCCAGCGCCCGATCTGCTGCAGTCGTACTTCGGCCAGCTGCGCGAGGCGATGGCGACGATGGCGCAGGCGGGTCTGGTGCACGGTGACCTGTCGGCTTACAACATCCTGGCCGCGGGCGAGCGGCTCGTCATCATCGATCTCCCGCAGATCGTCGACCTGGTTGGCAACGCCGCCGGCATGGACTTCCTGATGCGCGACTGCTCGAACATCTGCGCCTGGTTCCGGTCGAAAGGTCTGCAGAGCGCTGACGAGCACGCGCTGTTCGGCGAGCTGATCGCACATGCCTTCTGAAGACTCCACGTCGGGGGCTGGCGTCAGGTCAGCGTAGGTTTCCGGTGTGAAACGCACCCGCGGCCGCGTCGTCCACGTCGAGTCGCTCGCGGACTTCGACCAGCGGATAAGGGCTGGGACCGGGTCGATGAGGGGCTGGCGGCTGCGGCGGCTGGACCTGACCGATCGCGGTAGGGAGCTGACTGCCGCTTCGGTGCGCGGGGCGACCTTCCTCGGCTGCACGTTCGCCCCCGGTGACGCGGCGAGGGTCGAGGGGGATGGCGGGCTGGTGCTGCCCGACATCAACGACTCTCCCGTCGACGTCTATCGATTCGAGCTCTACACCGCCGACGAGCTGTACGACGACCGGGACTACCCACAGTCCCTCGATGCCCGTGCCTACGCGTGGTCCGAACGCTCTCCCGACCCAGAGAGCCGGCTGGCCCAGTCGCTCCACGACCACGCCATCCACAGCGCGCTCGCCGAATGGGTCCGCGACCGACACCTGGTCGGGGTGATGGGAGGTCACTCGGTCCAGCGTGGTGAGCCGTCGTACGCCGAAGCCGCGCTGCTCGGTCACGCGCTCGGGCAGCAGCACGTCGTGGCGACAGGTGGCGGCCCGGGTTCGATGGAGGCTGCGAACCTTGGCGGCTCTTTGTCCCAGCAACCCCGCGCCGCACTGGACGACGCGGCGGCCCGCCTCTCGGCGGTGCCGTCGTACCACCCGTCCGTGGGCGCCTGGGCGCAGAGTGCCATGGAGGTGCGCGACCGGTACGCGGATCCGGCCGACTCACTCGGCATCCCGACCTGGCACTACGGCCACGAGCCACCCAACGTGTTCGCGACGGCCATCGCAAAGTACTTCGGCAACCCCAACCGGGAAGCGGTCCTGCTGGAGGTCTGCGACGCCGGCATTCTGTTCCTGCCCGGAGCCGGCGGCACCGTGCAGGAGATCTTCCAGGACGCGTGCGAGAACTACTACGCCGATGAGTCGTCGGTAGCACCGATGGTGCTGGTGGGCTTGGAGTACTGGACCGAGACCTTGCCCGCGTGGCCGCTGCTGCGAAGCCTCGCGCGCGGCCGGGCGATGGAGGGTCATGTGCATCTTGTCGACGCGCTCGACGAGGCGGTCGACCTGGTCAATCGCGGGACTGCTTGACCGCTCCGCGCGTGACCTCTGTCACAACAAGTCGTTCAACGAGGGTGAAGATCACCCGTCGCAACCTCTTTCGTTCTGGCGCCGTGGCGGGAGGTGTCACCGCCGCTGGCGCATCTACCACCGCAGCCGCGACCTCCGCTGCTCCAGCGGCCGCTGCGGCCGGCTCCACGGCCGCCTCTGCGGCAACGGCCCGCGCCACGCTTGTCAGGAGCCCTACCGCGGGGGCCGGTGGCTACCGGCGGATCGTCCGAGCCGCCGGCGAGACCCACCGGCGACGCACTGACCTCGGGGTCGGGGCCACGCCCGGCCGCAGACCACGACCGCTGATCGCGTTCGCGCAGCTCAGCGACGTTCACGTGGTCGACGCTCAGTCGCCCCTGCGGGTGGAGTACAGCGACCGGCTCGACGACCCGTCGCCGATTCCGCCGACGCTGTTCAGCTCGGCGTACCGTCCACAGGAGGTGCTGTCGGGGCAGGTCGCAGACGCCATGGTGCGTCGGATCAACAAGATCGGCGCCGGGCCGGTGACGGGTAAACCGCTCTCCCTAGCGATCCAGACGGGCGACAACTCCGACAACTCGCAGCTCAACGAGGTGCGCTGGAACATCCAGCTTCTCAACGGCGCGAGAGTGCGAGTCGACTCGGGCAACCTGAGCAAGTTCGAGGGTGTCGCAGATGCGGACAGCACCTACTACGACCCCGCCTACTACCACCCACACGGCACTCCGGCTGGCAAGGTCGACGATGTCTATCGCCGCCGCTATGGATTCCCGACGGTGCCGGGGCTGCTCGACGCCGCCCGTCGGCCGTTCCGCGCGCAGGGTCTGAACGTTCCCTGGTTCTCGGTCTTCGGCAACCACGACGGTCTGGTCCAGGGCAACTTTCCCCAGAACCTCCAGCTCAGCCAGATCGCCACGGGACCCTTGAAGCTCGTGTCTCCGCCGGCCGGACTCTCTCCTGCCGAGCTGCTCAACAGTTTGATGACCGGGGACATGTTGGGGCTCATCCAGTCTCTGGCGCTGACGCCGTCGGTGCGCGCCGTCACCCCTGACAGCAACCGGCGGCTGTTGACCCGCCAACAGGTCATCGAGCAGCACTTCGTCCACGGCGACGGGCACGGCTTCACTGCCGACAACCGCGCCCGAGGTACCGCCTACTACACCTTCGACCGGGGTGCCTGCCGATTCATCGTGCTCGACACGGTGAACCCGAACGGCTATGCGGACGGGTCGATCGACGAGACGCAGTTCGCCTGGTTGAAGAAGGTGCTGGCCACTTCGGGAGGACGGGCGGTGATGATCTTCAGCCACCACACATCCAGCACGATGACGAACATCCTGGTCGCCACCGGCGGGGACCGCGAGGCCCGGGTCAACGGCTCGAAGGTGTTGGAGCGTCTGCTGAGCCACTCCAACGTCATCGCCTGGATCAACGGTCATACCCACCGCAACCAGATCACCGCCCACAAGCGGCCGGGAGGCGGGGGCCTCTGGGAGATCAACACCGCCTCCCACATTGATTGGCCGCAGCAGGCCCGGCTGCTCGAGGTGTGCGACAACCGCGACGGCACGCTCTCCATCTTCGCGACGATGGTCGACCACGCCGGCCCCCCGTCGTACCGCAACCTCGCGGATTCGACGCAGCTCGCCGCACTCGGTCGAGAGCTCGCCGCCAATGACCCCCAGCACCGGACCGACGCGGGTCGGGGACAAGCCAGCGACCGCAATGTCGAGCTGCTGGTGGCTTCCCCCTGGTGAGTCCCCGCAGGGGCCCGAAC
>NZ_JBAVDI010000012.1:0-4690 GCF_049587115.1 Aeromicrobium sp.
AGTCGTAGTCGTCCCGCCACGCCGAATTCGCCCAGACGACCGCGATGACGGAGGCGATCAGCAGCAGGACGCCGCCGACGGTCTCGCGCCGCAGAATCTCGGCAATGCGCTTGGTCTCCGCCCAGGACCCGCGGGGCAGAAGTGGTGATCGCTGAGAATTGTTGCTCACGATGGCGCTCTCGGGGTCGACGACAAGATTGCCGACCAGACTTCCCGGCGCACCTGCAGCCAGACTACTGCCAGGTGACCCATGCGGCGACGTCGCTCCGCATGGTTGCGCCTAATGGAAGGCCTGACGCTGTACGAGGCCGACGGGCGCCCCGTGATGGTCGGGCCACCCACCGATTGTCGGCTCGAGGTCGTTCTGCTGATTCGGGCTACCGAAGGTCACCCGGGACACGGTCCTGACGGGCCGGCTGTCCTTTTTGAATGCACCTCTTGGCGCGCTCGTCGCGTGTAACGTGAATGACCCGCCGTTGCAGGAGTGCTATGTACATCGACACCGATTACCTGATCGTGGGCGCGGGAGCCAGCGGACTGGCCTTCGCCGATTCGCTCCTGGCAGAAACCGACGTTGATGTCGTGCTGGTGGACCGGCGCAATCACCCCGGCGGACACTGGCAGGACGCCTACCCGTTCATCCGGCTCCACGCAGCCTCGGCGTACTACGGCGTCAACTCTTTGTCGCTGGGCAAGGACCAGCTGACCGAGACCGGCCGAAACGCCGGGTTCTACGAGCAGGCCGGCGCAGCCGAGATCTGCGCCTACTTCGAGACCGTCTGCGAGAGACTCACGTCGACCGGGCGGGTCAAATTTCTGGCGGAGCACGACCATCTCGGTGGTGACGGCGACGAGCACCAGGTCCGCGACCTCCGTAGCGGTGACCTTGACACGGTTCGCGTGCGTCGCAGCGTGGTGGACGCAAGATATTTGGAGGGAACTATCCCTGCGACCCACCAGCCTGCCTTCACGAGGGCACCCGAGGCGAACTTCATCCCGGTCAACGATCTGCCAGACGTCGCAGACTCGTACCAACACTTCACCATCATCGGGGCCGGAAAGACGAGTGCCGATGCCTGCCTGTGGCTGCTCGACCAAGCCGTCTCCCCCGAGCAGATCCGATGGATCCGCCCACGTGACGCGTGGTTCATCGATCGTGCGTCCTTGCAGCCGCTCGACCAGGTGGCTGCGCTGATGGAGGGCATTTCGTACGACGCCGAGGCGGCTGCGCAGGCCACTGATCTCATCGACTGCTTTGAGCGGCTCGAAGACCGCGGCCGAGTCATGCGGCTCGACCCGAGCGTGTCGCCCACCATGTTCCGGGCGACGATGCTCAGCAGGCACGAGCTCAACGACCTTCGAGAGATCCTCGATGTCGTCCGACTCGGACGAGTGCGGGCCATCGAGTCGGATCGGATCGTGTTTGACGACGGCGAGCTGCCGACCAGCGCCGACGTGCTTCACGTGGATTGTTCAGCCAGAGGTCTCAGCGGCGCGGTACCTGTTCCCGTCTTCGGCCACGGCCAGATCGTGCTCCAGCAGGTGCGGCAATCGTCTCCCACCTTCAATGCGGCACTCATCGCCTTCGTCGAGGCGCATCGTGAGCACCACGACGAGAAGAACCAGCTTTGTCCGCCCACCCCTGTTCCCAGCCACATCAAAGAATGGGGACCGCTGATGAGTCGCACGTGGGCTGCCGAGCAGATCTGGCTGAAAGAGCCCGACATCGTCTCGTGGATCGCGGCCAGTCGGCTCAACATCCTGCGCGCTCTTCCCGAGCACGCACACGAACCGCGGGCTCAGCAGGCCTTCGCCAGATTCCTGACCAACGTCGGGCCGGCCATCGAACGTCACAGCCCAGCTGCCGGGGCTCGGCCACCGGGCTGGTGATCGAGACCGGCGCAGTCGCGTTGCCTCATAGTCGCTCAGCCAACCCGAAAGCCCCCGACGTTGCTGCACCGTCGGGGGCTTCCGCTGATCGTCCCAGTCCTTGACTGGATCATTTTGCGCGCCCGAAGGGATTCGAACCCCTAACCTTCTGATCCGTAGTCAGATGCTCTATCCGTTGAGCTACGGGCGCACGCCCCGGAGGGCCTCGTCGATCCTACCGTGACCATGTGTCCAGCGAAAATCCGGCCACGTCGCGCGCGTTGACGCCTCGCAGCTCACGCCAGATCTCGCCGGTGGATTCACCGCCCCGCGCTCGACGCACCCTGCCTTGACGCCAGCGGCAGCCCTCTTTCGTGGACGCACGTGTGACCATGTTCACCCGCTGTGGTCTGCCCATCACCGTCCGATCCGCGTAAAGTCGGCGAAATCGCCATCGCCCGTCGGTGCCGATTCATCACACATCAGCTGCCCGCGGCGACCACGCCCGGGAGTGCGAGTCAATGCGCTTGATTCGCGATGCGCGAGAAGGAAAACGCTTACCTATGTCTGCAGACACCATCAGCACCACCTACCGCACCTCCCACGCCAAGCTCCAGGCCTGGGTCGACGAAGTAGCCGACCTGACGAAGCCCGATGACATCTACTGGTGCGAGGGAACCCCCGATGAGTGGGTCCGCATCACCGATTCGCTTGTCGCCAGCGGCACCTTCGTGCGGCTCGACGAGAGCAAGAAGCCCAACTCCTTCTGGTGCGCATCCGATCCGACCGACGTTGCTCGTGTCGAGGACCGCACCTACATCTGCAGTGTCGACGAGGCCGACTGCGGCCCGACGAACAACTGGATGGAACCGGCCGACATGAAGGCCCTCATGACGGACCTCTACGACGGCTGCATGCGCGGTCGCACGATGTATGTCATCCCGTTCGTCATGGGACCGCTGGAGTCCGACAGCCCGATGTTCGGCGTCGAGATCACCGACTCGCCCTACGTCGTCAGCTCGATGACCGTGATGGCCCGCGTCGGTCGGACGATCCTCGACAAGATCGAGGCGGACACGGCCGACTACGTCCCAGCCCTGCACTCGATCGGCGCGCCGCTCGAGGCCGGTCAGGATGACGTCCCGTGGCCCTGCAGCGACACCAAGTACATCGTGCAGTTCCCCGAGGAGCGGATGATCTGGTCGTTCGGCTCCGGCTACGGCGGCAACGCCCTGCTGGGCAAGAAGTGCTATTCACTGCGCATCGCCTCGGTCATGGGCCGCGACGAGGGCTGGATGGCCGAGCACATGCTGATCCTCAAGCTCACCAACCCCGAGGGCGTCGTGAAGTACGTCGCCGCGGCGTTCCCGAGCGCATGCGGCAAGACCAACCTCGCGATGGTCGACCCGACGATCCCTGGCTGGAAGGCCGAGACGATCGGCGACGACATCGCCTGGATCAGGGTCGGTGCTGATGGCCGTCTCTACGCCGTCAACCCGGAGTTCGGCCTGTTCGGCGTCGCGCCGGGCACCGGCTGGGCGACCAACGCCAACGCCATGCGCACCATCGCGAAGGGCAACTCGGTCTTCACCAACGTTGCGCTGACCGACGACGGCGACGTGTGGTGGGAGGGCATGACGGAGGACGAGCCGGCTCACCTGACCGACTGGAAGGGCAACGACTGGACGCCGGACAGCGGTGTCGTCTCCAGCCACCCGAACAGCCGCTTCTGCACCCCGATCAAGCAGTGCCCGGTCATCGCGCCCGAGTACGACGATCCCAACGGAGTTCCGCTCGACGCGATCCTGTTCGTCGGCCGCCGCAAGACCACCATCCCGCTGGTGACCGAGGCCCGCGACTGGAACCACGGCACCTTCATGGGCGCGACGCTCTCTTCGGAGACGACCGCTGCCGCCACCGGCGAGGTCGGCGTCGTGCGTCGCGACCCGATGGCGATGCTGCCGTTCATCGGCTACGACGCCGGTGACTACTTCAGCCACTGGATCAACATGGCCAAGAACAATGACGAGTCGAAGTTCCCCAAGATCTTCTACGTCAACTGGTTCCGTCGTGACGAGGACGGCGGATTCCTGTGGCCCGGTTTCGCTGAGAACAGCCGCATCCTCAAGTACGTTCTCGACCGCGTCGAGGGCAATGTCGAGGCCAACGAGACGCCGATCGGGCTGGTTCCCTCGCCGGGCGCCATCGACACCGACGGCTTGAACATCAGCGAGGATCAGCTGGCTGCGGCCCTGCGAGTCGACACCGACGAGTGGAAGTCCGAGATCCCGCAGATCAACGAGTGGTTCGAGAAGTTCGGCGACAAGCTGCAGACCGTGCTCTGGACCGAGCTCGACGGCCTGAAGGCTCGCCTCGACGCCTGATCGACCGTCACCCGCAGCGCCCCGAGATGTCGGTGCTTCTGGACTGTTCCCTGTGAGGAACAGACCCGGAAGTGCCGGCATCTTGTCGTTGGCAGCCGGAGCGATCGTCCAGGCCCGGCATGCCGGCAGCCCGGCACTGCTCGACACCTCCACAGCACCCGTCCCACGCCCCACTAGAGTCGAGCCGTGATCGTCCTTGCGCTGCTGGTGCTTCTGGCCGGCCTGGCGACCGGCATCGTCGCCCGCAGGAGCGCCGGGGCCCGGCCGCCCCTGGCGGCGCACTTTCCGGGGCAGCCGAGCTGGGTCGGGACCACACCGCCGATGCGCCTGCGAGTGTGGGCCGCGGCCGCCCTCGCGCTGACCATCGGAACGGTCGGAGCCCTGCTCGTCATCCCGATCGCCGGGCTGGTCGTCGCAATCTTCGCCCTCACCGTGCT
>NZ_JBAVDI010000013.1:0-26716 GCF_049587115.1 Aeromicrobium sp.
GAGATCAACTGGCTGATCGGCGTCGGTCTGATGTCGATGGGCCTCATCGAGGGCTTCGCGGGCTACTCGCTCCCCGACGATCTGCTGTCGGGCACCGGCCTTCGATTCGTAGACGGCCTGCTCCGCAGCATTCCGCTCGTCGGCTCCTACCTCGAATACTTCGTGTTCGGCGGCGAGTTCCCCGGCGACGTCATCATCCCGCGCCTCTACATGGCGCACATCCTGCTCATCCCGGCGCTGCTGCTGGGGCTCATCGGAGCCCACATGCTGCTGCTGGTGTTCCACAAGCACACGCAGTGGCCTGGCCCGGGACGCACCGAGCAGAACGTGGTCGGCTACCCGATGCTGCCGGTGTATGCGGCCAAGGCCGGTGGATTCTTCTTCGTCGTCTTCGGCTTCACCGCACTGATGGGTGCACTGCTGCAGATCAACCCGGTCTGGGTCTACGGCCCGTACAACCCGTCCGAGGTCACGGCCGGCTCGCAGCCTGACTGGTACATGGGCTTCTCCGAGGGCGCCGTGCGGCTGATGCCCGACCTGGAGACCACGTTCTTCAACTACACGTGGAGCTTCAACGTCTTCATCCCGGCCGTCGGTGCGCTGACCACGCTGTTCGTGGTGCTTGGCGCATGGCCGTTCATCGAGCGATTCATGACTGGCGACAAGCGTGAGCACCACCTGTTGGAGCGTCCGCGCAACGCCCCGGTGCGCACCGCGCTCGGCGTCGCTGGCATGACGGCGTACGCGGTCCTGTGGATCGCGGGTGGCAACGACATCATCGCGACCCAGTTCCACATGGACATCTACGCGATCACCTGGTTCCTGCGGTTCGGCCTGTTCATCCTGCCCGTCATAGCCTTCATCGTGACGAAGCGGATCTGCATCGGCCTGCAGCGCGCGGACGCCAACCGCATCCTGCACGGCTATGAGACCGGTGTCCTGGAGCGGTCGCCCGACGGCGGCTTCTCCGAGCGCCACGCGCCCCTGCCGGTGGGAACCCAGTACACGCTGACGGCCCACGACCGCCGGCCGGCGCTGGAAGCCCCGGCCGAGACCGATCACAACGGCGTCGCAGCGCCGCACGGTCGGATGGATCGACTTCGGGCCAAGGCCCGCGCGTTCTACTTCGACGGAGCGGTCGACAAGCCGACCGTCGAGGACGTGCACCACGCGGACGAGCATCTCCGGGAGCACGAAGGCCACCCGGTCGCGCTCGGCGACGACTTCCAGGGCGTTTCGGAGACCGGTATTCCACGAGTCCACTGAGCGTTCCGCAACTGAGCCCCCGTCAGCCTTGCTGCCGGGGGCTCAGTTACATCGGTGCGGCTCGGCTGCACGGCCCACCTCACTCGCTGGAACCCGACGTCGGTGCCGTGGTGTCGCTCTGGATCCGGTGGGCCGCGCTACCTGTCAGCTCAGGACGTCAGCGCCGAGCCCGCAGTCCAGCTGGACCACGAGACGTTCCAGTCGGTCCAGCCATTGCGATCCTCCAGCGTGCGCGGGCTGTGGATGAACTTGACGACGTCGCCACGACGGGAATGGGTGTACAGCCAGTGGGCGTTGGCGGTGCTCATCCCCGTGCAGCCATGGCTGACGTTGGCCGAGCCCTGTGAGCCCACCGACCAGGGCGCCGCGTGCAGGAACTCGCCTGAGTTCGTGACTCGCATCGCCCAACGCACGTCCTTGATGTTGTAGTAACCCGGATCTTCGGAGTCGACCCCCGTGGTCGCAGCATCCATGTCGATGGAGGAGAACTTTTCCATGATGATCTTCGTGCCCTTGCGAGTCGCATGCCCGCTGTCGCCCGTCGTCACCGGAATCGTCTTCTGCTTCGTGCCGTCCACGGAGTACGTGAGTCGGTGCTTCGCGACGTCGACCACGGTGATCCGCTGACTGCCGACCGTGAAGTCGATCGTCTGGTCCTGCTGACCGTAGATGCCGTCGCCAGCCGGCAGACCGTTCAGCTGGAGATTGACGCTGACTCGGGCGTGGGCGGGCCAGAACGTGCGGGGGCGGAAGTGCGCCTCGCGAGCGCTGAACCACGTCCAGGACCCCTCGACCGCGGGAGCCGCCTGCACCTTCATGTTGCGCTCGAACAAGGCCTGATTCTTGACTGGGATGTCGAAGGTGACGATGACTGGCATACCGACACCGACCGTCTCCCCCTGCAAGGGAGCGACTGCGGGATAGGTCTGCTGGGCCAGCGTCAGCGGCTGAGTCGTGAAGTGACGGGTGAGCTGCGTCGCCTCACCGTCCTCGCCCGTCGCGCGGACGGTGAAGGTGTAGGCGGTACCAGGCTCAAGTCGCTCACTCGCGGTCCACGAGCCGTTGACGATCCGGCCTGGGATCTTGGCCGACTTCTCGTCGTCGCTCACCAACCGGCCGGTGGTGACCTCGCCGTGCTCGACCGTCGCCGACACGATCGTGCTGACGTCGACGTTGGTCGCCTTCGCGTCGACGTTCGCCATCAGGATTGCCGGGTTCTTGGCCGGCTCGCGGCTCAGCGCTTCAGTCACGCCGCCCGCGGAACAACCGGACACAGCAAGCACGCCCGCACAGGCGGCCAGGGCAAGCAGACGCAGTTTTCTCACTGATTCATTCTAGACGCCGGGTACTCAAGTCCCAGAATCGTCAGCCCCTGCGATCAGTGGGCGTGGATGCCGCGGTAGTACTCGAAGATCCAGCCGATGACCATCAGCCCGAGCAGTCCTGCGCCGATGATGAACAGCCACCAGCCGATGACGACACCGAGCACGACGACCGCCAGCGCCGCCGCGGTGAACAACGGCCACCAGCTGAACGGCGGGAAGAATCCCTGCTCCCCCGCGCCTTCGGCGATCTCGCCGTCACTGCGATCCTCGGGACGGTCCGGGATCTGCTTGGCGACGACGCCAAGGTAGAAGCCCAGCAGGGCAGTCAGCAGGAAGGTCATGACCAGTGCGGTCGTACCGGTGGGATCCTTGCTGAGCACCCAGTAGATCGGCGAGACGAGGGCGAAGAAGATCCCGGTCGAGATGATGGTCCAGTACTCGGCCTTCATGGATCAGCGACCTTCCGTGTTGTCGTTCGCCCGGCCGTCGGCCTGGGAGCTTCTGCCCTCGACGTCAGGCGCGTCCGCGAGGGGTGACGCCTCACCGGGGTTGTGTGCGAGCTCGAGTGCCGCGATCTCCGGATGGTGCAGGTCGAACGCGGGGCTCTCAGAGCGGATGCGCGGCAGCGAGGTGAAGTTGTGGCGCGGCGGGGGTGAGGAGGTTGCCCACTCCAGCGAGCGGCCCCAGCCCCACGGATCGTCCAGCCCGACGAGCGGGCCCTTGCGGGACTTCCACACGTTGTAGAAGAACGGGAGCGTCGAGGCGCCGAGCAGGAAGGCGCCGATCGACGAGATCTCGTTGAGAGTCGTGAATCCGTCGTTGGGTCCGTAGTCGGCGTAGCGACGCGGGAACCCTTCGACGCCCAGCCAGTGCTGGACCAGGAAGGTCAGGTGGAAACCAATGAACAGCAACCAGAAGTGGATCTTGCCCAGCTTCTCGTCCAGCATGCGGCCGGTGAGCTTGGGCCACCAGTAGTAGAAGCCCGCGAACATCGCGAACACGACGGTGCCGAAGACCACGTAGTGGAAGTGCGCCACCACGAAGTAGCTGTCCGACAGCTGGAAGTCCAGCGTCGGTGCGGCGAGGATGACGCCGGTCAGGCCACCGAAGAGGAAGGTGGTGAGGAAGCCCAGCGCGAAGATCAGCGGGGTGTCGAAGGACAGAGATCCCCCCCACAACGTGCCGATCCAGTTGAAGAACTTGACCCCCGTGGGCACCGCGATCAGGAAGGTCATGAAGGAGAAGAACGCCAGATCGACCGATCCGGTCACAAACATGTGGTGGGCCCACACCGCGACCGAGAGGGCCGCGATCATCAGGGTCGCTCCGACCAGGCCCATGTAGCCGAAGATCGGCTTGCGGGAGAACACCGGGAGGATCTCGGTGATGATGCCGAAGAACGGCAGCGCGATGATGTAGACCTCTGGGTGCCCGAAGAACCAGAACAGGTGCTGCCACAGGATCGGGCCACCGTTCGCGGCATCGAACACGTGCGCGCCGAGTCGGCGGTCCGCCTCCAGGGCCAGCAGCGCGGCCGCGAAGATCGGGAACGCGATGATGACGAGCATGCTGGTGACCAGGGTGTTCCAGACGAAGATCGGCATGCGGAACATCGTCATGCCGGGTGCGCGCATCGTGAAGATCGTGGTGATGAAGTTGACGGCGCCGAGAATCGTTCCGAGACCGGACATCCACAGGCCCATGACCCACAGATCGCCGCCTACGCCTGGCGAGTTGACCGCGTCACTCAGCGGGGCGTAGGCGAACCAGCCGAAGCTCGCTGCGCCGCCGGGCACGAAGAAGCCCGACACCACGATGGTCGAGCCGAACAGGTAGAGCCAGTAGGAGAACATGTTCAGCCGCGGGAACGCGACGTCCGGGGCGCCGATCTGCAGGGGCATGATCGCGTTGCCGAATCCGAAGAACAGCGGGGTGGCGAACATCAGCAACATGATCGTGCCGTGCATCGTGAAGAGCTGGTTGTACGTCTCGTCGTCGACCAGCTGCGTGCCCGGCTGGGCGAGCTCGGCGCGGATCAGCAGCGCGAGGATGCCGCCGATGATGAAGAAGGCGAACGAGGTGATCAGGTACATGTTGCCGATCACCTTGTGGTCGGTCGTCGTCAGGACCGTGACGACCTTCTGCCCGAGGGTGCGCTCGCGCGTCGCCTCACGCGGCGTCTCGAATGCTGCGGTGGTGGCCATCAGACCTAGTCCTCACTCTGGTTCTGGTCGAGCCCGGCAATGGTCCTGGCTTCCTTGGCGCCCTGAGGCGCTCCGATGTCGCCATTGTCCTTGAGCTCGGTCAGGTGCGCGTCGTACTCGGCCCGCGAGACCACGTGAACCTTGAAGATCATCCGCGAGTGGTACAGGCCGCACAGCTCGGCGCAGCGTCCGGTGAAGACGCCCTCGCGGGTCGGCGTCATGTCGAAGTGATTCTTCTGTCCCGGAACGACGTCCATCTTGAAGTAGAACTCCGGGACCCAGAAGGAGTGGATGACGTCAGGTGACCGCAGCCGGAACCGCACTGACTCGTCGACGGGGAGCCACAGCTCGGTCGGGTCCGCGGTGGTGCCGATGTCGAAGACGTCGTCGCCCTGCGTCGCGGTCTCATCGAGGTAGTTGAACGCCCACTGCCACTTGCTGCCGACGACTTCGACGACGTGGTCGGGGTTCTCGACGTCCCGCAGCATGTCGTTCTGCGACGTCACGGTGTGGAAGAAGAACACCGCGACGATGATGACCGGGGCAAATGTGTAGAGCGCCTCGATCGGCAGGTTGTAGCGGATCTGGACCGGCACCTCTTCGTCGCTGCGGCGGCGGTAGCGGACCATCGAGTAGACGATCAGCCCGAAGACCAGCAGGAAGATCACCAACACCGCGATCCAGGCACCCAGCCACAGGTCCCACATGGTCTGCGAACGGTCGCTGCCCGCGACAGGCAGCGCAAGCCGCTTGACGTCGGAATCATCGACGGGGGAACAGCCGCTCAAAGCGATGGCGGCGACGGCGAGAACCGCCAACTTCATCCGACCCACGGGGCGCCTTTCTGGACCTTGTCTGTCACGTGATGACACAACTGCACCTTACTTCAGCACGACCGGGCGGTTGCGCTGAGGTCGACCTGTGTTGCACGTCATGGGAGAACCGATCTGTCACGCGAGGGACAGCGCGGCGTCGATCTCGGAGCGCGCGGTCTCGCCGTACGCCGAGCCGATGCGCTCGAGGAAGCTGTCGCGGTCCAGCTGGTACTCCTGGGTGCCCACGGTCTCGACGACACTGGCCGCGATCGTGCAGCCGATCTGTGCCGACCGCTCGAAGTCGAGCCCGGCAGCGACCCCGGCAAGGAAGCCGGCGCGGAAGCTGTCGCCGACACCGGTCGGGTCAACGGCAACAACGCCCTCGATCGCGTTGACGTGGAGCGAGTCGCCGTCAGCCGGATAAACCGTGACGCCGTCCTTGCCACGCGTGACGATGCGGGTGCCGACATGAGCCTGGACATCGTCCGAGGACCAGCCGGTCTTCTGTTCGATGAGCGCGGCCTCGTAGTCGTTGCTGAACAGGTAGGTCGCGCCGTCGATGAGCTCCCGAATGACGTCGCCCTTGGCCCACGCCAGCTGCTGCGAGACGTCCGCCGCGAAGGGGATGCCGTGCTCGCGGCAGGTGTTGGTGTGTCGCAGCATGCCCTCGGGATCATCGGGTCCGACGAGGACGAGGTCAAAATCCTCTCCGGCAGCAAGCAGGTCGATGTCGCGCGACTCGGACATCGCACCGGCGTAGAACGTGGCGATCTGCGCCATGTCGGTGTCGGTGGTGCAGACGAAGCGTGCCGTGTGCCGTGTCTTGGAGACCAGGACGCCCGAGGTGTCGACGCCGGCAGCGTCGAGCCAGCCGCGGTACTCACTCTCGAAGTCGCGACCCACTGCGCCGACCAGCAGCGTGCGGTGGCCGAGCTTGGCCAGGGCGTAGCTGATGTTGGCCGCACAGCCTCCGCGACGTACGTCGAGATCGTCCACGAGGAACGAGAGCGAGATCTTGTCGAGCTGGTCCGGCACGAGCGAATCGGCGAACTTGCCCGGAAATGTCATGAGGTGATCGGTGGCGATCGATCCAGTGATGGCGAGGTGCACCCCCACACCATAGACAACGGCCCCCCGCGCTGCGGGAGGCCGTCGTATGAGGTGTCTCTCAGTGCATCAGTGGAACGAGTCGCCACAGGCGCACGAGCCGGTCGCCATCGGGTTGTCGATCGTGAAGCCCTGCTTCTCGATCGTGTCGACGAAGTCGATCGTGGCGCCACCGAGATACGGGAGGCTCATGCGATCGACGACGACCTTGACGCCGCCGAACTCGAAGATCTGGTCACCATCGAGCGAGCGCTCATCGAAGAACAGCTGGTATCGCAGTCCGGAGCAACCGCCGGGCTGCACCGCGATGCGCAGCGAGAGGTCGTCGCGACCTTCTTGGGCGAGCAGGCTGCTGACCTTCTCGGCAGCACCCTCGCTGAGGGTCACCTCCGTGGCAGGCGCGGTCTCGACGGTGGACTGCTCAGTCTCGATCGTCATGTGGGTCCTCCCCAAAATTCGGTGCTGCTAGCTGGTTCGTGGTCTCGTCACGGTGTCAACAGGCGCCGTGACGATTCCATTCCATCGTACGCCGTCACTCAAGAGGTCGAGGTGACCACGTGCGGGCGACACGCTCTGCGAGCGTGGCGAGTCCGGCGGACGGCTCACGCATCGACGAGACCAGTCCCACGACGTCGGCCACCGCGTAGGCGCTCTCGACACCCATGGCCCGCATCTCACGAGAGCCGACGCTGACCTGGCCGGCCAGGACGATGCACGGCCGGGCGGCGGCCGCGGCGACAGTCGCTACGCCGAACACGACCTTGCCGGCGCGGGAGGAGAAGTCATAGGTGCCCTCACCGGTGACGACCAGGTCGTGTGCCGCTGCCTGGGCGGTCAGGCCGACCGCATGGGCAACCAGGCCGATGCCGGACACGACATTGCCGCCGAGCAGCATCAGCGCGAAGCCCAGTCCTCCGGCGGCTCCCGCGCTCTTGGCATCGGCGATGCGCCGCTCGGCGGGCGTCGAACCACAGGCCGCGACGACGAACCGGTCGAGGAGTCCGTCAACCGTGATGATCTGCTCGTCGGACAGCCCCTTCTGCGGCCCGAACGTCTTGGTCGCGCCGAACATGCCCAGCAGGCCGAGATCGACGTCGGCGGCGACGACCAGCTCCACACCATCGAGTCTTGAGCGGGCCGGCGCGAGATCGATCTGCGTGATCCCCGTCAGTCCTGCAGGGCCGGCGTCGAGCGGCACGTCCGCGACCGCTCCAAGGGCTGCGAGCATCCCGGCGCCCCCGTCGTTCGTGCCACTGCCACCGAGTCCGACGACGATGCGCTGCGCGCCAGCCGTGATCGCGGAGTCGACTGCCTGACCGACGCCGTACGTCGAGGCGTGCATGGGGTCCGGCGGGTCGGCGAGGTGCAATCCGCATGCCTGCGCGCTCTCGACGTACGCCGTGCCGTCGGCGTGCAGGACCGTGACCGTCACCTCGACCCCGACAGGTCCGCGCACCGCCACGACGTCGAGCCTGCCCCCTATCCCCTGGTGCAGGACGTCGACGAATCCCGGACCGCCGTCAGCCATAGCGGCCACGGTCAGCTCGTCGTCTGGGGCGTGCCGGTGCCAGCCCTCGATGATGGCTCGAGCCGCCTGCGGGGCGGTGAGGGTCCCACCGAACGCATCCGGCGCCACCAGGACCTTCACACCCACTCCCTCACGCCACGATCCACGAATCCGGTGCCGGCCGGCTACTGGGCGAGGGCTTGCTCGGCCGCAGCAATCAGGACACAGGTGGCGAGCACATCGATCGCCGCAGCCAGCTCCTCCGGAGAGGGATAGGACGGGGCGATCCGAATGTTGCGGTCGCGCGGATCGTTGCCGTAGGGGAACGCGGCCCCGGCCGGGGTCATCGCGACGCCGGCCTCGCCGGCGAGCTGGATGACGCGGGACGCGGTGCCGTCGATCACGTCGAGGCTCACGAAGTAGCCACCCTTGGGTTCGGTCCAGCTCGCGACGGCGTGCTCACCGAGGCGGGTCTGCAGGATGTCGACCACGGCCCGGAACTTCGGCGCCAGGACAGCACGATGGCGGTCCATCAGGGCGTGCACACCGTCGACGTCACCGAGGTGACGAGCGTGGCGAAGGTGATTGACCTTGTCCGGCCCGATCGTGCGTTTGCCGAGATGGCTGAGATACCAGGCGACGTTGTCCGCAGAGCTGCCCAGGAAACAGACTCCGGAACCGGCGAACGTGATCTTGGAGGTGGAGGCGAAGATGACGGGGCGGTTGGGATGCCCTGATGCCGCGCACAGCCCCAGGATGTCGGCGGTCTTGGTCTGTTGCTCGGTCAGGTGGTGCACCGCATAGGCGTTGTCCCAGAAGATCCTGAAGTCGGGCGCCGCAGTCTCCATGGCGGCGAGTTCGGCCGCGACCGCCTCGCTCACGATTGAACCGGTCGGGTTGGAGTAGGTCGGGACGAGCCACATGCCCTTGACCGCGGGATCCTTGACCAGCTCGCGCACGGCATCGACATCCGGCCCGTCATCGAGCAGGTCGACCGACAGCATCTCGATGCCGTACTCCTCGAGCAAAGCAAAGTGCCGGTCGTACCCGGGAACGGGGCAGATGAACTTGACCGCCTCCTCCACCCCCCATGGCTGCTCGGAATCAGCGACACCGTGGAACAGGGCGAAGACCAGGTTGTCGTGCATCATCGCCAGACTTGCGTTGTCACCGGCCACGACCTGGCCGACAGGGACCTGCATGATCGGCGCAAAGATCTCGCGAAGCTCAGCCAGGCCGGTGAGCCCACCGTAGTTGCGGGTGTCGACACCGGCGGCGTCCTTGAAATCTGGACCCGGCAGCGACAGCAACCCATTCGACAGGTCGAGCTGCTCGGGCGACGGCTTGCCTCGAGTCAGGTCGAGCGTGAGGCCCGATGCCTGCGCCGCGCGGTAGGCGGCGGTCTGCTCATCGAGCAGAGTCTGGATCTGGTCACGAGAAAGCGCAGCAAACGTCACCCGATCAACCTATCGCGCAGGTGATCACGACGTCGTCAGGCCCGGGGCTCCCCAGATCGCCATCCAGCTGGCCAGGTCGGGCTCGACCGGCACGTCGTCGCCGATGACGCCCCTGACCTGCAGCTCCAGCGCATTGTCGCGCTTCTCACCGGTCAACGGGGCGAAAGGATAGAACGTCCCCCGTTTGTAGAGATAGACCAGGCCCAGCGGCCTGTCTTGAGGCGCAGAGAACACGATGGTCGAGCACAGCAGGGCTGAGCCGAAACCGGCGTCGACCAACGAGCTGTTGACGGCGTGGAGGTCTGTCACCAGCCCCGTGACGTCATGGTCCGTCCGCGCGACCGTCAGCCAGTGGAATCCGAACCGGTCCTCGCTGCGGGCGACTGTCGCGCCGGTCCCCGCCAGAACGAGCTTTTCCGCGTCCGCCATCACGGCGTCATCCGCGCTGCCCTCGACATCCCGATAGCAGACCGAGCCCGATCCGGTCACGGCGAATCCCTCGGCCTGCAGGGACAAGGACGCCTGCGGCACGGCGAACAGCACGTCGAGATCAGCTGGCGGAGGCTTGCTGCGGCCGAGCAACGAGTCGAAGATACCCATGGCGAATCAGCGCTCCGACAGCTCGGCGCTGACCCGAGCGAGCTGATCAAGTCGCTGCTGCAGCGGGGGGTGGGTCGCCATCAGAGCGCCGATGGATTGGCGGTTGATCGCCGGAGCGAAGAAGAACGCACTGATCGCCTGGCCCTCGCGGAGGTCGCTGTTGGGGATCCGCGCCATGTCGCCCGAGATCTTGACCAGAGCAGACGAGAGGGCTGAAGGCCGGCCAGTCAGATATGCCCCGGAGCGGTCCGCGCTCAGCTCGCGATAGCGCGAGAGCGAGCGGGTCAGCAGGAAGCTGAGGAAGTACACCACCATGCTTACCAAGAACACGACGAGGAACACCGCACCGTTGTTGCGGTTGTTTCGGCCACCGAAGACGTTGCCGGCGTACATGCCCCACCGGGTGATGAAGCCTGCCAGCAGCCCGAGTGACGACGCGACGGTCATGACGGTGACGTCACGATTGGCAACGTGCGAGAGCTCGTGCGACAGCACACCCTCCAGCTCGTCCGCGTCCAGTCGCTGCATGATTCCGGTGGTGACACACACCGCGGAGTGCCGTGGCGAGCGGCCGGTCGCAAAGGCGTTGGGCATGTCGGTCACAGCGACGGCCACCCGCGGCTTCGGCATGGCGGCCAGGGCGCAGAGTCGATCGATCATGGCGTGCAGCTCGGGAGCCTGCGCGGGCTCCACGATCTTGGCACCCATCGACTTCAGCGCCAGGGAGTCCGAGAAATACCACTGCCCCCAGGCCATGGCGAGCACGATCACGATGCCGAATCCGCCCAGCGGCGTAGCCGTCAGCAGCACGGCACCGAAGGCGACGTAGAGCAGGCCGAGCCCCAGGCCGACACCACCCATCCGCAACGTCAGACCCCGGTCACCTCGGAAGCGCGTCCGTGCCATCGTCGTCCTTCCCGTTGTTTGACAGCGGCTCAGGCGGTGAATCGATCTGGGCGCCATCCAGGGCCGTGTCGAACCGGCGCTCGAGCGCGGCATCGGCGCTCTCCCCCGGTTGGCTGATGGTCCCGTCGGCGACCAGCTCGTCCACCGCATCGGCCGTTGCCTCGAGCTCCTGCGTGCGCCGCTCGGCCGATGCCATGGCCTGACCCACCTCGCTGACCGACGATCCGATCCCGGCCGTCGCGCTGTTGATCTCGGCTCGGGCTGCGGCCGCGGTGTGACGAGCCGCCAACGTGTCCTTGCGGATGCGGAATGCCTCGACCTGCTGCTCGATCTTGAGCGCCGTCGCCGTGAGGTTGTCCTCTTCGGCCTTGAGGTCGGCATGCCGCGTCGTGAGATCCTGCACGGTCCGGTCGATCGTGACCTTGCGGGTCAGTGCCGATCGTGCGCCGCCGTCGTCGCCGCGGGTCACCCTCTGACGGGCCTCGTCGTCGAGCTGCGCCGACTGCTGCTCCAGAGCCACCAGCTGCAGCTCGACCCGCTTGCGACTCGTCACGATGTCGGCGACCCCGCGGCGAACCTGCCGCAGCAGCGCCGTCTGGGTGCGGTAGGTCTCGTCCAGCCGATCCTTCAGCTCATCGGCGTCGTCGCTTGAGCGCCGGGCTTGAAAAATTCTTGCAAGCCGCTGCCGCAGGCTCATCGAGGCACCCCGGTGAGAAGTCCGCCGTGGGGGAACAACGGGCCGAGGACTGCACCATGACGCACCCACGCACGCTCGTTCATGCTCTCCAGCGTACGGGTAGGGTGATCCGCGTGGTAGACGAGACAGAGGCAGGCAAGGGACGCGCGACACCCAGTCGCAAAGAAGCTGAGGCGGCTCGCAAGCGGCAGATGAAGGTCCCGTTGTCCCGCAAGGACCAGGTCAAGCGCGAGCGCGCAGCCCGCGAGGAGCTCCGGCTCAAGCAGCGCGAGGCGCTCAAGACCGGTGACGAGAAGTTTCTCCCGGCCCGCGAGCGTGGCCCGGTGCGCAAGTTCTGCCGCGACTATGTCGACCGTCGCTGGAACGTCGCCGAATTCCTGCTCATCTTCCTGGTCCTGATACTGCTGTTGAGCATCGTGGGGGCTGGCGCGCAGTGGAGCGCGGCTGCAACCTTCGTGCTCTACCCGGTCGTGATCATCGGCACCGTGCTCGACGAGATCGTTCTGGTACGCGGTCTGCGCAAGCACCTCAAGGCGCGTTTCGACCCGGACGAGACCAATGGGGCCGTCGCATACTCGGTGCTGCGCAGCACACAGCTCCGCCGGTTCCGCCTGCCCAAGCCACAGCTCAAGCGCGGCGAACCGCTGGCCAAGCACTACTGACAAGCGTCCGGACCCTGTCGCCACGTCGCTCGACGGGGGTCAGGCGTTGAGCGTCAGGCGCCTTCTGCGTGGAGTGACATCGGGCCGTAGATCTCGCTCTCGTTGTCGAACAGGCGAACCTGGTCGATGCCCTTTTCCAGCAGATCCCCGAACGCCTCACCGATCCACGACTCCGCGTCGCCACGGCTCTCGAACTCCTCCGAGCGCCCCGTGACCTCACCCGACGAAGTCTCCAGCGTCCATGTCCAGCTCATCGCAGCGCTCCCTGTGATCGAACGTGTGTCGCGCACCACCCTAGCGAGTTCTCGCAGCGCCACTAGCTGGACTTCGTGGACGCCTGCACGAATGGTGGCTTGGTCACCGTGAACGACTCCGAGCGGCCACGCACGTCGACCACGACGGTCGCGCCGTCCTCGACTGACCGCTCCAGCAGCGCCAGGGCGATGCCCTGACGAAGGGTCGGGGAGAACGTGCCCGACGTGATCTCTCCGAGCTCAGATCCCTCGGCGTCCAGCACCGTCATCCCGGGGCGCGGGATGCCACGGCCCTGGGAGGTCAGACCGCGGAGCGTACGCACCAACTTCTCATCGCGCTGGCGCTCCAACGTCTGCTTGCCCCAGAAGGTCGGTTTGGTCCAGCCGACCGCCCAACCCGCGCGGGCCATGACGGGAGTGATTTCGGCGGAGAGCTCGTGACCGTGCAGGGGGTACCCCATCTCGGTACGCAGGGTGTCGCGCGCGCCGAGCCCACAGGCTCGAATGCCGTAGGCCTGCCCAGCTGCGAGGACCGCGTCCCACACCTGGATGGCCGACGCCGACGGTACGACGAGCTCGTATCCGCGCTCGCCGGTGTAGCCCGTGCGGCACACCGTGATGTCATGACCTGCGATCGTCGCGTTCGCAAACGACATGTACTCGTGGTCCACGGGCAGGTCGAGCGATGTCAGCACCTCGTCGCTCAGCGGACCCTGAATCGCGAGCACGGCGAAGTCGCGATGCTGGTTCACGACCTCGATGCCCGGGGGCGCTGCCGCCACGAGGCGCTCCACCACGGAGGCCGTGTTGGCGGCGTTGGGGATCAGAAAGACCTCGAAGTCACTTCGTAGGTAGACAATCAGGTCGTCGACAGTTCCACCGTCCTCATCGCAGCAGAGCGTGTACTGGGCCTTGCCGTCCTCGATCCGGCCGAGATCGTTGGTGAAGCAGTCGTTGACGAACTGCGCAGCGCCCGAGCCTCGCACGAGCGCCTTGCCGAGGTGACTGACATCGAACAGGCCGACCGCCTCACGCACCGCTTTGTGCTCGGCGAGAACTCCCCCGCCGGCGTACTCCAGCGGCATCTCCCAGCCACCGAACTCGGAGAGCTTGGCTCCCAGGGCGACGTGGCGGTCGTGCAACGGCGAGTGCAGCAGGTCCATGGCAGCCAACCTAGGCCACTGGGTCACCCGCAGGCCCGAGCGGGGAGCCTGCCGTTCGCTCCGCTGACAGACCGTCCCGGCAGGCCCGGACGAGGGTGCTCGCGCTTCGTCGACGCACGACCATAGAGTGACGGACATGTCTTCACCTTCCGTCAGCCTCAGCACCGCCAAGCCGACCACCGCGCGAGCCGACGCCTTGATCCTCGGGATCCGTGGCGATCAGGACAAGGGGGACCTCGCTCCCACCCTTGAGCTGCTGGGCTTCACCGGCGAGAAGGGGCAGAGCGTCGTGTTCCCGGCCGGCGAAGGGATCACAGCATCGGTGGTCGTCGCCGTCGCCCTACCGGAGGAGCCAACCGCTGAGGACCTGCGTCGTGCCGCTGCCCGCGGCGTGCGTGCCGCCAAGAACGCGACCAGCGTGGCGCTGGCGCTGCACCCGGCCGGGGTCGACGAGGTCGAGGCGATCGCCGAGGGGGTCGCCCTGGGTGGCTATGCCTTCGAGACGTACAAGTCCGCCAAGAAGGGTGCCAAGAAGAAGGATCTCAAGTCAGCCGTGATCCTCACCCCGTTCGCCCGGCAGAGCACGGCGACCAAGGCGGTCGAGCGTGCTGCCACGGTCGCCGCAGCGGTCAACGCCGCAAGGGACTGGGTCAACACCCCACCGGGCGATCTGCGCCCCGGCGACTTCGCCGAGGCCATCACGGCGCACGCCGGCACCGACGTCAAGGTCTCGGTGTGGGACGAGCGGAGGCTCGCCAAGGAGAAGTGCGGTGGCATCCTCGGCGTCGGCCAGGGCTCGGACAGCCCTCCCCGCCTCGTGACGCTGTCGTACGAGCCAGCAAACTCGGTCGCCCATCTGGCACTGGTCGGCAAGGGCATCACGTTCGACTCGGGTGGACTCTCGATCAAGCCCGGCGCTTCGATGCAGACCATGAAGCTGGACATGGCCGGTGCTGCCGCCGTCGTCGCCGCAACCGTGGCGATCGCCCGGCTGGGGCTTCCGATCAAGGTCACGGCATACGCCTGCCTCGCCGAGAACATGCCGAGCGGCGGGGCCACCCGCCCCGGCGACGTGCTCCACATGCGTAACGGCGCAACCGTGGAGGTTCACAACACCGACGCGGAGGGACGGCTCGTCCTCGCTGACGGTCTGGCACTGGCCGCCGAGACCAAGCCCGACCACATCGTCGACGTCGCGACCTTGACCGGAGCGTGTGTCGTGGCTCTGGGAGAGCTCACCAGCGGCATCATGAGCAACGACGACGAGCTCGGCGAGACCGTCCTGGCATCCTCGCGCAGCGCTGGCGAGTCGATGTGGCGCCTGCCCATCACCGAGGAGATGAAGGGCAAGGTCACGTCCTCGAGCATCGCCGACCTGCGCCAGCACAATCCGAAGCCGTACGGCGGCGCGCTGTACGCGGCGGCGTTCCTACGCGAATTCGTGGGTGAGACGTCCTGGGCGCACATCGACATCGCCGGGCCGTCATTCAACGAGGGCGGGGTCTCGGACTACACACCGGTCGGTGGCACAGGCGCCGGCGTGCGGACACTCGTCAAGCTCGCGACGGAGCTGGCCACGCCTCGATGAGGATAGAACCCTCCACCGCTCGATCCCTCTCCCAGCGGCTCGCGGTCGAGCAGTCCACACAGCGGCTGCCCTCGATCGCGGCCGGCATAGTGCGCGACGGCCAGCTCGTGTGGTCCGACGCGATCGGCGCGCCCGACGGCCGTGCTGACGGAGCCGCCACCACGACCGACACGCAGTACCGGATCGGTTCGATCTCCAAGACCTTCGTGGCCGTCGAAGTCATGCGGCTGCGCGACGAGGGACGACTCGACCTCGGAGACACGATTGGCACACACCTGCCGGAGGTTCCGTTTCCGCAGGTCACGATCGCCCAGCTCCTGACCCATACTTCTGGGTTGCAGGCCGAGTCGAACGGTCAGTGGTGGGAACGGAGCGAAGGCGGCCCGTGGGCCGACCTGATGGCGAGCGCGCCGGCGCTGCGTTCGACTCCGGGGACGACGTTCCACTACTCCAACGTCGGCTATGCGGTGCTCGGCGAGCTGATCGCGCGGCGTCGCGGCAAGCCGTGGCAGGACGCCGTCAGCGCCGGAATCCTGACCCCCCTCGGCATGACCCGCACGACGACTCGGCCCGTTGAACCAGCCGCGCCAGGACTCGCAGTCCACCCGTCGGCGGATCTGCTGCACCTAGAGCCCGAGCACGATGCGGGTGCGATGGCCCCGGCCGGCCAGCTGTGGTCGACCGTTCAGGACCTCGCAATCTGGGCGGCATTTCTGGGCGGACAGACCAGGGACGTCCTCGCCCGCAGCTCGCTCACAGAGATGCTGCAGCCCATCGCGGTCAATGACCTGGCCGGGGCACCGTGGTCCGGTGCGCACGGACTCGGCTGGCAGATGTGGAACGTCGCGGGCCGGCGATTCGCTGGCCACGGCGGCTCGATGCCGGGATTCCTGGCAACTTTGCGAGTGGACATCAGCAGCGGCGACGGCGTGGTGCTGATGACCAACGCGACCAGCGGCCTCGGACCGGCAACGTCTGAGCTGCTCGACCTCTTCACCGAGCACGAACCGATCGCGCCCGCGCCGTGGCGCGCGGACCAGTCGCAGAGCGCAGCGCTCGATCTCACCGGGCTCTGGTTCTGGGGAACATACGAGTTCCGGCTCGCGCTCGGCACCGACGGCGAGCTCCGCCTCGGCACTCTCGGCGAGGGGCGGGGTGCCAGGTTCAAGCCGGCTGGCGACGGCTGGACCGGCATGGACGGTTACTACCGCGGTGAGCCGTTGCGCGTCGAGCGGAACGACACGGGACGTCCGGTCCGGCTGGTGCTGGCATCGTTCGTCTTCACCCGAACCCCCTACGACGATGCGGCCGAGGTGGCAGGCGGCCTCCATCCGGCGGGCTGGCACTAGGACCAGCCGATCCGCTCAGTCCGGCAGACCCAGCGTCCGCGCGGCCTCCTCGACGGTGTCCCACCGCTCACGGGCGCCGCCGACACGGTCGGGGTGCGCCTGCGCACGAGCCTTCTTGTACAGACGCATCAACTGATCGAACGTCGGATCGCTCGGTAGCGGCTCGACACCCGCGATCGACTCCAGGGTCATGACCGCGGCGAGCTGTCTCGGCGTCTGACGCTGCGGCGGCTGGCCGGCCGGTCGGGCCGGTGCGGAAGTGCCCTTGGCCTTGCGCAGGTCGTACTCCCGCTTGCGGGACGGAACGCCGACAAGATTGGCGTCGTAGACCGGAATCTTGAGCTTCTTGCGGGCGAAGTCGTGCGCTGCCTGCGGTGAAGCGACCCGTCGGCGGATGGACTCGCCATCACCAGCGACCAGGAGCAAGGTGGTCTGGGTGACCGAGGTCTTCGGCTCGATGTACGCCTCGACCCCTCGGCGCGACTCGACAAAACCGCGGAGTGCCTCCAGATCGGCCCGACCGGCGTTGCGGTCGGACACGACGGCTCCGCCTTCAGTCCTGACCTTTCGACCACGGAAGATTCCCATACGACAAGTGTGCCCGATCGACGGGCGCGGCCCGATCAACCCCGGTGGCACGGTCAAGGCTCGGAGTGACAAGATGAGGTCGAGAGCGATCCTTGGGAGGACACCGTGGCGGACGGCGCCGGCAACAATTTCGACATCGTGATTCTTGGCGGCGGCAGCGGAGGCTACGCCTGCGCGCTGCGCGCCGTGCAGCTGGGCAAGTCCGTCGCGCTGGTCGAGAAGGGCAAGCTGGGCGGCACGTGCCTGCACAACGGCTGCATCCCCACCAAGGCTCTCCTGCACTCCGCCGAGGTTGCGGACACCGCACGCGAGAGTGAGCAGTTCGGGGTCAAGTCGACGTTCGACGGAATCGACATGGGCCAGGTCAACGCCTACAAGGACGACGTGATCGCCCGCATGTACAAGGGCCTGCAGGGCCTGATCAAGGCCGGCGGCATCACGGTCGTCGAGGGCGAGGGCAAGCTCGTTGCAACGTCACCCGATGGTGGCGGAACCGTCGAGGTGGCTGGCGAGCGCTACACCGGAACCAACGTCGTGCTCGCGAGCGGCTCGTACGCACGCACCCTGCCCGGCCTGGAGATCGGCGGTCGTGTCATCACCAGCGACGAGGCGCTCACCATGAGTGAGGTGCCGGACAAGGTCGTGATCATCGGCGGCAGCGTCATCGGCGTGGAGTTCGCCTCGGTCTGGAAGTCCTTCGGAGCCGACGTCACGATCATCGAAGCCCTGCCGACGCTCGTCCCACTGGAGGACCCCGCGCTGAGCAAGGGGCTGGAGCGGGCCTTCCGCAAGCGCAAGATCAACTTCAAGACCGGGGTCAAGTTCTCCGGTGTCGAGCAGACCGATGCCGGCGTCACGGTGTCGTTGGAGACCGGTGACACGATCGAGACCGACCTGGTTCTCGTGGCGGTCGGCCGCGGTCCCAACTCGTCCGGACTGGGCTACGAAGAGGCTGGCATCACGGTCGATCGTGGCTGGGTGCCCACCAACGATCGGCTCGCCACCAACGTCAAGGGCATCTACGCGGTCGGCGACCTGGTGCCCGGCCTGCAGCTGGCTCATCGTGGCTTCGCCCACGGCATCTTCGTCGCCGAGGAGATTGCCGGGCTCAATCCTCAGCCGGTCGTAGACTCCGGCATCCCCCGGGTCACCTACTGCGAGCCCGAGATCGCCTCGGTCGGCATCACCGAGCCGCAGGCTCGTGAGAAGTTCGGCGATGACAACGTCCAGATCCAGGAGTACAACCTGGGTGGCAACGGCAAGTCACAGATTCTCAAGACCGCAGGCATCGTCAAGCTCGTGCGGCAGAAGGATGGCCCCATCGTCGGCGTCCACATGATCGGCTCCCGTTATGGCGAGCAGGTGGGCGAAGCGTCACTGGTGGTCAACTGGGAGGCCTACCCCGAAGACGTCGCCCAGTTCCTCCACGCGCACCCCACCCAGAACGAAGCACTCGGCGAAGCGGCTCTCGCACTCGCTGGCAAGCCCCTCCATTCACACGCCTGACCCGGAGAACCAGAGGACATCATGGCCACGTCTGTCACCCTTCCCGCTCTCGGCGAAAGTGTCACCGAAGGCACCGTCACGCAATGGCTCAAGCAGGTCGGTGACACCGTCGCCGTCGACGAGCCGTTGCTGGAGATCTCGACCGACAAGGTCGACACCGAGATCCCGTCGCCCGTCGCGGGCGTCCTGCTCGAGATCAAGGCCAACGAGGACGACACGGTCGAGGTCGGCGCCGTGCTCGCGATCATCGGCGACGAGGGTGAGAGCGCCGGTGCTGACGAGGGTGAGAGCGCCGGTGCTGACGAGAGCGACAGCGACGCCGCCCCTGATGACACGGCCCAGGACGACACGCCCGCGGAGCAGCCCGCTGCCGAGCAGGCATCCGCCAAGCAGCCCGTTGCATCGAACGACGCACAGGAGCGCGCTGCCGCACCCGAGGGCAGCGCCGAGGCAGACCAGGCCGCAGCCGAGAATGCACCTGCGCCGCAGGCCGAGACGGCGCCGTCCGGTGGCGGCACCGCTGTGACGCTTCCTGCCCTGGGTGAGAGTGTCACCGAAGGGACTGTCACCCAGTGGCTCAAGCAGGTCGGTGACGACGTCGCTGTTGACGAGCCGCTGCTGGAGATATCGACCGACAAGGTCGACACCGAGATCCCGTCGCCCGTCGCAGGAAAGCTCCTGGAGATCAAGGTCGCCGAGGACGAGACCGTCGAGGTCGGCGCCGAGCTGGCGATCATCGGGACGGCAGACGCCGAGCCGGCGGCAGAGCCCCAGGAGTCACCCGCCCCCGAGCCCGACGCCGAGCCGGCGGCAGAGCCCCAGGACTCACCCGCTCCCGAGCCGGCTGCTGAACCAGCTCCCGAGCCCGAGCCCGAGCCCCAGCCCGCACCTGTTCCCGAGCCGGCTGTGCCGGAGTCGCAGGCCCAGCCTGAGCCCGCGAAGACCCCCGCCCCGCAGACTCCGGCAGCTCCGCAGACTGAGTCCACCGGTGGCGGCGACTCATACGTCACGCCGATCGTCCGCAAGCTCGCAAAGCAGCACGACGTCGATCTGGCTGCCGTGACCGGCACCGGAGTAGGCGGACGCATCCGCAAGCAGGATGTACTCGATGCCGCCGAGAAGTCTGCACCGGCCGAGCAGTCGTCCGCTGGTGCGGACGACGCCCCCGCATCCGCAGCTGCCGATCCGTCTCCCCTGCGTGGCAAGACCGAGAAGCTCAGCCGTCTGCGCCGCACCATCGCGACCCGCATGCACGAGTCGCTGCAGGTCTCGGCCCAGCTCACGACCGTCGTCGAGATCGACGTCACCGAGATCGCGAGACTCCGGGCCCGGACCAAGGACGCGTTCCTCGAACGCGAAGGGGTCAAGCTCTCGTTCCTGCCGTTCTTCGCGAAGGCAGCGATCGAGGCGCTCAAGGCGTACCCGCAGGTCAACTCCTCACTCGATCTGGAGGCGGGCACGGTCACCTATCCGGCCGGCGAGCACCTCGGCGTGGCAGTCGACACGCCCAAGGGCCTGATCGTCCCCGTCATCCGCGACGCGGGCGACCTCAACATCGCTGGCATCGCACGCAAGATCGCCGATGTGGCTGATCGCACCCGTAACAACAAGATCACGCCAGACGAGCTCTCCGGAGGCACGTTCACGCTGACCAACACCGGCAGCCGTGGCGCACTGTTCGACACACCGATCATCAACCAGCCGCAGGTCGCGATCCTGGGCACCGGTGCCGTCGTCAAGCGCCCCGTCGTCATCACCGACGATCACGTCGGCGAGAGCATCGCCGTCCGCCAGATGGTTTACTTCGCGCTCACCTACGACCACCGCATCGTGGACGGCGCAGACGCGGCCCGGTTTCTGAATGCGATCAAGGACCGCCTCGAGGGTGGATCCTTCGAGGGCGAGCTCGGGTCCTGATGGGCATGCAGGTCGTCATCGGCGGCGCCTCAGGTTTCCTCGGCACCGCGCTGACTGCACACCTGCGGGCCGGTGGTCATCAGGTCACCCGGCTGGTCCGCTCGGGCGACCCTGCCGACGACTCGTCGATCTGGGACCCCAGCACGGGCCGGATCGACCAGATCGTGATCGACCGCGCCGATGCCGTGGTCAACCTTTCCGGCTCGTCCATCTCCAAGTGGCCGCGAACCCGTCGGCGGGCACGGGAAATCGTGAGCTCCCGCACCACGACGACCGGCACTCTGGCCAAGGCTGTCGCCGCGTCACCGACTCCGCCCGCCATGATCTCGGCATCCGGGATGTCCTACTACGGGACGGACCGCGGCGACGAGATCCTGACCGAGTCGAGCAGCTCAGGCGAGGGATTTCTGCCTGACGTCGTGCGCCTGTGGGAAGCGGCCGCGTCGCCAGCGGTCGATGCCGGTGCGCGCGTGTGCTTCGTCCGCACGTCGCTCGTCCTCGACGGTGACGACGGGATCCTCGGTTTGATGGTGCCGGTGTGGAAGCTCGGTGGCGGCGCCCGGCTCGGCAACGGACAGCAATACATGTCGTTCATCTCGCTGCACGACTGGGTCCGCGGAGTCCAGAAGCTGATCGAGTCGCCCGAGCTCAGTGGGCCGTTCAACTTCGCCGCACCGACGCCGGTCAGGAATGCCGAGTTCACCGACGCCCTCGGTACCGCGGTGCACCGCCCGACCTTCCTCGCGGCACCCGCGTTCGCGCTCAAGCTCGCGCTGGGCGGCATCTCCGACGATCTGCTGGGGTCGCTGCGGATTGCGCCGCTGGCCCTGACGGACGCCGGATTCACCTTCTCGGAGCCGAACATCGAATCTGCCCTCGAGGCCGCTCTGCGATAATTCCCCGGCCAAGCCTGCCGTCACCGACGTCTGGGCCATCTCGACATCAACTGTGAGCTCAGCGACGGGACCGTGGGCGAGGGCTGACCTCCGTGACCCGCCAGCCCGCCGCGGTGCTCGCAAGGGTCACGATCCTCCGTGACGGCTCGTCCTGTGGCAGTGCCGTGGTCGAGCCGTCGGTCCAGATGACCTGGGTGGATGCGAGCCTGTCGACGACGTCGAGCCTGACTCGCGAGCCGGAGACCGACAGCACCCGGCAGGAGAGGATCCGCAGCTCGGCGCCGACGATCCTGGCGCCCCGGCGGCGGTGGTCGGCGATCGTCGCGGCGTCGGCCGCCCGAGCCTGGCTGCCCCGCACGTAGACGCGGTCCAAGAGCTCGGCGTCGGCCCGCGCGAACGCCGCGGCCCGATCGTGATCGAGCACAGCCAAGGTTGACGCCCAGTGGTCCGCCGGAGCCGGCGAGGCGGACCGCGCGACGGTGATCAGCACCCACAACCAGTCCATCCACCCACTGTGTCGCGGCTGCCGCAGGCGCGCCGTCGGTCATCCACAGGGCGGCTAGGCTGGTCACGTGACGCTGCAGATCATCGACGATTGGTACGGCGACAGCGCGATCGACTATCTCGACGCCTGGGAGATCCAGCGTGGGCTCCACGCCCAGCGGGTCGCCGACGAAATTCCTGACACCGCCATGCTCCTCGAGCACCCCGCCGTCTACACGGCCGGACGTCGTACCGAACCCCACGAGCGACCGCTCGACGGCACGCCTGTCGTCGACGTCGACCGCGGCGGAAAGATCACGTTCCACGGTCCCGGCCAGCTCGTCGGCTACCCCATCACCAAGCTGCCGCCGCACGTGCTCGTCGTCGATTACGTGCGCCGCGTGGAGGAGGCCCTGATCCGCGCATGTCGTGATCTCGGCGTAGCGACAGGTCGCGTGCCCGGTCGCTCCGGCGTGTGGCTCGAAGCAGAACCGGGCCGGATCGAGCGCAAGGTCGGCGCGATCGGGATTCGGGTCGCCGGCGGTGTCACGATGCACGGATTCAGCCTGAACGCCGACGTCGACCTGGCCTTCTACGATCGGTTCGTGCCCTGTGGGATCGCGGACGCCGGGGTCACCTCACTGACCGCGGAGCTGGGCCGGCGGGTGCCTGTCCCCGAGGCCGCAGCGACCGTCACCCCGCACCTGAACGACCTGCTCGGCTGGGAGCCGTACGAGCCGTCACCGGACCTCGCCCACGACGCACACCCGACCATCGCGGTGCGTGGTCTGGCGGCTGGGCGGCAGGCGTAGGCTGGGCGGCGTGACTATCGCACCTGAGGGACGCAAGATGTTGCGTCTGGAAGTCCGCAATGCCGAGACCCCCATCGAGAAGAAGCCAGCGTGGATCAAGACCCGGGCGAAGATGGGTCCGGAGTACAACGAGCTGATGAAGCTGGTCAAGGGCGAAGGACTGCACACGGTCTGCCAGGAAGCCGGTTGTCCCAACATCTTCGAGTGCTGGGAAGACCGCGAGGCAACGTTCCTCATCGGTGGCGAGCAGTGCACCCGTCGCTGTGATTTCTGCCAGATCGACACCGGCAAGCCTGACCCGATCGACCGTGACGAGCCCCGCCGGGTCGCCGAGAGCGTACAGAAGATGGAGCTCCGTTACGCCACGATCACCGGCGTCGCTCGCGACGACGTGCCCGACGGCGGCGCGTGGCTGTACGCCGAGACGGTCCGCAAGATCCATGAGCTCAATCCCGGGACCGGCGTCGAGAACCTCATCCCGGACTTCAACGGCATCCCCGAGCTCCTCACCCAGGTCTTCGACTCGCGGCCAGAGGTCCTGGCGCACAATGTCGAGACGGTGCCGCGCATCTTCAAGCGCATCCGTCCGGCCTTTCGCTACGAGCGTTCGCTCGACGTCATCACCCAGGCTCGCGACTACGGCCTGGTGACGAAGTCGAACCTGATCCTCGGCATGGGAGAGACGCGTGACGAGGTGTCGCAGGCCCTCGTCGATCTGCACGAGGCGGGCTGCGACCTGATCACGATCACTCAGTATCTCCGCCCGTCGGCGCGTCACCACCCCGTCGAGCGGTGGGTCAAGCCGGAGGAGTTCGTCGAGCTCAAGACCGAGGCCGACGAGATTGGCTTCGCCGGCGTCATGTCCGGGCCTCTGGTCCGCTCGTCGTACCGGGCCGGCACGCTCTACAAGCAGGCCATCGAGTCCGGACGCGGCAGCATGGCCGCGCGCACAGCGACGTAGACTGACTCGCATGTCGAATGCCACCCCCACGCCCGCCAAGGGACGTCTGGGCCAGATGCGCCAGGCGTACACGATCACCAAGCGCAGTGACCGCAACATCGGTCTGATCCTGCTGCTGACCTTCCTCGTCGCGGGCGGTGTGGCCGCGACGCTCGGCCTCCTGGTGTTCGGTACCGGCGTCTTCGGCATGATCATCACGATCGTCTTCGCCCTGCTGATCGGCCTCCTCGCCATGATCATCGTGTTCGGCCGGCGCGCCGAGAAGGCCGCGTACGCCCAGGTCGAGGGTCAGCGCGGTGCTGCTGCCGGCGCCCTGCAGATGCTGCGCAAGGGCTGGGAGCTCAAGCCCGCCGTGGCGTTCAACCGCAACCAGGACGTCGTGCATCGCGTCGTCGGCCGTCCCGGCATCGTCCTGGTCGGCGAGGGCAACCCCAACGGCGTTCGACAGCTGCTGATCTCCGAGAAGAAGAAGCACGCCCGCATCGCCGGCGAGGAGGTCCCGGTTCTCGACGTGATCGTCGGCAACGGCGAAGGCCAGGTCAAGCTGACCAAGCTCGTCAAGCACATGCAGAAGCTGCCCAAGAGCATCAAGCCCGCACAGATGACTGGACTGCTCTACAAGCTCAAGGCCCTCGACGCGACTCGTCCAGCCGCACCCATGCCGCGCGGCCCCGTGCCGACGAGCATGAAGGGCTCGCGCAAGGCGATGCGCGGCTGATCGTCAGCCGCGTACGACCCGCGAGCCGGCCGCGAGGTCATGCAGTCCTCGTTTGTCCTCGGTCATCACGATCGCCGGGACGACCAGGCTCAGCAGCGCCGTGCGCATGACCGCCCGCGGGACACCGATGGGGCGGCCAGCCGGGTTCTCCACCCGCATGCCGAGCAGGCGTTTGCCGATCGAGCGACCCACCAGACCGGTCAGCAGGCCCACCTCGACGATGAAGAATGCCGAGATGATGAGATTTTCCTGCACGTCCTCGGGCGGGTAGTGCACGCCGGCGAGAGCGGCTGCGCTCAGCGCGGCGATGATCCAATCGATCAGCAATGCGCCAAGTCGGCGGCCCAAGGAAACGGTCTGCACCCGGCGAGCCTACCGACGCGCCCCACGGGCCGGTGATGCTGACTTGTAACATTCCTGAAACAATCCAGTGACGGACGGGAAACTGCCAGACCATAGCGTCAGCGGTACGGTGCAGCCACGCACTCACCTGCCATCGACAACTAAGGCCGCTCAGCGGTCGAGGAGGACTCATGTTCGGCAACGCCGACGAGCTTTTCAAGTTCATCAAGGACGAAGGTGTCGAATACCTTGATGTCCGATTCACCGACTTGCCCGGCATCCAGCAGCAAGTCACGCTGCCAGCGTCGACGTTCGATGCCTCCATGGTCGAGAGCGGCGTGGCCTTCGACGGCTCGTCGATTCGCGGCTTCCAGACCATCGACCAGTCCGACATGGTGCTGTTCCCGGACGTCAAGACCGCGTACATCGACCCGTTCAAGCGGCGCAAGACCATCGCGATGGAGTTCTTCGTCCACGACCCGATCACGGGCGAGGCGTACTCCCGGGATCCGCGCAACATCGCGCGCAAGGCCGAGGCGTACCTCGCGACCACGGGCATCGGTGACACCGCCTTCTTCGCACCCGAGGCGGAGTTCTACATCTTCGACCGGGTCAACTACGGCACCAGTGCCAACAAGTCGTTCTACGAGATCACGTCGTCCGAGGCCGCCTGGTCCACTGGCGACGAGGTCGACGGCAACCGCGGCTACCAGGTTCGTTACAAGGGAGGCTACTTCCCGGTTGCGCCGACTGACCGCACCGCCGATCTGCGCAACGACATGATGACCAACCTGACGAATGTCGGCCTCACGCTCGAGCGTGGCCACCACGAGGTCGGCACCGCCGGTCAGGGCGAGATCAACTACCGCTTTGACACGCTGCTCAAGGCGGCGGACGACGTCATGAAGTTCAAGTACATCGTTCGCAACACGGCGTGGGCCAATGACAAGACCGTCACCTTCATGCCGAAGCCGATCTTCGGCGACAACGGCTCGGGCATGCACGTCCACCAGTCGATCTGGAACGATGGCAAGCCGCTGTTCTACGACGAGGCCGGCTACGGCGGGTTGTCGGACCTGGCCCGCCACTACATCGGCGGCATCCTCAAGCACGCGCCGTCGCTGCTGGCATTCACCAACCCATCGGTCAACTCCTACCATCGTCTGGTGCCGGGCTTCGAGGCTCCGATCGCGCTCGTGTACTCGGCCCGCAACCGCTCGGCCTGTGTCCGTATCCCGATCACCGGTTCGAACCCCAAGGCCAAGCGCATCGAGTTTCGTTGCCCCGACCCGTCGGCCAACCCGTACCTCGCCTTCTCGGCGCTGCTGCTGGCCGGGATCGACGGCATCAAGAACAAGATCGAGCCGCCCGCCCCGATCGACAAGAACATCTACGAGCTGCCGCCGGAGGAGTACGACGCCATCAACATGGTGCCGACCTCCCTGAACGCGGTGCTCGACTCGCTGGAGGCCGATCACGAGTTCCTCACCGCCGGTGACGTGTTCACGCCCGACCTGATCGAGACGTGGATCGACTACAAGCGCACCGAGGAGATCCTGCCCGTGCAGCTGCGGCCGCACCCGCACGAGTTCG
>NZ_JBAVDI010000014.1:0-1659 GCF_049587115.1 Aeromicrobium sp.
GGTGCGATCGCAGCAGTGGTCGGCGAGACCGGCATCGACGCGCTGAAGAGCCTGGCCGTGATCATGATCGGCTTCTACGTCACCTGCGCGGTCTTCGTCTTCGCGATCCTCGGCACCGTCCTCAGGCTCGCCACCGGCGTCAACATCTTCAGCCTGCTGAGGTATCTCGGCCGCGAGTTCCTGCTGATCCTGTCCACGTCATCCTCGGAGTCGGCGCTGCCCCGGCTGATCGCCAAGATGGAGCACGCGGGGATCGAGCGGACCACGGTCGGGGTCGTCGTGCCGACCGGGTACTCGTTCAACCTCGACGGCACCGCGATCTACCTGACGATGGCGTCGCTGTTCGTGGCCGAGGCGCTCGGCAAGCCGCTCCAGATCGGCGAGCAGATCTCGCTGCTGGTGTTCATGGTGATCGCGTCGAAGGGCGCCGCCGGTGTCACCGGAGCCGGCCTGGCCACGCTGGCCGGCGGGCTCTCCTCGCACCGGCCCGAGCTGCTCGACGGGGTCGGCCTGATCGTCGGCATCGACCGGTTCATGTCCGAGGCCCGGGCGCTGACCAACTTCGCCGGCAACGCCGTCGCGACCGTCCTGGTCGGCAGCTGGACCGGGGGAGTCGACCGCGAGCAGCTCGACGCCGTGCTCGCCGGGGAGCGGCCGTTCGACGAGACCACGATGCTGGACGAGCCGGCGGAGGCGGCGGAGGAGGCGCCTCGCGTCGAGCAGCCGGCCTGACGGGGGTCGCGTAGGCTCCGAGTGTGCTTCGCACGCAGCCCGGCCTGCGCCTCCTCGGCCCCTCCGACCTCCCCGCGATGTTGGAGCTGATCGCGTGCGACCCGGTCGCCAACGTGTTCGTGGACTACCGCGCCCGGCTCACCCAGCTCGACCCGCGCTGGCTCGGCGGGGAGGTCTGGGGCTACTACGAGGACGGCCGCCTGGTCTCCGCCTGCCACTCCGCGGCCAACCTCGTCCCGGTGCGGACGACCCCGCGGTCGCTGGAGGCGTTCGCCGAGCGGGCGGTGGAGCAGCAGCGGCGGTGCGCGACGATCGTCGGCCCCACCGACCAGGTGGTCCCGCTCTGGCAGCTGCTCGCGCCGCACTGGTCGCCGGCCCGGGAGGTGCGCTGGGAGCAGCCGCACCTTCAGGTCGCCGGGGGGCCGACCATCGACCCCGACCCGCTGGTGCGGCGCACGGTGCCGGCCGAGGTGGACGTGCTCTACCCCGCGTGCGTGGCGATGTACACCGAGGAGGTGGGTGTCTCCCCGGAGGTCGGTGGGGGCGGGGACCTCTACCGGGCCCGGGTGGCGCAGCTGGTCTCGAAGGGCTGGTCGTTCGCCCGCATCGAGGACGGTCGGGTGGTGTTCAAGGCCGAGGTGGCGGCGGCCTCGCCGTACGCCTGCCAGGTCCAGGGCGTCTACGTCGACCCGGACCGCCGCGGCCGAGGACTGGCGGCTGCCGGGATGGCGGCCGTGGTGCAGATCGCGCTGCGCGACATCGCGCCGGTGGTCTCGCTCTACGTCAACGAGCACAACCTGGCCGCCCGCGCGGCGTACCGACGAGCCGGCTTCGAGCAGACCGGCACCTTCTCCACGATCATGTTCTGACCCCTCCGATGTCGGAGGGAGGCCGGGGGAGCGGCGTCGGGGAAACGGGTGTGCGGGA
>NZ_JBAVDI010000015.1:0-38133 GCF_049587115.1 Aeromicrobium sp.
CGATACCGAAGATCCGCCGGTCCATGCGATCAGCCTAGTCGCGCAGGGTCACCCGCGCGGGATGATGCCGTCGAACACGGCGCGGCGGTGGCTCACCCACGCATACGCACCCCTTATAGGTGGCCCAGGCACCGGCGGTCGGCGCGATAGGTGGCACATCCACCGCTCGGTGGGGTGGGGGCGGGGTTAGACGTCGAGAGCGGCCACGACGTCGGAGTCGGTGAGGCGTCGGAACTTGCGCGGCTGCGTGCGGGTACGCGTCAGCACGGCGACCTCGAGCGCCGACGCCTCGACGGTGCGCGCCGGTGTGGTGTCCTGGCCGAGCGCCGTGACCGCGACCCGGATCGCTTCCGCGAGGGCCATCCCAGCCGTGTAGTGCTCCCCCAGGTAGGTCTCGACGAGCTCGCTCTGGCCCCCCATGACCCCGAATCCCTGCACGTCGGCAACCGATCCGTCGTACATCAGCCGGTAAACCTGATCCTGCGAGGCATCAGCACCGAGCTCCCCGACGAAGATCTCGACCTCGTACGGCTTCTCGCCGCCGGAGGAGAAGATAGTGCCGAGCGTCTGGGCGTATGCATTGGCCAGACCGCGGGCGGTGACGTCCCTGCGGTCGTATGAGTAGCCGCGCAGATCGGCCAGCCGGACGCCGGCGATCCGTAGGTTCTCGAATTCGTTGTAGCGACCCACCGCCGCGAAGCCGATGCAGTCGTAGATCTCACTGATCTTGTGCAACGCCTGCGACGGATTCTCCGCGACGAACACGATGCCGTCGTCGTACTGGACAACGGCGACGCTGCGGCCGCGACTGATGCCCTTGCGGGCGAAGTCTGCCCGATCCTTCATCAGCTGCTCGGGCGAGACGTAGAACGGTTGCGTCATCGGGTCGGTCCTCTCACGTCAGGGGGGCCGAGGGGCCATCGGGACGACCCATCCGGGCTGCGATCACCTGGTCGGCGATCGCCGCGGTCTCGTCCTCGGGATAGGCGCGATAACCGTCGGCGGTGATGGCGCCGACCATCGGGAAGATCCGGCGGGCCAGATCGGGTCCGCCGGTCGCGGTGTCGTCGTCCGCCGCGTCGTACAACGCCTGGATCGTGGCGGTGACAGCCTCGTGCTCGGTCAGACCTTCGCGATAGAGCTTCTTGAGCGAGCCGCGAGCGAAGGTCGACCCGGAACCGACCGAATGGAACGCCCGCTCCTCGTTGCGGTTGCCGGTGATGTCGAAGGCGAAGATGCGTCCCACCTGCGCATCGAGGTCATAGGCCGCGAACAGCGGGACGACCGCGAGTCCCTGCATCGCCATGCCGAGATTGTTGCGGATGAGGGCCGCCAGACGGTTGGCCTTGCCATCGGTCGAGAGGACCGTTCCCTCGATCTTTTCGTAGTGCTCGAGCTCGACCTGGAACAACCTGGTCATCTCGACCGCGAGGCCCGCTGTGCCCGCGATGCCGACGCAGGAGTACTCGTCGGTCGGGAAGACCTTCTGGATGTCGCGCTGCGCGATCACGTTGCCCATCGTGGCTCGGCGGTCACCCGCCATGACCACGCCACCGTCGAATGTCGCGGCCACGATCGTCGTGCCGTGGGCGACCCCGACGAGACTCGCCCCGTCGCTCGTCCGTGCGGATGGCAACAGCTCGGGCGCCCGGACGGAGAGGTAGTCGGCGAAGGACGAGGTTTCAGACAGCCGAGTGCCGTCAGGCAGCATCACTGCCCGCCCTTCTGCACGAAGCTGCGGACGAACTCCTCGGCATTCTCCTCGAGCACGTCGTCGATCTCGTCGAGGATCGAGTCGACGTCGTCGTCGAGCTTCTCCTTGCGCTCGGTGTCGACCTCGGTGGTCTCGACCTGGGCGTCGGACTCGCTGGACTTGCGGGTGCTCCTGTGCTGCTGCTCGGACATGGCTTCACACTATCCCGCAGGCGGTACTCCCGCGGGTGAGTCGCCCTGGAGTGTCGCCGGACGGTCAGCGACGCGTGATCGCCGCGAACAGCTCTGCGGCTGTCGCGCAGGACTCGAACAGCCCGCCGACGTGCTCGGCAGTACCGCGCAACGGCTCCATCGTGGGGATGCGCTGCAGCGAGTCGCGGCCCGGCAGATCGAAGATCACCGAGTCCCAGGAGGCGGCGGCTATGTCCTTCGAGAACTTGGTCAGGCACATCCCGCGGAAGTACGCACGGGTGTCGCGCGGCGGGTCGGTCACTGCGGCCGCGATCTGGTCCTCGGTGAGCAGTCGGTCCATGCGACCGGTGCGAACGAGCTGGTGGTAGAGCCCCTTGTGCAGCCTGATGTCGTGATACTGCACGTCGACCAGGTGCAGCTTGGCGTGCGACCAGTCGAGGCCGTCCCGCTCGCGGTAGCGCTCCAGCAGCGCCAGCTTGGCAACCCAGTCCAGCTCCTGAACGCATTCCATGGGGTCGCGTGCCAATCGCTCCAGAACGTCTGCCCAGCGGTGAAGGATGTCGTCGGTCTGCTCGTCAGAACCCTCGCGGGCGACGAACTCCCGCGCGAGCTGCAGGTACTCGCCCTGCAGCTCCAGCGCCGTGACGGTCCGGCCATCCTCCAGCTCGACCTTCTGCGTCAGTTTGGGGTCGTGCGAGATGTCGTACAGGGAGCGGATCGGATTGGCGAGCGCGAGGCTGCGGCGGAGGAACCCCGCCTCGATCATCGCCAGCACCAGCGAGGTCGTGCCGTGCTTGAGGTAGATCGCGGTCTCCGAGCAGTTCGCGTCGCCGATGATGACGTGCAGGCGGCGGTACTTCTTCGGATCGGCGTGCGGCTCGTCGCGCGTGTTGATGATGGGTCGTTTCAGCGTGGTCTCCAGGCCTACTCCGACCTCGAAGTAGTCGGCCCGCTGGCTGATCTGGAACGCATCGACGCTGCCGTCCTGCTTGCGCCCGACCCGGCCAGCCCCTGTGAACACCTGACGCGAGACGAAGAACGGCGTCAGGTGCTCGACGATCTGGTCGAACGGGACGTCCCGGCGCATCAGGTAGTTCTCGTGGGAGCCGTAGGACGAACCCTTGTTGTCGATGTTGTTCTTGTACAGAACGATCGGTTGGGTGCCGGGAATCGTGGCCGCGAGCTCGGCACCGAGCCGCATCACGTTCTCCCCTGCCTTCTCCCACCTGACGACGTCGAGCGGGTTGCTGACCTCCGGGCTGGAGTACTCCGGGTGCGCGTGGTCGACATACAGCCGAGCACCATTGGTGAGGATGATGTTGGCCAGGCCCATGTCCTCGTCGGTGAGCTGCGACGGGTCGGCGACCTCGCGGCTGAGGTCGAAGCCGCGTGCGTCGCGAAGCGGATTCTCCTCTTCGAAGTCCCAGCGGGCGCGGCGGGTCAGCCCGTGAGCCGCGGCGTAGGAGTTGACGACGTGTGTCGACGCCACCATGGGGTTGGCATGCGGCTGCCCCTGCACGGCGATGCCGTACTCGACCTCGCTGCCCTGCACCCGCCTGACGGTCATGACGTGAGCCTATGCCCCGCCAGCACCTTGCCGAGGTGGACGCTCAGCGGATCAGCCGCGTAGAAACCGAATGCCGGGATGTCGGTGTAGCCGGCGGAGCGGTACATGGCGATGGCCTCGGGCTGTGCCAGGCCTGTCTCGAGAATCAACCGGCTGATGCCGGCTGCGACAGCGGTCGCCTCGAGATGAGCGAGAACCACTCGCGCCAGTCCTCTGCGCTGATGACTGGGACGGACGTACATCCGCTTGATCTCGCCGTCACCGTCCTCGCCGTGACGACGCCAGCCACCCATCGCCACCGGTGCGTCGTCGACGTAGACGACGAAGAACTCCCCTTGCTCGCCGTCGAACTCGGCGGTGTCGATCGGGGCGATGTCACCCTTCCCGCCGTACCTCCGGGCGTACTCGGCCTGCACCTCTGCCGTCAGCAGCTGTGGGTCGGCGCTGCCGTAGGGCACAGCGCGGAGGTCGTACGTCAGCACCGTCTACAGGTACTGGCCGGTGTTGGCCACGGTGTCGATGGACCTGCCCGGCTCGTTGCCGCTCTTGCCGGAGATGAGGGTACGGATGAACACGATGCGCTCACCCTTCTTGCCCGAGATCCGCGCCCAGTCGTCGGGGTTGGTCGTGTTGGGCAGGTCCTCGTTCTCCTTGAACTCGTCGAGGCAGGCCTGCAGCATGTGCTGCACGCGCAGGCCGCGCTGGCCGCTCTCGAGCAGGTCCTTGATCGCCATCTTCTTCGCCCGGTCCACGATGTTCTGGATCATGGCGCCGGAGTTGAAGTCCTTGAAGTACAGGACTTCCTTGTCGCCGTTGGCGTAGGTGACTTCAAGGAACTGGTTGTCCTCGGACTCGGTGTACATCCGCTCGACCGTGCGCTGGATCATGCCGGTGACACAGGCCTGGCGGTCGCCGCTCCACTCCCCCAGGTCGTCCGCGTGCAGCGGGAGTCCGGCGGTGAGGTACTTGCTGAAGATGTCGGTCGCCGACTCGGCGTCGGGCCGTTCGATCTTGATCTTGACGTCGAGTCGACCGGGCCGCAGGATCGCGGGGTCGATCATGTCCTCGCGGTTGGACGCACCGATCACCAGGACGTTCTCGAGGCCCTCGACGCCGTCGATCTCGCTCAGCAGCTGCGGGACGATGGTGTTCTCGACGTCAGAGGAGACGCCGGATCCGCGGGTGCGGAAGAGCGAGTCCATCTCGTCGAAGAACACGATGACCGGCGTGCCCTCGCTGGCCTTCTCGCGTGCCCGCTGAAACACCAGGCGGATGTGCCGCTCGGTTTCGCCGACGTACTTGTTGAGAAGCTCCGGTCCCTTGATGTTGAGGAAGAACGACCGTCCCTCTTCGCCGGTTCGCTCGGACACCTTCTTGGCGAGCGAGGCCGCCACCGCCTTGGCGATCATGGTCTTGCCGCAGCCCGGAGGCCCGTAGAGAAGCACGCCCTTGGGCGGCTTGAGCTCGTGCTCGATGAAGATCTCGGGGTGCAGGTAGGGCAGCTCGACGGCATCCCGGATCGACTCGATCTGGCTGCGCAGGCCGCCGATGGACTCGTAGTCGATGTCCGGGACCTCTTCGAGGACCAGGTCCTCGACCTCGCTCTTGGGGATGCGTTCGTAGACGTAGCCCGAGCGGGAGTCCAGCAGCAGGGAGTCACCGGGGCGCAGCTTGACGCCGTCGAGCGATTCAGCGAGCCGTACGATGCGTTCCTCGTCGGCGTTGCCCATGACCAGAGCGCGCTCGTTGTCCGCCAGGATCTCCTTGAGCGCGACGACTTCGCCGGTGAGCTCGAAATCCAGCGCAGTCACGACGTTCATCGCCTCGTTCAGGATGACCTCCTGCCCCTTGCGCAGGGCGAGCCGGTCGACAGCGGGACTGACGTTGACGCGAAGCTTGCGCCCCCCGGTGAACACGTCGATGGACTCGTCGTCATTGCGCTGCAGGAAGGTGCCGAAACCGGTCGGCGGTTGAGCCAGCCGATCGACCTCCTCCTTCAGGGAGACGATCTGATCGCGCGCCTCGCGCAGTGTCGAGGTGAGGCGCTCGTTCTGAGAATTCGTGGCGGACAGCTTGGCTTCGAGCTCGGTGAGGCGCGAGTCGGTCGAACCCACCGAACCGAGGCGACGACGAAGGTGCTCGACCTCCGCGCGCAAGTAGGCGACCTCCTGCTCGGAGCCGCTGCTCTGACCACCCAAGCCACTGTCCGTCATCAGCCACCTCACTACTCGTAGCCACGACCCTACCTGCCGGTGACACGTCTGCGCCTGTCATCGCGGATGCGCCGCGGGTGTCGCGTCGGCCAGCTCCGGCGGAGGTCCTACGCGATCTCGCTGCCGGCCGGTCGCGGTCCGGTGTAGTCCGGGCCGTAGGCACCGGGTGCTGGACGGCGAGACGTGCCCATCGATCGGTGGCCGGGCGCCATTCGGCGGGCCGTCACGAGGAACGCAGTGTGACCGTTCATCTTGTGCTGAGGCCGGACCGACAGCCCTTCGAGGTGCCAGTCCCGCTCCAGGGTCTCCCAGGCACGTGGCTCGGTGAAGCCGCCGTCGGCCCGCACTGTCTCGACGAACAGCGACAGCTGGGTCGTGGTGGCGACGTACGCGCAGATGATTCCACCGGGGACCAGCCGCTCGGCAGCGAGCGGGATGCATGTCCAGGGGTCCACCATGTCGAGGATCAACCGGTCGATCTCGGTCTCGGTGACGACCTCGCGCACGTCGCCGACCGTCAGCGTCCATCCGGGCAGGTCGGTCCCGGCGACCTGGCGGACGTTCTTGCGCACGTTCTCGGCGAACTCCTCGCGCAGCTCGTACGAGCCGAGGGTGCCGGTGGGCCCGACAGCGCGCAGCAGGTAGGCCGTCAGGCTGCCCGACCCTGCTCCGGCCTCGACGACGCGCGCTCCGGGATAGATGTCCGCCTGCGCGACGATCTGGGCGGCGTCCTTGGGGTAGATGATCGCGGCCCCCCGCGGCATCGACACGACGTACTCGAACAGCAGCGGTCGGAACACCTGGTACGGGGCCTCCAGCGACGACTCGATCACGATGCCCTCGGGCTGGCCGATCATGTCGTCGTGCCGGATCTGGCCCTTTTTCGTGGAGAACTCCTTCCCCGGCTCGAGCTGCACGTTGTGCTTGCGGCCCTTGGGGTCGGTGAGTCGCACCCACTCGCCCGGCTGGAGGGGTCCACTGCGCATGAAGGAAGTCATCGTCGGCTCGCTCGATAGGCCTCGTCGACAGCGTTGGCGCTGAGCACGCCATACACGCTGCCGTCGGGCTCGGTCAGGACATAGGTGTCAGCGGGCACTGCCGCCATGGCACGCAAGAGCTCGGATCCACGCAGATCGGCAGGCAGGGCCGGCATGCCGGCCGGAGCGGCCGTGGAGGTGTCCGCGAGCGTCCTCGCATCGAGCAGGTTGACCCGGGAGGCGCGACTGGCGCTGCGGAGCGCGTCACCGGCCCCTTGCCACAGGAACCAGCCGACGAGCGCTGCGATCACCAGGTCGATGGTGAACTCCGGACCACCGCGGTCCCGGACCAGCACGAGCACGACGATCGCGATCGCCGTGAGGCGGCCGATCCACGCGGCCACCCGGATGCCCAGCGCCTCGCGGCCCGTGACCTGCCAGATGATCGCCCGGAACACCCGTCCGCCGTCCAGCGGCAGACCCGGCAGCATGTTGAAGATCGCCACCAGGATGTTGACCTGCGCCACCGCGTAGAGGATGTCGGCGGTGGTGCCGCTCAGGCTGGGCTCGACCGCGAAGCTCGCGAGACCGATGGCGAGCGAGGCGAGCGGCCCCGCTATCGAGATCGCGAGCTCCTGCCACGGCGTGCGACTCTCCCCCTCGATCAGGGTTTCGCCGCCGAGCAGGTGCAACGTCACCGAGCGCACTCGCATGCGGAATCGTCGGGCCACCACGACGTGGGCGAGCTCGTGAACCAGCACTGACACGTACAGCCCAAGGACGAAGCCAGTGGCGATGACGTAGGGGTTGGAGTCCAGTCGACCTTCGAACCGGGGCGCGAACAGCAGCACCAGCGCCACACCCATCAGCAGTAGTGACGGCTTGATCAGCACGTCGACACCGGAGACACGTCCGATGCGCCACGTGCCGGGCTGCGCGGGTGAGCTCACCGAGTCAATCTAACGGGTCAAGCGTTGCACTCCGATGCGTCGGTGGGTCGAACTAGTCTGCTCACCATGGACGACACCGACGCTCCGCAGGCCGTTCGACGATCGCTGTCACCCAGCAGGGCCGGCGACTTTCAGACCTGTCCGCTCCTGTACCGCTTCCGCACGATCGATCGGCTGCCCGAGTCGCCTGACCCAGCCATGGTCCGCGGCACGCTCGTGCATGCGGTCCTTGAAGACCTGTTCGACGACCCGTCCGCGGGCCGGACGCTCGACCGCGCCGTGGATCTGCTGCCAGGCGAGTGGGAGACCCTTCGCACCGCGGAGCCCCGGCTCGCCGAGCTGTTCAGCGCCGAGCAGGCCGCCGACGAGACCGCATGGCTGGCATCGTGCGTCGACCTGCTCGGCACCTATTTCGACATGGAGGATCCCCGCTATCTCGAGCCGGCCTCCCGCGAGGAACGGGTCTCCTACGCGCTTGAGTCAGGGCTGACCCTGTCAGGCATCATCGACCGTGTCGACATTGCTCCCGACGGCCGCATCAGGGTGGTCGACTACAAGTCGGGCCGTTCCCCGAACCCCCGGTTCGAGGACAAGGCGATGTTCCAGATGCGGTTCTACGCACTCGTCATCTGGCGGACGCGGGGTGTCATCCCGACGCTGCTGCAGCTGATGTATCTCGGCGACGGATCGTTCCTGACCTACGAGCCGGACGAGGCCGAGCTGCTGGCGACCGAGCGCAAGATCGTGGCTCTCTGGTCGGCGATCGAGCGCGCGATCGAGCTGCGCGACTTCCCACCCCGCAGAAGTGGTCTGTGTGCCTGGTGCGCGCACCAGGCACTGTGCCCGGAGTTCGGCGGCACTCCCCCGGAGCTTCCGGCGCTGGAGATCGTCGACGTCAGCTCGCTGACCACGACTGCGCCCTAGGCGAACAGCTCGCGGAGGTCGTCGGGTTTCAGACCTTCCAGGGTGGGAATCTGTACCCGTCGCTCAGCTGCTGGCACGTTGACGAAGTGCGGCACGACCAGCACGTCGCAGCCGGCCGCATTCGCCGATGCCGCTCCGGTGCCGGAGTCTTCGATCGCCAGACACTGACCGGCGTCCACGCCCAGCAGCTCGGCTGCCAGCAGATACGGATCGGGGTGCGGTTTGGGGCGGGAGACCGTGTCGCCCGTCACGACGGCCTTGAAGGGCAGCGCCGCGGCGACCGGTTCGGCGATCGAGGTGTAGGACATCGTGACGAGCGCCTGCGGCATCCCTTCGGACTCGAATGCCGCGATCATGTCGCGGGCGCCGGGTCGCCAGTCGATGTGGTTGGTCAGCGCGGATGTCAGCTGGCCGACCAGGTAGTCGACGACCTCCTCCGGCGACATCGAGCTGTCGAGCTTGTCACGGATGTACTGGCCCGAGGTCAGGAGCGAATTGCCGACCAGCGCGAGCCCGTCCTCCTCGGTCCAGATCTTCCCGTGCTGTTGGGCCAGCGTGTGTTCGGCGGCCATCCAGAGGGGCTCGGTGTCGACGATGGTGCCGTCGAGGTCCCACAGGACAGCGGCGTATGCAGGCACCGCTCAACCGTAGCCGAGGCGTGACCCCGGGCCGCATCCGCGCGTTGTGCCTACGCGGTGACGGTTCTGAGGAACCTTGCTGACCGTGAGATACTGAATCAGAGTTCGGGACTCCTGAGGCCTAGGCGAGCCCGCCGCCGGCTGGAGATCCCCAGCATTCCTGCCGATCGCACTTCCGAGGATTGCTTGTGTCCGACACCCAGAACCTTCGTCCTGATGCCACGTCCGACCTGACCGCGCTGCTGCACAGCCGCATCATGATCCTCGATGGCGCGATGGGCACCGCAATCCAGCGGGATCGTCCCGACGAGGCCGGCTATCGCGGCGAACGCTTTGCCGACTGGCCGTCGGACGTGCAGGGCAACAACGATCTGTTGAGCCTGACCCAGCCCGAGATCATCGCCGCAATTCACCGTGAATACCTCGAGGCCGGTGCCGACCTGATCGAGACCAACACCTTCAACGCCACCACGATGTCGCTGAGCGACTACGGCATGGAGGACCTCGCGTACGAGCTCAACTTCGAGTCTGCGCGCCTCGCCCGGCGCGAGTGCGACGCGATGAGCGAGCGCACCCCTGAAAAGCCCCGCTACGTCGTTGGCGCCATCGGCCCCACGAGCCGCACCGCCTCGATCTCACCCGATGTCAACGATCCGGGCGCCCGCAACGTGTCCTTCGACCAGCTCGTCACCGCCTACCTGGAGCAGGCCAATGGTCTGGTCGACGGCGGTTCGGACGTCCTGATGATCGAGACGATCTTCGACACGCTGAACGCCAAGGCGGCGATCTTCGCCCTCGAGACCCTCTTCGAGGAGCGCGCCCGACGCTGGCCTGTCATCATCTCGGGCACGATCACTGACGCATCGGGGCGCACGCTCTCCGGGCAGGTGTCCGAGGCGTTCTGGCACTCGGTCCGGCACGCGAAGCCGCTCCTGGTTGGCCTGAACTGCGCATTGGGCGCCAAGGAGATGCGGCCCTACATCGCCGAGATCTCACGGGTAGCCGACACCTTCGTTTCCTGCTATCCCAATGCCGGGCTGCCGAACGCCTTCGGCGAGTACGACGAGGCCCCAGACGAGACCTCCGCGATCGTGGCGGAATTCGCCGAGAGTGGCTTCGTCAATCTCGTCGGCGGGTGCTGCGGCACGACACCGGCGCACATTGCGTCGATCGCACGCGACGTGGCCGACAAGGCACCGCGAGCGGTCCCGGAGACGAGTCCCGCTTTGCGCCTGTCCGGGCTGGAGCCGGTCACGGTCGTCGAGGAGACGCTGTTCGTCAATGTCGGCGAGCGCACCAACATCACCGGGTCAGCACGCTTCCGCAACCTGATCAAGGCCGGTGACTACACGACTGCCCTGGCCGTCGCCCGCCAGCAGGTCGAGGCTGGTGCGCAGGTCATCGATGTCAACATGGACGAGGGCATGATCGACGGCATCGAGGCGATGGATCGTTTCATGAAGCTGGTCGCCACCGAGCCCGACATCTGCCGCGTGCCGACCATGATCGACTCCTCCAAGTGGGATGTCATCGAGGCGGGGCTCAAGTGCGTCCAAGGCAAGTCGATCGTCAACTCGATCTCACTCAAGGAGGGCGAGGAAAAGTTCGTCCGTGAGGCGCGACTGTGTCGCAAGTATGGTGCCGCGGTCGTGGTGATGGCCTTCGACGAGGAGGGGCAGGCTGACAACCTCGAGCGCCGCAAGGAGATCTGCCAGCGGGCCTACGACATCCTGGTCGATCAGGTGGATTTCCCGGCCGAGGACATCATCTTCGACCCGAACTGCTTCGCGGTGGCAACCGGGATCGAGGAGCACGCCAACTACGGCCTGGACTACATCGAGGCAACTCGCTGGATCAAGGAGAACCTCCCCGGCGCACTGGTCTCCGGAGGCGTCTCCAACGTGTCATTCTCGTTCCGCGGCAACAATCCCGTGCGCGAGGCGATCCACGCCGTGTTCCTGTACCACGCGATCTCGGCCGGCATGGACATGGGAATCGTCAATGCGGGCGCGCTGGAGGTCTACGACGAGGTCCCCGAGCTGCTCCGCGACCGTATCGAGGACGTCATTCTCAACCGTCGTCCTGACTCGACCGAGCGGCTGCTCGAGATTGCCGCCGACTTCGCCGGTGACGGCTCGGTCAAGGAGGTCGCCACCGAGGAGTGGCGTTCCCTCCCGGTCACCGAACGCATCACGCACGCCCTGGTCAAGGGCATCGACGAGTTCGCCGAGTCGGACACCGAAGAGCTGCGTCAGCTGATCTCCGACCGAGGCGGACGCCCCATCGAGGTCATCGAGGGCCCGCTGATGGACGGCATGAACGTCGTCGGCGACCTGTTCGGCGACGGGAAGATGTTCCTGCCGCAGGTCGTGAAGTCCGCCCGCGTGATGAAGAAGGCCGTCGCGTACCTGCTGCCCTTCATCGAGGCCGAGAAGCAACCTGGTGACGCCGAGCGGAGCAACGGCAAGGTCGTGATGGCCACGGTCAAGGGGGACGTCCACGACATCGGCAAGAACATCGTCGGCGTCGTCCTGCAGTGCAACAACTACGACGTCGTCGACCTGGGTGTGATGGTTCCGGCGCAGAAGATCCTCGATGCAGCCAAGGCCGAGGGCGCCGACGTCATCGGGCTGTCGGGCCTGATCACGCCGTCGCTCGACGAGATGGTCAACTTCGCCGTCGAGATGGAGCGTCAGGGCTTCGACATCCCCCTCATGATCGGCGGGGCAACGACGTCGCGTGCGCACACCGCGGTCAAGGTCGCGCAGAAGTATCACGGCCCGGTCATCTGGGTGAAGGACGCATCGCGGTCTGTGCCGGTCGTCGCTGCGCTGCTGTCCGAGGATCAGCGGCCCAAGCTGGTGGCCGACACCCTCGAGGACTATGCGGCCCTGCGCGAGCGTCACGCCGCCCGCCAGGACACCCGCACGCTGCTGACCATCGCCGCCGCGCGCGAACAGGCCACCCCGATCGACTGGTCCGGCTACCAGCCACCGCGGCCCCGCATGCTGCTGCAGCAGGCCAGGGACCTCTGCTCGGGACCCGGCTGCGACCACCGGCACGGCACGGTCACCCAGTTCGTCAAGACCTTCAAGGACTACTCGCTCGAGGAGCTGCGCGGCTACATCGACTGGCAGCCGTTCTTCAACGCCTGGGAGATGAAGGGCAAGTTTCCGGACATCCTCAACAATCCGACGTCCGGAGAGGCTGCTCGCAAGCTCTACGACGATGCCCAGATCATGCTGGACAAGCTGATCGAGGAGCGGTGGATCCAGGCCGACGGCGTGTTCGGGCTCTTCCCGGCCAGCCAGATCGCTGCAGACGACATCGAGGTCTACACCGACGAATCTCGCACCGAGGTCAGGACAGTCCTGCACCAGCTGCGGCAGCAGGGTGAGGGTCGCGAAGGCACGGCCCGCAAGTCGCTCGCGGACTTCGTGGCACCCAAGGAGACCGGCCTGCACGACTACGTCGGCGCCTTCGCTGTCACTGCTGGCACCGGTATCACCGATCGCATCCTGCAGTTCAAGAAGGAGCTCGACGACTACAGCGCAATCCTGCTGGAGTCCCTCGCAGATCGGCTTGCCGAGGCGTTTGCCGAACGTCTGCACGAGCGCGTGCGCAAGGAGTTCTGGGCGCACGCCCCCAACGAGGCCCTCAGCAGCGACGAGCTCATCAAGGAGAAGTACTCCGGCATCCGGCCCGCCCCCGGATATCCCGCGTGTCCCGAGCACACCGAGAAGCGCACGATCTGGGAGCTGCTGGACGTCGAGGCCAACACCGGCATCCAGCTCACCGAGAGCATGGCGATGTGGCCTGGCGCCTCGGTCAGCGGGTTCTACTTCTCGCACCCCGAGTCGCAGTACTTCGTCCTGGGCCGCGTCGGACGCGACCAGGTCGAGGACTACGCCGAGCGCAAGGGCTGGACCGTCGACGAGGCTGAGAAGTGGCTCTCCCCCAACCTCGGATACCGGACGGAGAACGAGTAGGTAGGCGTTCGCTCGCACCGGCGGAACTCGCTGGCGCTCGACCAGGCAGCGTGATCGGTCTTCGGCCTCCCCATCGTCAGCTGCGGGATAGGGTTAGCGGGTGACTTCCGAGGCGGACATCCCCCAGCTCCGCGACCCATGGATGGTCGCCGCTTTCGAGGGTTGGAACGATGCAGCCGACGCGGCGTCCGGGACGGTCGACCACCTGATCGACGAGTGGGAGGCCGAGCTCTTGATCGAGCTCGACCCCGAGGACTACTACGACTTCCAGATGCACCGGCCCCAGGTCCACAACGACGACGACGGCGATCGCATCATCACCTGGCCTGCGCCGAAGATCTTCCACGCTCGACCTCGCCGCGGCGATCGCGACGTCCTGCTGCTGCGAGCTCCCGAGCCCAACTTCCGCTGGAAGGCGTTCTGCTCCACGGTGCTGGGGGTCGCGAAGCTCGCCGGGGTCACCGAGCTGATCACCCTGGGCGCGCTGCTGGCCGACTCGCCCCACACCCGCCCGGTGCCGGTGAGCGGCTCGACGATCGATCCGATCCTGATGCGGCGAATGTCATTGCTCCCCTCGACCTACGTGGGACCTGTTGGGATCACCTCGATCCTCAACGAGATGGCGTCGCGCGAGGGCATCGCGGCCGCATCGCTGTGGGCCGCCGTTCCCCACTACCTCGCCGAGCCGCCGTGCCCCAAGGCCACCTTGGCCCTGCTGGGAGCGATCGAGGACGCCATGGGCCTGCCGCTCCCCCAGGGTGTGCTGGTCGAGATGACCGACGCATGGCAGCGCGGTGCTGAGGACCTCACCTCCCGCGATGAGGAGATAGCCGAGTATGTCGAGGCGCTGGAGAACGAGCGCGACACCAGCGATCTCCCCGAGGCTTCCGGTGATGCGATTGCTCGTGAGTTCGAGCGCTACCTGAGGCGGCGCGGCGATGACCCGGAATAGGTCGTTCCGAGTCCGGTCGCCCGGCCGCTCGCAGTTGGGGTTGCGGTTGGTTGTGCGCGTGACATTCTCATGACAGGGGTGGAGCCGCCGCCCGACGTTGGAGGACCGCACATGACGACACATGACGATTCGACGGGCCGGCCTGGAGTTCAGCCGGTGACCGACTGGGCGGATCTGGGCCGCGAGGTCTGGGATTACCTGACCGGCAAGGGAGCGGCGGTCAATTATGAGTTCATCGACATGGCAGTCGAAGTTCCTCGCGACACCGGAGCCGACGCACCACGAGCGACCTGGAAGCTCAACGGCACGTTGAGGATCACGACGAGCGACGACGAACTGGCTGGGTCCGACCAGCACCGGGAGTAGCCGTGACCGCGGTGGTTCACCTGACCGCCGATCTGACCTTCGAGGTCGACGTGCCATCGGATGGCGAGCGATCCGGCGGGCAGGTGCGGGGCACCGTGACGGCCCGCGGCAACAAGATCACCGTTCGCAGCGACGACATCTTCTCGGTGGTCGGCCAGCCCTCGAGGTCCGAGGTCCGCCGAGTGGCGGCTGGTCTCGCGCAGCTCGGGCTCGCGGTGGAGGTCTCGGGACCCAATGGTGTGATCGTCGTCCTGGGCGATGTCCGGACCAGCCCGATCCACCGCCTGTTGACGCGCTCACGACACATGCGACTCGGACACTGGACCCAGGCCTTGGCCGCCGGGTGGGCACGTCGTCCCAGCAACACCGGAGTCGAGCTGACCTCTGCGGGCTGGCCACCGGGTACACCCTGGCCGCCGCTACCCACGGTCAACGGCCTTCCCCGTGTCGTGACGACGACTCACGACCCCGCTGGAGGCGGGAACCCACGCCTTTACATCGCCGACGCCTCCGATCCGCTCATGCCCAGCGTCCTCGGGGTCTACCCACTACCGGCCACGGGGACCACGATCGGTAGCGGCGACGACGTGGACCTGCACCTCGCCGGGACGGACACGCTCCAGGCCGAGATCATCAGGACCGACGACGACGAGTACGTCCTGATCGCGCGGAGCTCTCGCATGCTCAGCACCGTCGCTGGACGACAGCTGCCGCGCCAGCTCCTCCGGACCGGTGCCCGGATCCAGATGGGTCACTGGCGGCTGTCGTACGTGCGGGACGAGTTCGCCGACCATGGACGGCCATACGGAGGACGAGCCGGCGGAGAGCTCGGCCGTCAGCGCACCCAACCACGCCCGCCGAACCGCCCGGGCCCTGGGTTCTAGTCAGCTAGAGCTTGACGCCGAGCAAGGCGTCGATCGCCGTCCGAACGGTGCGACCGGCCTGTGGGTCGGCGGCCGCATCGTCTTCGGCCCATTCGTCGACGGCGGCGAGCGCGGACGGGGCGTCGAGATCGTTGGACATCGCCGCACGGATGGCCTCGACGATCGCCGAGCCGGATGGCGCCACGGGACGACTGACCGCAGCGCGCCAGGCTGCGAGCCGCTCCTCGGCGACCGCGATCTCCTCGCCGAACCATTCCCAGTCACTGCGATAGTGGTGCGCCAGGAGCGCCAGTCTGATCGCCATCGGGTTGTGACCCGCCGCGCGGAGCTTGGACACGAGCACGAGATTGCCCTTGGACTTGGACATCTTCTCACCCTCGTAGCCCACCATTCCGGCGTGCACATAGGCCTGGGCGAACGGTTCGTGCGTCGTGACGGTTGCCTCGGAGGCCGACATCTCGTGATGCGGGAACACTAGGTCGGAGCCGCCGCCCTGCACGTCGAAATTTGTGCCCAGATGCTCCAGCGCGATCGCGGCGCACTCGACGTGCCAGCCCGGGCGCCCACGGCCCAGTCGGGTCTCCCAGGAGGGCTCTCCGGGGCGTTCGGACTGCCAGAGCAGGCAGTCCAACGGGTGCTTCTTCCCGGCTCGGTCAGGGTCTCCCCCCCGCTCGGGAAAGATCTGCAGCATGGCATCCTCAGTGAGACCCGAGACCGAGCCGAAGCCTGCGTCTGCGTGGACGTCGAAATACAGGTCGTCATCCACTCGGTACACCGCATCGCGCTCGTCGAGCTGATCGATCATGTCGACCACCAGATCGATCGTCTCGACCGCGCCCACGTAGTTGGCCGGCGGGATGATCCGCAGCGCGGTCATGTCCTCGCGGAACAGCTCGATCTCGCGCTCCGCCAGCTCGGTCCAGTCGACGCCTGTCGCCTGGGCCCGCTCCAGCAGTGGGTCGTCGACGTCCGTGACGTTCTGGGTGTAGTCGACATCGAGTCCGTGATCGCGCCAGACGCGTTGCAGCAGATCGAAGGCGAGGTAGGTCGCGGCGTGCCCCATGTGGGTCGCGTCGTACGGGGTGATGCCGCAGACGTAGAGACGCGCGGTCTGCGTCGGGTCACTGGAACGCAGACGCTGCGTCGCGGTGTCGTGGACCCGCACGACGGGTCCGGCGCCCAGACCCGAGTCCGCGATGGAGGGGACTTCGGGACTTGACCAGCTACGCATGAGCCGAGCGTATCGGGAGTGCGGTTACGGCCAGTCTGCGGCGTCGGCCCGGTGGTCAGGGGCACAATGGCGAAGTGATCATCGACTGTGCGGTCTACCGTGATGGGGTCCGGGAGGACACGGCGCACGACACCGACTCGCTGGACGCGGCGCTCGCCGGTCTGGGTGAGGATGACTTCCTCTGGGTCGGCATCGGCAACCCCACGACCGACGAGCTGGAGCGGGTGTCCCAGTCGCTGTCGCTGCACCCGCTCGCCGTCGAGGACGCCCTGGAGGCTCACCAGCGGCCCAAGGTCGAGCAGTACGACGACCACCTGTTCATGTCGATACGCACGGTCTCGTACAGCGATGACGACATCACGACGCACGAGGTCAACATCTTCCTGGGGACCAACTTCCTGCTGACCGTCCGGCACGGTGGACCCTCGCTCAAGGATGCGCGCAAGGCCGCCGAGTCGATGATCGAGCCGTTGTCCCACGGGCCGACTGCCGCTCTGTACGCCGTCGTGGACAGCATCGTGGACCACTACGAGAACGTCGCAGCCGAGCTCGAGGTCGACGTTCAGGAGGTCGAGACGTCGGTGTTCTCGACGGAACGTTCCAACGATTCCACCCGGATCTATCGGCTCAAGCGCGAGACTCTTGAGTTCCGGCGCGCGGTCCTGCCGCTCAAGGAGCCGATCATGCGGTTCGCGCACGGCGCGATGCCGGAGGACTCCCGTCCGTACTTTCGTGACATCGGCGACCATCTCACTCGTGCCGCCGAGGCGATCGACTCGATCGATCATCTGCTCGACAACGCGTTGCAGGCCCACCTGGCCCAGCTGAGCGTCCAGCAGAACGAGGACATGCGGAAGCTGACCGCGGGCGCCACGATCTTCGCCGTCCCCACCGCGATCGCCGGCATCTACGGGATGAACTTCGAGCACATGCCAGAGCTGACCTGGACCTACGGCTACCCCGCTTGCCTGGTGGCCATCGGCGGTCTGTGTCTGTACATCTACTTCCGCTTCAAGCGTTCCGGCTGGCTGTAGTCCAGATCAGCCGACCGTCGTCCCGGCCGCGATCACGCCGGCACCGACCAGGATGAGCACGATCGCTCCGAGCCCGACCCGATAGACCACGAATGGTGCGTAGGAGTGCGTGCTGACGTACTTGAGCAGCCAGTGGATGACAGCGAGGCCAACGACGAACGACACCACCGTACCGACGATGGTCGGACCGGTCCCGTACGCGTTGTCGCCGCCAATGTCCTTCAACTTGTAGACGCCCGCGCCGACGACGGCGGGAATTGCGAGCAGGAACGCGTATCGCGTGGCGGCGGCGCGCTCATAGCCCAGGAACAGCCCCATGCTGATCGTTGCGCCGGATCGCGAGACTCCCGGCACCAGCGCACCGGCCTGGGCGAGACCGAGCAGGATCGCGTGCTTCATGGTCAGGTCGGCGATCGGACTGGTCTTGCGACCGACGCGCTCGGCGATGCCGAGCACGATGCCGAGGACGATCAGCGTGGTGCCGATGACCCACAGATTGCGAAACTCACGGTCGATGGCGTCCTGCAGGAGGAGACCGAACGCGACGATCGGGAGCGAGCCGACGATCACGAACCAGCCCATGCGCCACTCCGACTCCGCGCGTGCCGCAGGCGAGAACGCCCCCCGGACCCAGCCGGACCCGATCGTCCAGATGTCCTTCCAGAAGTAGAGAAGGACCGCGAGCTCGGTACCGATCTGGATCACCGCGGTGTAGGCGGCACCCGGATCGTCCCAGCCGAAGAACTTCGGAAAGATCGCCAGGTGGGCACTGCTGGAGATCGGGAGGAACTCGGTCAGGCCCTGCAGGACGCCGAGGACAACGGCACGGAGGAAATCCACTGTGCGAGCCTACCCGGCTGACTTCACCCCGCCGACTAGCCTTGCGCCATGCAGTATCGCCGTGTTGGTCGCTCGGGGCTGGAAGTCTCGCGGCTCGCGCTCGGCACGATGACGTGGGGCTCGACGATCGATGCCTACGACGCCGAGGAGCACCTGTCAACCTTCATGGATGCCGGCGGGACGATGATCGACACTGCCCCGATCTACGGTGATGGCGCTGCCGAGGAGCTGCTCGGCACGCTGATCGCGAAGGCCGATGTGCGCGATCGGCTCGTGCTGGCCGGCAAGGCCGGATTCGTGCGGCGCGGGGACGATGTCGTCCGTGACTGCTCCCGCGGGTCTCTTCTTGACCAGCTCGACCAGTCGCTGCGGCTGCTCGGCACGGACCATCTCGACGTGTGGCAGGTGCACACGTGGGACCCGAGCACCCCCATCGAGGAGACGCTCGGCGCACTGGAGCATGCCGTTCGCACCGGCCGCACGCGCTATGTCGGCATCTCCAACTTCACCGCCTGGCAGTCCGCGCTCGCGCAGACCTGGCTGCGCGGTCGTGCCGATGCGCTGCCTCTGATCAGCACCCAGATCGAGTACTCACTTGTGCAGCGTGCCCCGGAAGCCGAGCAGATCCCGGCCGCGGAGCATCTCGGCATCGGCGTTCTCGCGTGGTCCCCCTTGGGCCGTGGAGTGCTGACCGGCAAGTACCGCACCGGAGTCCCGTCCGATTCGCGAGGCGCAGACCCCGCGTGGACCGAGTTCGTGTCGCCGTACCTCACACCGGGCAAGGCCGCGGTCGTGGAGGCGCTGGCCCGGGCATCAGAGGGTCTTGGCGTCACGATCGCGCACGTCGCGCTGTCCTGGCTGCTCGGTCGCTCGCAGGTCGCGGCCGCGATCATCGGTGCGCGCACCACGTCGCAGCTGCAGGAAGATCTCGCCTCGGAGGATCTTGAACTGCCGGTTGAGATCATCCAGGCCCTCGACGACGTCTCAGGTGGTACCCGATGAGAGGTGAATCGATGATCGAGTACGAGTTCTGGAAGCTCACGATCGACCGCACCAAGTCCCGGTCGGCCGTGTGCCGCATGCTGACCGACGCTGCGGAGTACCAGGGCTGGGAGCTCGACCGATTGCGCAAGGACGGGACGGGTCAGCGCACCGTCGTGCTCCGACGCAAGATCATCCGGATGCGCAGCACGCTGTAGTCGCGCTAAATCAAATTGAGGAACTCGTCGAACACGCGTGAGCCGAACTCCAGAGCGTCGACCGGGACCCGTTCGTCGACCCCGTGGAAAAGCGCCGTGAAGTCCAGATCGGCCGGCAGCCGTAGCGGGGTGAAGCCGTACGACGTGATGCCGAGCTTGTCCCACGCCTTGGCGTCTGTTCCGCCGGACATCAGGAACGGGGCGATGTGCGCCTCGGGATCTTGGCTGTGCAGCGCGACGGTCATCGAGTCGACCAGGTCACCCTCAAAGGGGTATTCCAACGCGACATCGGTGATGTACGGCTCCACGGTGACCTGGTCGCCCACGACGTCCTGCACCGCCGGCAGAAAGGTGTCGGCGTGGCCGGGCAGGTAACGGCCGTCGACGTAGGCGATGGCCTCTCCGGGCACCACGTTGTGCTTGTAGCCGGCCTCCAGCATCGTGGCGTTGGTCGTGTTGCGCATGCCGGCACCGATCATCCGCACCGCCGGTCCGAAGTGCGCGAGCAGCTCGTCGGGCGACCCGTCTGCGCCGGCGAGCTCGCGAACCTTGGTGAGCAGGAGCTGCATCGATGGCCCCGGCTCGGAGGGCCACGAGTGCTCACCCAGTGCCGCCAGTGCGCGGGCGAGGTGGATCACGGCATTGTCGTCGTTGCGCATCGAGCCGTGCCCGGCAGTGCCCCGCGCGCGCAGTCGCATCCAGGCGATCCCCTTCTCACCGGACTCGATCAGGTAGAGCCGCTTGCCGCCCACTTCGGTCGAGAAGCCGCCAACCTCGCCCACCGCCTCGGTGCATCCCTCGAACAGGTCTGGGTGCCTGTCGACGAGCCAGTGCGCGCCCAACTTGCCTCCAGCCTCCTCGTCCGCCGTGAAGACCAGTGTGATCGGGCGGTCCGGAATCACCCCGGCGCGCTGACGGGCCCGGACGACCGACAGCAGCATGGCGTCGAAATCCTTCATGTCCACGGCACCACGTCCGAACAGGTAGCCGTCGAGGACCTCCGCTGCAAAGGGGTCGACCCGCCAGTCCGATGCCTGCGCCGGCACGACGTCCAGGTGCCCATGGATCAATAGTCCCGGCTTGGGCGAGTTCTGGTTGCCCCACCGGGCCACGACGCTGGCGCGACCGGATTCGGACTCGAAGATCTGCGAGTCGATGCCGACCTCGTCGAGCGAGGCTGCGACGTACTCCGCGGCCTTGCGCTCCCCCGGGCCCGAGTCGTCGCCGTAGTTCGACGTGTCGATGCGGATCAGGTCGCGACAGATGTCGAGTGCTTCAGCTTCCGGCAAGTACCCCATGGGCCGATCGTACGTGTGGCCCGTCTTCCCACAAGTCCGCAGACCGCGCGGCTCGCAGATCAGGCCAGCAGGCCGTCGATGACCCGCGAGAACAATCGGGTGCTCGATGCGCGAGTCAGCCCATCGAGCACCCGCGGGGTGCCGCGCACGTGGATGTCCTCTCGCCACGTCACCCGGCTACCGTCGTTGAGGGGCTCGACGCTCAGCTCGGCCCAGCCGGTCACAACCCGGCCCCGCTTGACCAGTCGACAATAGGACGGCGATCGGGACTCGACGACGTCCATCGGATCGTCGAAGCCAACCCGGCCGATTCCGGTCCTGGCGACGAATCCGTGCTCGGTCAGTCTGATCCGGGTCAGTGGCACGAACTCGCCGTGTCGCTCCCAGTCGGTGAGCCGGTCCCACGACTCCTGGGGCGTCAACGACACCTCTCGCACGATCTGTATCAAGGTCACGGCATCATCGTAGGCATGCCCACCATGCCGTTCACCTCGATCGCCGACGTCAAGGACAAGCTCGCCTCTGCGGGCTACCTCGCATCCGATGCGGTTGCGACCACTGTCTTCCTCGCCAGCGAGCTGGGCAAACCCCTGCTCGTGGAGGGGCCTGCAGGTGTCGGCAAGACCGCTTTGTCGACCGCCGTCGCCGAGTCCTGCGGGGCCGAGCTCGTCCGGCTGCAGTGCTACGAGGGCGTCGACGAGGCTCGGGCGATCTATGAGTGGAACCACGCCAAACAGCTCCTCCGGATCACCGCTGGCAAGGACGAGACATGGGACGAGGCGCGCAACGACATCTTCAGTGAGGAGTTCCTGCTCGCCCGTCCCCTGCTGACCGCGATCCGCAACGACGGTCCGACGGTCCTGCTCGTCGACGAGACCGACAAGGCTGACGTCGAGATCGAGGGACTTCTGCTCGAGGTTCTCGGCGACTTCCAGATCACCGTTCCGGAGCTCGGAACGATCACTGCCAAGACTCGCCCGTTCGTCGTGCTGACCTCCAACGCGACGCGTGAGCTGTCCGAGGCGCTCCGCCGGCGCTGTCTGTTCCTGCACATCGACTTCCCGGATGCTGCGCTGGAGCAGGAGATCGTCCGGCTCAAGGTGCCCGCGCTGGACCAGACGCTCGGCGACTCGCTGGTCCGGGTCATCAACGCCCTGCGTGCGATGCCCTTGCGCAAGGCCCCGTCGGTCTCCGAGACGATCGACTGGGCGCGTACCCTCGTCGCACTCGGCGCCGACATCCTCGATGACGACGTGGTCCGGGAGAGCCTCGGTGTGATTCTCAAGCACCAGGACGATCTCGAGAAGGCTCGCACCCGGCTCGATCTCGACGAGGTGCTGGGCGCGTCATGACCAGGCCACCGGCCCCGCAGGCGGCATCTGCCGCTGCGCCGAGCCAGCAGGACGTGGCGGTACGGCTCGTCGAGTTCGTCACAGCCCTTCGCAGCAAAGGCATCCCGGCCGGCACCAGCGAGACGGTTGACGCCGCAGCCGTCGTGGAGGTCCTGGGGTTGAGCGACCGGGACCAGCTCCGGGAGGGTCTGGCCTCGGCTCTCGTGCGTCGAGGCGGCCAGCGCGACGTCTTCGACATGACCTTCGACCTGTACTTCCCAGCGGGGATCGGTGCGCCCCAGGCCGTCCGGGACGCCGAAGAGGAGCTCGATCTCGACGACCTGAGGGACCTGCTGGCCATGGCTCTGGCGGAGAACGACCTACGCGCTCTGGAGCAGGTCGCCGAGATCGCGGTCGACCTGCTCGGGAGCGTCGGGACACAGGGCACCCCGACCGGCGGGTGGTCGGCCTACCAGACGCTCGAGCGGCTCCGACCTCAGACGTTGCTGGTGCAGGCACTGGAGCAACGCGGTCAGAGCGTTGGTGGTCAAGGGCAGGGCAGCGGTCAGGCCGGCGGTCAGGGCGGGGATGAGTTCACCCGGCGGCTCGAGCGCGATGAGATCAGGCAGAACGTCGACCGCTTCCGTGCCCTGGTCGCCGGCGAAGCTCGCCGCCGGACCGCAGAGCTGCGCGGACGTGACACGGTCACCCGCCACGCGGTGCGCACCGGGACCGACCGAATCGACTTCCTCAGCGCCAGCAAGCAGCAGCTCGAGGAGCTGGGACGAACGGTACGGCCACTCTCCCGCAAGCTGGCGACCCGGTTGGCGGCCCGGCGCCGCAAGGCCACCCGCGGACGAATCGACATCCGCCGCACACTCCGACGATCGATGTCGACCGGGGGCGTGCCGATGCACCCCGTGCACGCCAAGCCACACCCCTCCCGCCCCGAGCTGGTCCTGCTGTGTGACGTGTCGGGGTCGGTCTCGGGATTTTCCAGCTTCACGATGCACCTCGTCCAGGCACTCAGTGGGCAGTTCAGCAAGGTTCGGGTCTTCGCATTCGTCAACGCGATGGACGAGGTGACCGCGATGGTCAAGGAGGATGGCGATGATCTGGCGCAGCGGATCGCACGGGAGGCGCACATCACGAAGTGGCACACCAGCAGCGACTACGGGGAGGCTCTCGCGGACTTTCACGCCCACTTCATGACCGCGATCGGGCCTCGGACCGCGGTCTTGATCCTCGGAGATGCCCGCAACAACAACCAGGACCCCAATCTGGGTGCGTTGCACGACATCAACCAACGGGCCCGACGCACGTTCTGGCTCAATCCGGAGCATTCGATGCGGTGGGGCCTCGGTGACTCGATCGCCCCCACGTACGCGGAGATCGTCGAGATGCACGAGTGCTGCAATGTCGATCAGCTGACCAAGTTCATCACCCGGCTGCTGCCCGTCTGAGGGTTCGACCCCATGCAGAGCCCGAGTCTCAGTGAGAATCGGTCGTCAGAGGACCATCTGACCGAGCTTGCCCGTGATGATCTCGCGAGCCTCACGAACGATGCGCTCGATCAGTGCGCCAGCCGATGGGATGTCGTCGATCAGGCCTTGGCACGTGCCGACGCTCCAGATCCCGGCCTCGGGATCCCCCAGCTCGTACACGGTCTTGCCACGGGCTCCTGACACCAGGTCGCGCACCTGCTCGAACTGTCCGCCGCCAGCCAGGATCTCGACGACTTCACGGCTGACACTGTTGCTGGCGACCCGAGCGGTGTTGCGGAGCGTGCGGAAGATCAGCTCGGTGTCCCGCTCGGTGGAATCCACGATCGACTGCTTGATGTTCTGATGAATCGGGGACTCCTCGGTGCACATGAACCGGGTGCCCATGTTGATGCCGTCGGCGCCGAGCGCCAGCGCAGCCACGAGGCCGCGCGCATCCGCAAATCCTCCGGAGGCGATCATCGGGATCGTGATGTGCTTGGCCGCTGCGGGGATCAGCACCAGACCCGGGATGTCGTCCTCCCCCGGATGACCGGCGCACTCGAAACCGTCGATGCTGATGCCGTCGACACCCAGATCCTGAGCCTTGATCGCGTGCCGAACGCTCGTGCACTTGTGCAGCACCTTGATGCCGGCTGCGTGGAACTGCGGAAGGTGCGGACCGGGATTGGAACCCGCTGTCTCCACGATCGTGACGCCTGACTCGACGATGACCTGGCGGTACTCGTCGTACGGCGGCGGCGTGATGGCCGGCAGGATGGTGAGGTTGATGCCGAAGGGCTTGTCGGTGAGTTCGCGCGTGCGGGCGATCTCCTTGACCAGGTCCTCGGGAGTCGGCTGCGTCAGCGCCGTGACCATCCCGAGCGCACCGGCGTTGGCAACAGCCGCCACGAGCTCGGCTCGGCCGACCCACTGCATGCCGCCCTGGACGATCGGGTGCTCGACCCCGAACGTCTCGGTGAACTTGGTCCGCAGCGCGCCACTCATCGCGGTGCCATCCGAATCGCGCCGTCGAGTCGGATCGTCTCGCCGTTCAGCATCGGATTCGCCACGATGTGTGCTGCGAGCGCACCGTACTCGGACGGTTCTCCCAGCCGGCTCGGGTGCGGCACCTGCTGGCCGAGCGACCTCCTGGCGTCCTCGGGCAGCGATGCGAGCAGAGGGGTGTTGAACAGTCCGGGAGCGATCGTCATGACCCGGATGCCGAGTGAGGCGAGATCCCGTGCGATCGGGAGCGTCATGCCGACGATCCCGCCCTTGGAGGCGGAGTAGGCAGCCTGGCCGATCTGTCCGTCGAAAGCAGCGACCGAGGCTGTGTTGATGATGACCCCACGCTCCTCGCCGATCAGGTCGAGCTCGGCCATCCGGGTGGCACCGAGGCGCAGGACGTTGAACGTGCCGACCAGGTTGATCTCGACGACTCCCTTGAACGCATCAAGCGGGAAGGGGCCCTTCTTCCCGGTGGTCTTGACCGCATTGCCGACGCCGGCGCAATTGACGACGACCCGCAGATCGCCGAGCTCCTGCGCGATGTCGAGCGCGGCGTTGACGGCATCCTCATCACGGACGTCGGCGGCCGCGAAGCGAACGGAATCGCCCAGACGCGCTGCGACGTCCTCACCAGGCGAGCCCGGTAGGTCCACGATCACGACCTTGGCTCCATCGGCGAGGAGAGCCTCGACGGTGGCCAGCCCGAGGCCGGAGGCCCCGCCTGTCACCAGGGCTACGGAGTTCTTGACGTCCATGTCTTGTCCTTCTCTGCGGCTGGGCTGACGAGCTCTGCTGAACGGTATCGGTTCGGTCATGGCTGAATTCGGAGTGGGGCGGCATCGATCGACCTCGCTCCGTAAGATCATTCCGTGGACGGCGACCCGATGCCTTGGCGCGCATGAGCTGGGCGACCTGGGACCAGGCGGCGATTGCCGCAGGTCTGAGCATCGTGTGCTTCCTGGCTCTGCGGTTGCTTCGCCCGGGCCGAGTGCGGGATGCGTTGATGCCGGCGTTCTACGAGTTCGCACTGATCTCCGCGTTGTACTCGCTGTGGCGCCTCGCCCGGCAGCTACCGCTGACCCACACCGACGGCGCACTCCAACGCGCCCGCGACATCGACGATGTCCAACAGCTCCTGCACCTGCCGACCGAGATCTCGATGCAGCACTTCGTGGTGGCTCACGACCCGCTCGCTGCCGTGGTCAACGACTACTACGCAACCCTGCACGTGCCGGGGCTGATCGTGTTCATGGTGTGGATGTTCGTGCGGCACCGCGAGGCCTACCCGCACTGGCGCAACGGTCTGGCCGGGCTCACAGCGTTCTGTCTGGTGATCCGCTTCGTCCGGGTCGCGCCACCGCGCTTCATCGAGGAGCTGGGATTCCTGGACCTGTCAGACAAGCACGGGTTCGACGTCTATGGGGACGTCGGGAGCGGGGTGTCCGACCAGTTCGCGGCCATGCCGTCCATCCACGTGGGTTGGGCCGCGGTCGTCGCTCTCGGCGTGTTCACGGTCAGCACCAGCAGGTGGCGATGGGTCGTGGTGCTTCATCTTCCGCTCACGATCTTCGTGGTCGCCGCGACAGGTCACCACTGGTGGCTCGACGGCTTCGTCGCCATCGGCCTGCTGTGGGTCTCATTGCGCGTCGACACTGCCGTGCGCACTCGATTCGCCCGACAGCGCGAGCCGGTACTCGCCGGCTGACTGGACCCTCCGGCTGTCACAAGGTACGGGTTAACGCCATGTGGTCTGCGGCATAGGACTAACATTCTTGGAGTGAACGCCGCCTTGAGACACCACGTGACCCGGACCGGAGTGCCGGGTGCCCAGTCTCTGGTGTTCGCACACGGTTTCGGCTGCGACCAACACATGTGGCGTCACGTCGCGCCTGCTTTCGAGGACAAGTTCGACGTGATTCTGTTCGACCACGTCGGGGCTGGCGCATCTGACCTGTCGGCGTACGACCCAGAGCGTTACGCCAACCTGTCGGCCTATGCCGAGGACGTTGTCGAGCTGTGCCTCGAGCTCGACACGCGCGACACGATCTTCGTCGGCCACTCGGTCTCCGGGATGGTGGGCGTCCTGGCGGACATCGAGCAGCCCGGACTGTTCTCCGGACTGGTGCTCGTCGGCCCCTCGGCCTGCTACATCGATCATCCCGAGGACGCCTACGTCGGCGGGTTCAGCGCGCAGGACATCGAGGAGCTGCTCGCGGTCATCGACGACAACTATCTGGGATGGTCCAGCGCCATGGCGCCGCTCATCATGGCCAATCCCGAGCGTCCCGAACTGGGCCAGGAGCTCACCGAGAGCTTTTGTCGCACCGATCCCGACATCGCCAGGCAGTTCGCCCGCGTCACCTTCACCTCGGACAACCGCTCCGATTTGCCCCAGGTCACCGCTCCCACCCTGGTGCTGCAGTGCCGCGAGGACGCGATCGCGCCACTCGACGCAGGCCGACTGGTGCATGACTCGATCCCGGACAGCACCTTCGTGCTGATGGACGCCACCGGGCACATCCCGCACCTCAGCGCGCCCCGGGAGACGATCGCGGAGGTCGCGGCCTTCCTGCGCTGCGCATGACGTCGGGTGAGGCCGGCGGGTCATCGGTCACCGATGCTCAGCGGATGTACGACATGGCCCCGTGCGGTTACGCGACGGTCGCGTGGTCCGGCACGATCCTCGCGGTCAACCGAACCTTCCTGCAGTGGACCGGCTACACCACCGAGTCGCTGGTCGGGGTCCGCACCCTCGCCGACCTCATGAGCCGTGCGACGGCGGTGTACAGCCAGACCCATCTGCGGCCGATGCTGCTGATGGCCGGCAGCGTCCGGGAGATCGCCCTCGAGCTGGTCTGTGCAGATGGGTCAAGGCTCCCGATTCTGCTGAACGCCTCGCTCGAGCGGGACGACTCGGGCGAGCCCGAGGTCATGCGGGTCGTCGTGTTCGACGCCAGCGAACGGAGGGCCTACGAGCAGGAGCTGTTTCGGGCCAAGGAGCGATCCGAGGCGTCCGAAGCACACGCACGCCTGCTGGCCCGCACCCTGCAGGAGACGTTGATCCCACCCAGTTCGCCGCAGATCACGGGACTGGAGCTCCAGACCGCATATCGTCCAGCTGGCGACGGCGAGGAGGTCGGAGGGGACTTCTACGAGGTCTTCCAGCGCCGACCCGGCGAGTGGGTCGTGGTGCTGGGAGACGTGTGCGGCAAGGGAGTCGAAGCCGCCGTCGTCACGGCGTTGGTCCGATACTCGCTGCGCGCCGCTGTGGTCGAGCACGAGTCCCCCGCCGAGGCGATGCACCTGCTCAACCGCATCGTCCTGGAGCACGACACCGATCGATTCTGCACTGTCGTGCTGATGTACCTGCGGCAGGTCGGCAGCGGGTGGGCCGCCGACCTCTGCATCGCGGGACATCCTGCGCCTGTCCTGGTGCGGCCCGGCGAGGCGCCGTACTCGGGGCAGACGACCAGCTCGTTGGTCGGAGTCCTCGACGATCCGGTGTTCGTCGACAGTCATCTCGAGCTCGCGCCCGGCGACCTGCTGCTGCTCTACACGGACGGGGTGACTGAAGGCCGGCGGGACGCCGACTTCTTCGGCGACCAGCGCATGCTCGAGTCGATCGACGCGCACCGCGGCTCCACCGAAGGCGTCGTCGGGGGCCTGCTTGCTGACGTCCTGGAATTCCAGCAGGGGCGTACCAGCGACGACATGGCCGTGGTGTCGATCAAGGTGCCGGAGGTCGCGGAGGAGGACCTCCCCTTCGCCTGAAGACTCTCCGCTCCTGACGTCACAGGTCAGGCGTCGAGCCGGTCCCCCAGCGCCTCGGTCAGCATCAGGACCAGCGCTTCGAGCTGCATGTCCGAGCTCGACGCGATCTCCTCGTCCGAGCCGTCCAGAGCGCGCGCGGCCAGACCCGCCTTGCTGTCGATCAGCTCGACGATCTTGGTGTCGATCGTCTGAGACGCGATGATTCGCCACGCGGTGACGGGTTCCGCCTGACCGATGCGGTGCACTCGATCGATTGCCTGAGTCTGCTCGGCGTCGGTCCAGGACAGCTCTGCGAGGACGATGTTCGACGCGACCTGCAGGTTGATGCCGACGCCCGCCGCGGTCAATGAGCAGACCGCGACCGCAACCTCAGGATCGTTGACGAAGGCGTCGATGTTGCGTTGCCTCACCGCTGTGGTCTGGTCGCCACGGATCGAGGCGTAACGAATGCCGCGTGATGCGAAGGTCTCCTCGGCGGTGTCCATCACGTCGACGTGCTTGGCGAAGAACACGACCTTGCCGACGCTGTGGGCCAGCTGTGCGGTGTAGTCAGCTGCCAGCCCCGCCTTGGCCTGCCCAATGCGGCGCATCATGCTGAAGACGTTCTCGTCGGTCTTGCTCGAGGAGTCTTCGCGTTCCCACGTGGCAACCCGGCGCACGAGATCGTGGTCGATCCCGTCGACGATGACTCCGGCCGAACGGGTCTCGAGGGCCGTGTCGTACCGCGACACCAGCCGGCGGGCCAGCTCGCGCTCGGCCGCGCGGATCGATCGACCGACCTCGTCGTCGAGCTCGACCGGCAGGTCTGCGATTCGCCTGGCGGGAATGTCAGAGGCAACGTCGACCTTGCGGCGGCGCACGATGCCCATCTCGATGACCCGGCCGCGGGCGGCAGCGTAGAAGCCGTTGTCGACAGGGGTGAGTCCGGTCTCCTCGAGCGAGTGCATGAGCTCGGCAAGTGGCTTCTTGTCATCGATCCAGCCGAGGAACTGCCAGATCGCCCGGAAGTCGTCGATGTCGTTGATCAACGGGGTGCCGGTGAGAGCCATCAGCAGGGGCCGTGTCGTGCGTGCCCGGATTCGTTCGGACAGCTGCAGCACGTGCTGGGAGCGCTGGGACTTCTTGTTCTTGATGAAGTGCGCCTCGTCGAGCACCATGCCGCGGAACCCCAGATCGCCGAGCCAGCCGACGTGCCGGTCCAGCACCTCGTAGTTGACGATCACGATGTCGGCAAATCCGTCGATCGCATCTCCGTTGCCGTGGATCACGGTCGCGGGATGCCCAGGGGTCCAGAGCTCGGCCTCTCGGGCCCAGTTGGTCTTGACGACATTCGGGACGACGACCAGCAGCGGATAGGCGTTGGCGGCCTGGGCAGCGAGCAGCGCCTCGGCAGTCTTGCCCAGTCCGGGCTCGTCGGCCAGGAGGAACGTGCGGTGTCCGTCCTCAGCAGCGGCGACCAGTTCGGACTGGTGCCGCATCAGCGTGAGACCGTCGGGAACCTTGGTGTCGGCTGGCTCGGGAAGGGTCATGCACGCCGATGATCCACCGGCAGCGCGTTCGAACGATGAGAACAGCGGTCCCAGCAGCTCCCACGTCGCGAGGCGTCGGGATTGGGGCTCCCGGCGCGCCGCTGCGGCGAAGTCAGGGGCGAGGAAGGGATTGGCCAGCTGACGCGAGACGACAGATTGCGGCACGACCTGGCGCTCGGTGGCCGGCGAAGCGGTCGGTGGTGCAGCTGATGGGGCGACGGGCTGCGCCTCCTCCTCGCGTCCGGCGGCTCGCATCATGTCCGACTTGAGGATCGTCGCAGCATCGGTGACTTCGGCGTCCTCAGCCAACAGCGACAGCAGCGAGGTGTCACGCGCCGCGGTCTGGGCGAGGATCGTGCCGATTCCGTCGAGCCGCTTGAGCTGCTCCGCACGTTGGGACTCAGAGCTGGCGCTGTCTGCCTTGACTCGCGTGCGCTCCTCCCTCGCCAACAGCGCCACGACCTGGAACTTCGTGCGTGCCGCGGGTGTCAGGCGGCCGCGTTGAGCACCTGCCTCGACCTCTCGGACCGCCCTGGCCAGCACCGACATGATGCCGTCGTTGCGCACCCGTCGGGCAGACGTCCGGGTGGAGCCCGATCGGCCCTGACCTCGTCTGTCCACGTGTTCCTCCTCTGAAATGCTCGGCACATGACCGAGCCGGTGCCGCGACTGTCGGCCACGTCGACCGGCCACACGTCGATGCGTCTGGGAGCCGGCGCTGCGGCCGCTCCACGACGCATGTCGCAAGACCAATCGACCACCCGGTCAGCGCGGTGGTCGCGCACGCAACACCTGCTGCGCGTCCGGCACCGGCCTTCGGTCGGGTACCACGGCACCGTCAACCGAGTAGAACGCGTTCGGCCAGCGGTAGTGCGAGGGTTGCTGTGCCAGCCATGCTACCCCGCCGTCGCATCATTTGCGCGGAGGCGTCCGTCCTCGTCAGCCGGTGGATTCTCAGCGGTCTCCCGAGATCAGTCGAGCTTGAGCTCACTGGCCAGGGCCTGCTCCAGCTGATCGCGGTCGTCACCGGTGGAGTCGTGGCCTGATCGCTCGCGGTCCACCAGAACCGGGCACGCCGCGTGACGCACGACCTGCTCGCTGACCGAGCCCAGCACGAGCCCGGCGAAGCCGCCGAGACCGCGGCTGCCAACGACCATGAGGTCGGCATTCTTCGAGGCCTCGAGGAGCACACGTGCGGCGCTGCCCTGGGCAACTGCGGTCCGGATCGTTATCCCGTCGGTGGCTGCCCGTACCGGTTCGACATCGCGCTCCAGCGCGGCTGCCGTGGCGGCCTCGAAGTCTTCGATCGGCGGCATGTAGCCGACCGCCGAGCTTTCCGGTCGTGGCGCGGTGCCGAGATTCCAGACTCGGACCACCGTCAGATCGAGGCGCAACGCCTCAGCGAGGCGAGCCGCCATCCGCAACGCGGCCTGGGCGTGCGTAGATCCGTCGTGCGCGACGAGCACGCCGCCGTTCAGGTCGATGCTGGTCGAGACGGTCATGCTCAGACGGTACTCGCTCGGCGGACGCCCACCCTCGTCAGACTCGCGCGGTGGTGCGCACCTCGGCGACGTCGCCGCGGGCCGCACGCGCCGAGGCCCGGCCGGCCAGCTCGTCGGCAGCAACATTCAGGGGCCACACCGACAAGTCCACCAGGTGTGCCTTGACCTTCTGGAAGAACACGGGCGCACCGTCCTCGCGACGGGTCTGCATGAGCGCGTAGATGGCCTGCACGATGTCGAGATTCGCGACGACCTCCTTCTTGGAGTTCTTCCAACCATTCCGAGCCCAGCCGGCCGCCCAGGTCGTCGAGCAGCCGATCGTGTAGGACGAGTCAGCCTGGATGACCAGTGGCCGATCGGCGAAGTCGCGCAGGGCGTTCACGACCGCCAGGAGCTCGCCGATGTTGTTGGTGCCCTCGAGCAGTCCACCGCAGGCCGAGCTGCCATCGTCACAGACGTAGGCCCAGCCTGTCGGACCCGGATTCGTCACGCACGATCCGTCCGTGCCGACGATCACGGCTCCGGCAAGACCGGTCACGTCGGTATCAACTCGGGCCAGTGTCACACGCGCTCCTGAAGGTGGTCGGGAAGCCGATCTCGGCGGCTCCGGGCACAGTCTGACGCACGGCTCAGCTCGCCGCGTGGATGCCCCGCCAGCGCTCGTATCCGGCGATGTGCTGACCCTGTGTGGACGTAGCCTGTTCGACACACGGTCGCGAGGGACGAGGCGGAGCTCATGGATGAACAGATCGAGATCCGGCTCCTCGGGAGGCTCTGGGTGCGGCCGCCCGACGGGTACGTCGTTCCCGCCTCGTCATGGACGACGGGGAAGACCACCGATCTCCTGCGACTGCTGGCGATGAGTGCGGCGCAGACTGTCCCGAGCCAGACCTTGATCGAGCGGCTGTGGCCCGGCGTCGACGAAGTCCGCGCGACTGGAAGCCTGCGGACCGCCACTGCCAACATCCGCCGTGTGCTGGGGAAGGACTCGGTCACCAGGCAGGCCGACGGGTTGCGGCTCGCGCCGTGCTGGGTCGATGTGCTGGCCCACGAAGCTCTCGCCATCGAGGCTGCCGCAGCGGTCCAGTCCCGTGAGCACGCTCGAGTGGTCAGCTTGGTGAAGGAGGCCGAGGCTCTGTACGTCGACGACTTCCACGCTCACGACGACGACAGTCCGTGGGCGGTCGAGATCCGCACGAAGCTCATCAGCCTGCGCACGACGCTCCTCGCCGAGGCCGCCGACAGTGCGCTCGAGCTCGGCTGGCTCCGTGACGCGATCGATCTGTCGACCCTCGCCATCAGCATCGATCCCTGCCTCGAACGGGCTCACCGAGCCCTGATGCGCGCCTACGCCGGCATCGGGGAGATCGAGTCCGCCCTTCGGTCCTACGACCGCTGTCGTCGCAATCTCCTCACTGAGCTCGGGGCCGCGCCATCGGTGCAGACCCGGGCTCTGCACCGCCAGCTCCTCTCGTGGGAGCCGGAGGACCACGAAGCAGCGCCATCCCTGTTCGGCAGGGCAGCGCTCCTCGAGGCGCTGGCCACAGAGATCAAGCACTGCGTGGACGGGGACGGCAGAGACATTGTCTGTCTGGTCGGCTCACCGGGCTCGGGTCGTCAAGCCCTGCTGCGCGCCGCCACGGATCGTCTCGACGTCCACCTCCGCCCGGTCCGCCCGGTGGAGGTCGCACGAAAGGCTCCGACGCAACGGGCGACCCGTGCACCAGCAGCTGCTGATGTCGCCGTCATGGGACCGGTCGACCTGCAGCCGGTTCGAGCTCATGCGGCAATGGCCGAGGTCCTTGCCACGATCGACCCGCAGGTGGGGCGCGTCCTGGTGCTCGTCACGTCACCCGAGGCCGCCGCGCTGCTCGCTGCGAGCACGCAGCAGGGCGACCGGTACCGGGTGCACGTCGTGGAGTCCTCGGTGCTTGACGACGATGACCTGGAGGCGCTCGCCGAGGCGCTACTGGCCGGTCGACCGGCGCCCCAGCTCATGGACACGCTCCGGAGCCGCAGCGGGGGCCTGGCCGGTGCTGCCGTCGAGACGTTGCGCTCGTGGATCTCGTCGGGACAGATGATCTCGACCGCGCGGGGCCTCGAGCTGGCGACCGATTCACGGGCTCCGGCGGCCCAGTCGGCGGCGTCCGCGACGTTCCGGCTGCTCGCGGATCAGCTGGACCCCGTGGACATGGAGATCTGCCAGGTGCTCGCAGTGGTCGATCGCCCAGCCACGGCGATCGACGTGATGAACCTCTTGGGCAGCGAGCGCCGGACCGAGCGTCGAAGGTTGCACATCGAGGACCGGATGGACTGGCTGACCGAACGAGGCATCCTGCGCCCCAGCGGAGACGCCTTCGTCTTCCGCGACCGCGCGACGCAGGATGTCTTCGAGCTGTGGCTGCGGCCCTCGTTACGTCGCCGGACCAACGAGCAGCTCGCCGCTGGCCACGCCCGCGACGTCGACATTCTGGAGTCGGCCGACGAGCGACGCAGCGGCTCCCCGGGGCGTCGGGCGACGGACCGGGTGCGCGCCGCTCACTGACTGCTCGCGCGGGCTGCTGTCGCTGTGGCGTCGCAGTCAGCTGCGCAGGAGCAGAGCCACGACGTTCACCAGCGCGATACCGAGCACAGCCCGAAACGGACCACGCCCCGACGCCAGCTGTCCGACCACCAGCAGCGCCCCGGACACCGCGAGAACCACGACCGCAAACAGGTCAACGCTGCTGACTGGAACCACGACGGTCACGACCGTCCCCGTCAGCATCAGGGCCGTTGCCAGATTGATCGAGCGGCGGGCGCCGAGCCGGTGCGGCAGGCCGACGACGCCGGTGCGCCGGTCGTCCTCCAGATCGGGCACGGCGTTGACGAGGTGGGCACCCGTACCAAGCAGCGCACCGGCGATGATGGTCCACTCCGGCCCGGCTACCTCTCGCGCGGCGAGCGACACCACGACGGGCAGTCCCCCGAAGCACACCGCGTAGGGCAACCACGAGAGCACGGTGCGTTTGAAGCCGAGGTTGTACGCCCACCCCGTAGCCACCAGCGTGAGGTGCAGGAGGCCTGGGCGAACCCCCAACGACAGTGACGCCCCCACGGTGGCGGCCAGACTCAATGCAGTCGCTCCCCGCACGAGCGCCGGTTGGAGCACACCGGTCGCCAACGGCTTGTCACGGCGGTTCGACCGTTGATCCCGGTCACGGTCGATGAGGTCATTGGACCAGCCGACTGTCAGCTGCCCCGTCATGGCTGCGACCCCGATCAGTGCCGTCGTGCCGCCGGACGCCTCCCATGTGACGGCGAGAATCATCGCCAGCAGGCTCACGGCGATCCCCGGCTCGGGATGGCTCGCGCGGATCAGCGCAGCCGCCGTCGTGACCCTTCGTCCTGTCATCACCTGCTCACCGTAGAGGCAAGGTAAGTGGTGATGAGCCGCAGAGGGCATGCTGGGTCAGCACCCGTCCCGCGTGGGAGAGCAGGGGCGCCTGACAGCCCAAGGCGTCGACGAGGCCGCCACCGCCTTTCACGCACGCGGTGAGGGTCGCGCAGATCTGGAGGTTTGGGACGAATTGGCCCTGGGATGCCTTGGCTTTCCAGGGCTCGTTTCGATCCGCCCGACGACCATCCAGCAGTAGGATGAGCTCGCCTGATCACCCACCGCCAGGACCGTTGCTCTGCGGTGGCGAGCCAATACTGATCCGGTTCGACTACCGCATCATCCCCCAAGGAGCACCGATGAGCCAGACCGACGTCAAGGCGCCATCGCCCGTTGCCACGTTCGGCGCGACCGAAGCCTCCGCCGTCGCGACGCGACTGCGGACGACCTTCGCCTCCGGCCGGACCCGTCCTGTGCAATGGCGCCAGGAGCAGCTCGAAGGTCTGCTGCGGTTGCTCTCGGAGCACGAGGACGAGCTGGTGGCTGCGCTCGGAGCAGACCTCGGCCGAGCGCCGTTCGAGGCATGGGCCGCCGACCTGAGGGCCACGGGCCGCGAGGTCGAGGACCAGCTGCGCCATCTGGCCTCGTGGATGGCGCCCGAGAAGCGGCGGGTGCCGCTGCTCTTCCGTCCGGGCCGCGCCGAGGTCGTCAACGAGCCGCTCGGGGTGGTGCTGGTCATCGCGCCCTGGAACTACCCGGTCCAGCTGCTTCTCGCCCCCATGGCGGCTGCCTTGGCCGCGGGCAACGCGGTGCTGGCCAAACCGTCCGAGGTCGCGCCCATGACATCGGCCGCACTCGCCAAGCTGCTGCCTCTCTATCTCGATCCGAACGCAGTTGTCGTCGTCGAGGGTGGCGTGGCCGAGACCACGGCCCTGCTCGAGCAGCGCTGGGACCACGTCTTCTACACCGGGAACGGGACCGTCGGCCGCATCGTCGCCACGGCCGCGGCCGCACATCTGACCCCGGTCACCCTTGAGCTCGGCGGCAAGTCGCCGGTGATCATCGCCCGGGACGCCAACCTCAAGCTTGCCGCCAGCCGGGTCGCGTTCTCCAAATTCCTCAACGCCGGGCAGACCTGCGTCGCTACCGACCACGTGTGGGTGCACCGTGACGTGGAGCAGCAGTTCCTCGACGCGATCGCAGCCGAGGTCGCCAAGCGCTACGGCAAGGATCCGCGCACCAGCAAGGACTTCGGTCGAATCGTCAACACCGGGCACGCCCGCCGGATCTCCCGCCTGCTTGATGGCAACGGCTACGAGGTCGCGCTGGGTGGTCAGGTCGACGTCGAAGCGCGTTACGTCGCACCCACCGTGCTGCGTGCAGTTTCGCGGGATGCCGCGGTGATGGGTCAGGAGATCTTCGGACCCGTCCTCCCCGTGCTGGTCTTCGACGACCTCGCTGAGGTGACGGACGCGATCAACGCGGGAGACAAGCCCCTGGCCCTCTACCTCTTCACTGGCTCGGACGAGACGGTGGACCGGGTCGTCGCGGAGACGTCGTCCGGCGGCATCTGCGTCAACGACGCCATTACCCACCTGCTGGTCTCCTCGCTACCTTTCGGAGGTGTCGGCGAGAGCGGCTACGGCAGCTATCACGGCCGAGCCGGCTTCGACACCTTCAGTCATCGCAAGGCGATCTACCGACGCCCGTCGTGGTTGATCGACCCGCCGCTGCTCAATGCGCCCTACCCCAGTTGGAAGCAAAAACTGGTTCGCCGGTTGTTCTGAGCGACCGGTTCGGAGCGAAACCGTCGGGGTTCACCTACGCCACGTGAGAACGCTCCGCGGCACCAGCATCCGTGGCCACCGCCGGCCCGTGGGCGGTTGTGGGCCACATTCGCTCGATCTCGGCATTGAGCTCAGCCCCGAGGAGTACCGCGATTGACGAGACATAGAGCCACAGCACCACCGCGATCGGAACACCGAGCTGGCTGAACACCGCGCCTTCGCCGAGGGTCACCGCCAGGTAGGCGCGCAGGCACACGACGGCCAGCAGCCACAGGATCATCGCCAGCACCGCCCCCGGCACATCGCGATGCCACGGGGTCCGCCACGGAACACCGACGTGGTAGACGGTCGCGAGACCAGCGATCGCGAGCGCGGCGAGCGCAGGCCAATACAAAGCTCCCAGGACGTTCAGCGTCGCGGACGCGAAGGTGTTCGGTGCGACCCACTCGACCACACGTGGGCCGAGAACCAGGAGCGGGAGGATCGAGATGGCGCCCAGAAGCCCTGCCGCGGTCAGCCCGACCGCCAGCAGTCGGCGCCGCCAGCCTGATCGAGGATGTTCGATGTCGTACGCGATGGTGATCGTCTCCAGCACCCGGGCAGTCGCCCGGGACCCCGTCCACAGGCTGAGCAGGGCTCCGATGGAGATCACGTCTGCGCGACCGTCAGCGAGAACGGCCGAGGCGAGTCGCTCGTACGAGTCGTAGGTCTGGGCAGCGAGGAGAGAACGCGGCAGCTCGAAGACGATCCTGTTCAGCTCCTGGGCCCCCGAGGGTCCCAGCGCATCGGCCACGAAGCCGAGCGAACCCAGGATCATGAGGATCAGGGCGGGCAGCGAGATCATCGTGAACAGGGCGATCTCGGCTGCCAGCCCGGGCACCCGGTCGTCGAACGTGTCGCGCCACGTTCGGCCGGTCAACACCCAGGCTCGCTGCAGCGGGTGGGGCAGTCGGTCGTACACCCCTTGGCCCATGCTTGCTGCCCAGCCGCGAGATCGCGCTGTCAGCACTGCGATCCGTCCAGGATCTTCCTCGGGCGAGCGGGCGGACTTCGCCTGTGGGTCTGTCATCTCTTCCATCGTACGAGAGGCCGACCACCCCACACTGCCAGCGGCCGGTGGTGCACTCCAGCCGAACCTCGTCAACGCACGGCGGCGCACTGCACGCAGGTGCTTGCTGTGGGCCTGGCCCGGAGCCTGTCGTCGCCGATCGGCCGACCGCAGCGTTGGCACATCTGGTACGTCCCGGCGTCGAGCCGCTTGATGGCGGCGTCGATTTCTTCGAGGTGCAGCTGCGCCTGTCGTACGAGGGCACCGATCTGCGACCGTTCGAATGCGATCGTCGCTCCCTCAGGGTCGTGCTCGTCATCGGCGTTGGAA